>JAHIKK010000077.1 GCA_018897555.1 Candidatus Omnitrophota bacterium
ATACCGTTAGTATACAGATAAAACCCATTGTTCAGCAAAATATTTATTGAAACCGTGTCTTACTGTAACAATGATTGCGCTTTTTGCCCGGCGTCGGTGGAGGCCGGGGCAAAGAATCCGGAAAACCTTATGCCGGAGAGTTTATATCTAAAAATACTTAACGAACTGGCAAGTATCTGTTTTACCGGAAGCATTGCCTTTCATTGTAATAATGAACCGTTATTAGACCCGCGTTTACCTTCCTGGATAAAAATGGCCAGAAGCTTATTAAAAAACAATTTTTTTTATCTGTATACTAACGGTATATTGATTAACGTGGATTTAGCGAATGAGTTGTTTGCATCCGGTTTGAATAGAATTATAATCAACAATTATAATGATCAGCATAAATTGAATTCCTCCATAAGGAATCTGCTGGATAATTCAGCTGTCTTGCGGGGCGAAGTTATCATAAATTATAGAGCTAAAACCGATTACTTCGGTAACCGCGCCGGCCAAAGCCCAAATGCGCCAGCTTTTTTAAAAAAGCCGTTGAAGATCCAATGTTTGAGGCCGTCAACTGAAATAGTTATTGGTTACGATGGAAGCGTGCCCCTGTGCTGTGCTGACGGATTATGGAGGGTGGTTATGGGAAATGTTAAAAATTCAAGCCTTAAAGATATATGGTTTTCAGATTTTTTTAAAAGAGTCAGAGGGGCTTTGGCAAAGGGGGATAGAGATTGCGCGGAAATTTGCAGGGTTTGCGACGCGTTAAATTTTCCCGCGCCTAAAGGAATTCGTGAATGATATGGAAGCATTACTTGACGGCCCCCAGTTTTATGGCATACTTAATTATAGAAAATAATAAATTCTTAAATTCTGAGGAGGAGTTGAAATGGTACTACAAATAAGAAGAAATTTCCAGATTACACTTCCCGCGGCAATTCGTAAGAGGCTGCATTTGCATATAGGAGACATCCTTGAAAATTGCCTTTTCATTAAATAATAAACATGCTATGATTGATTTGGTTACCGGAAGATATAACGCGTTTAAGGCGGCATTTCTGAAAGAAAGAAAACTGAAAAAAGTATACGGGCAATAGAACAAATGCTTTTTATGGAGCGAAGAGAAAATGCTGGTGCGAGATAAAGAAGCTTTTAATGGAATATGCCGGAAATACGGCTTGTCTTTGGTAATCCTGCACGGTTCATACGCCAAAGGTATGGCTACATCTAAAAGCGATATAGACGCGGGGTTATTGGGAGACCCCGGCATAATTAAAGAGAAATATTTTGATATATTAAGGGATTTTTCTTCAATTTTTGGCGATAAATTTGATCCGGTATTTTTAAACGGCGCCGAGTCAATGATCACCTATCATGTAGCCATAGACGGTGTGCTTTTGTATGAAAAAAATAAAGGGTTATTCAGCTCTTTTAAGGTAAGCGCGATAGCAAGATATCAGGATACTAAAAAATTCAGGCTATTAGAAAAAGAGTATGTCCAATCCGCGATAGAAAGGAAAGAGCGATGATTGATATCGAATTAGTGAGAAGAAAGTTGTCGCGTTTGAATATGTATTTGGAAAAATTAAAACCTATCTCCCAGAAAAGTTTAGAGGAATATAAGTCTGAATTTTATTTAAAATCCTCCGCCGAACGGCTTATTCAGTTAATTGTAGAGTGCGCTATCGATATAAATAATCACGTTGTCGTAGAGACAAACAATAGGCCGCCTGAAGATTATAGTGTTTCATTTATTCGCGCGTCCGATATAGCTTTGATAACAAGGGATTTGGCGGAGAAACTTAAAGGCTCAGCCGGAATGCGTAATATCTTAGTTCATGAATATATGGATATAGATGATGAGAAAGTGTATAACGCGCTTTCTTTGGCGATTAAGGATTATAAAGAATACTTAAAGCAAGTTGAGGAATTTCTTGAGAAATTAGAGAAATAGAATAAAGAGAGCTTAAACTATGCGCAAAGGAAACAAAAAGAAAGAATGGGGCAAGCCAAAGTTGATTATCTTAACCAGAGGTAAACTTGAGGAGAGGCTTCTTTCGGTGGCAAGAATCCACGGAATAAACAGTGTCGTTTCTGCCCAACTCTCATTGTTTCATAATGTTACACAACAACCTTAAACTATTATGATATTTTATTTTTATGCTACGGCCACTAAGAATTTCATTAGAAGGTTTAGTTTACCATATCATCAATAGAGGCAATAATCGTCAAGATGTTTTTAAGGATGAGGGAGATTTTAGAATGAAAGGAGATGATTAAATGACAGTTAGAGAGATTGCTTCCAAATTAGACATTAAGCCGGAGGAATTAGAGAAAGAAAGCCTTAAGGTTTATCTAACACAAAGGCTGCGGCACTTAGAATCCGAGATTTTTAGAATTGGTTCCAAACACGGCGTCAAGGATATTTTTCAGATGGATGAATTAATAAAAGGAGGCAAGATTCACGAAGATGGGTCATGGGAAGATTTTTTCATTTTAGACAATCTGGAGGCAGAAAGGCGTAAGATCCAGGGCATACTGGAGAGTTTGGGATGAAGAAATTAAAAATAATCAGCAGGATAGCTGAAGTTGAGTTTGAGGCCATATACCAATTGGCGGAGTGTTTCAAGTTTTCCTTACCATTTCCATGATGGCTATCAGGATAATGTTGCAGCATCATCTTTTGCTTTGGATTTTGAGCAAGGTTTTCGTGAGTTTATAGATTTCATCAGTAAAAAGATAGCGTAAGAGTCTTAAACTATATACTGCGTTTCTTACTTTAAATATGTCCCAAGAATATCTGCAAGAAATAAAAATAAATAATTTACCCCGCCTGCCTTTAGAAGGCAGCATTGACTTTACCTACCGCTGTAACAATAACTGCCGGCATTGTTGGTTAAGAATTCCGTCAGATTCTTCAGAGAAGAAAGCAGAACTTACCTTCGCGGAAATTAGAAAAATAGTTGACCAGGCAAGAAATATGGGCTGCCGTCGTTGGTCAATCTCCGGCG
>JAHIKK010000078.1 GCA_018897555.1 Candidatus Omnitrophota bacterium
TCCGCCGCAAATTCTCCGCTGCCTAAAATCCTTTCATCGCTTACCTGCATATCTTCCTTGCGCATTTTCACTGCTTCTTCCCATCCCCCTACACTTCGAATTAATCCCCCGCCAAGTAAATGTTTATCTTCTTTGTCTACGCCGTCTGCAACATACTCCTCATATGCTTTTAGCGCTGTTGCTCTCCTTCGGCCAAAATATCCCAATACTTCTTTGGGGTTAATCACTCTTTCTTTCTGTTTAGTCATAATTTCTCTATGACCTGTCCACGCATATTCTTTTAGTTTAGTCATCCCAATAACCTTAGCTTTTACCGGATTTAAATGTATATACCTAACCAGGGATAAGTAATATTCATCGGCATTTATGACTATTGACTTATACCTGCTTTCAAACAAGTATCCCCTGCGTTTATTGCGTTTATTATAGTTTATTGCATATCCGGTAAGTAATTTGCGCATAAATGCAGCGAGATTGGTCTGTCCGGCTTGGTATAGTAAATGAAAATGGTTATCCATTATACACCAGGCATGAATTTTCATGCTTGATTCTTTCTGGATATCTTTAAGGCGAGTTAAAAAATCTTCCTTGTCCGCTTCTTTATAAAATATCTTTAAACCATCGATTCCTCGACCCATTACATGATGATAGCAGCCTGGATAATCTAATCGTGCTTGTCTTGGCATACTCTATTTCTATCATGCATTGTTTCCTTTGTCAACTATTCAATTAATCAAACAACGTCCCCTTCTGGTTTAGTCCCCTTCTGGTTTATGAATGATAAAGGTAGTTATTGCCTGCCCAAGTAAAGCTAAAACTGCCGCGAGAAGTGCTAAGCCGAATTCTTTCATTCTACCAATCCTCAGCGTTCTTTTTCTTCTCGATAGTCTTCGCCACATCCTCAACCACGGACTGATCCTTATCTTTCATCTTCACAACGCAACCCTTGCTCACGCCAAAATCTTCCATAACCTCAACTTCAGCCGTCTTATCGGAAACATTCGTAACTTTTACCTTGCCAACAGCCTTCGCAAGATCAACAGTTTCCTGAGTACCCTCATCCGTCACTTTTTTCATCACAAAAACATCCATCTCCTCACCAACAGTGATCCCACTATCCTTACCTCTGTTAATAAAAGCACTGCTTCCATTTCTTTCGATGATCAAGATCGGATAAGCCTCATCCATAACCTGACGGACGACTTTCTCCGCCAACGCCTTTATTGCCTTATTTACCAACTCCATATCCATCTGACCTTCAGCCGCTTTAATCGCGGACAAACGCTTCGCAGAAACACTCTTCTCAAGCTGGATTCTACTTGTAGACGCATTTAACAGTCTTAAATTCACACCCAGTCGAACCACCGCCTTATTGCCGGGTTCAGTCTTTTGGAATTTTGACGCTTCCTCGCCAGTAAAAAAGTCATTAATACTGACAAGAACCATATATTCCATTCCAGAGATCTTTCCAAACTCCGCCTTCTTAGCGTCATTCATATCAACACGCCCAATCCGCTCATCGGAGAATTTCATTTCCTCAAACAACCGATTAATGTCTTTCTGGTTCCGATCAACAACTTCAAATTTACCCGAATTAACAAGATTCTGCCTGATTGCGTCTTTTAAGTTTTGCTTAATGACATCCGGCACATCTACCGTTGAGTCAATCTGCTCAACGAATCCCACTCTCATTTTCTCCGCATGCGCAGAAATGGGTGGCAAAGCTATAACAGACAATAATAAAAATGAAATAATGAATCTATACATTAGTCCTCCTTACCAGTCGGCAGTTTTCTTAGGGCCGTGTTTATATTCGGCATCAGCTTTCTTCTTGGTCGAATAATTATCCGCCTCTGCCGTATCGCTCTTAATTTTGGCATCCTGCCTCTCACCAGTCTCCTCCAGAGAAACAGAGAACTCCGCATTCGCAATAATATTCACATCCCGCTCAAAAGCACGATACCCGTCCTTCGTGACACGTATTCTGTGAGCACCGGATATAGCCTGAAACTCTCCGGGAGCCGTGCCGATTGCCATGCCGTCTATTTCCACTGTGGAACTTGGCACATTTGTTTTAACCTTAAACTTAACCTTCACGGCATCAACTTCGAATCCACGAACCTTTTCAATATTATCCAAAAACTTCTTGGCAACGTCACCGGCCGCCTGTTTCATCAATACCGGTAAAGCCTGAGCAACATCCTCCGGATTGAAAATGGTCTTCTCATCGCCACGAAGCCTTTTCTCGACCCTGACATTCTCCGCCAATATAGTTCCACCTCGAACGCCGTCGAGAATCTTGACGGCCAAATCGGCTGTGATTCTCATATCATTAACTTGATTTCCGTAGACCGTATCCTTGATATTATTACTTACAATCTCCTCCACATCCGCGATCAAAAAGTAATTCGCTCCGATCGCTTGCGAGATTCTTAATGCCGAAGATTTTTGCTCAATTGTCCGATTGTCGACATTTCCTTGTTTATCCGCTTCCTTCTCTTCCTTCTTTAACTCGGAAAGCATTTGAAGATAACTCCACAAGTCGGATGACTTCGTAACTTCTTTTTTTGTTTCCCTCTCAAAGACATTTACAACATCATCTTTATCAATCACGGTAAACTTCCCTGATAATTGGGAAACCAAACCGCTACGAAGCATATCCGCATATTTTTCATATCCGGCATCACGTGTTTTATTCCTTGAAAAAATTGCGACGGCTAAAGGCTTATCCACCTTATCCGTAGACGGCTGTGGCGTTTCCGCGCAAACATTTCCGCAAGCGACAAACGCCAACAAAGTAACCGCAATAAACGGTATCTTTAATGACATCATCGCTTATTCCCCTTTCAATAAATTAGAAGCATTGCTGGGCGTAGAAATATTATTCGCCTTGGCATACGTCAAATACGCACCAAGAATATTTTTTGAAAGCTTGAGATCCATCGGAATAGCCTTAACCAATGTCAGGGCCGTACCAGCGATATCCTTGACCTTGAGCATTTCCATTGGCGAAGCACTGCTTACAGCCGCTTGTGCCTGAGAGGACAATGTTTGAACCGACCCAACCAATTCTGTTTCTTTTTGTATGCCATCGGCCAAATGAATCATGCTTTCTGCCATTAACGCCTTTGATTCAACACTTGGAGCCGTTGTCGCGCTCATTTTCTCCTTAATAATCGCCTGTGCTTCTTCTGAAGATTTCCGAGCCTTCTCCAAATCTTTGTCGTTAATATTGCCTTCCTTTAAGGACTTAACAACGGCCAGCTTCTCAAGAACCTCTTTTTTTACACCAAACGCCTCCGCCGCTTTCTCCAAACTTAAGGTCAACGCTTGTGTTGAGGCTAAATAGGCACTAACCACAGAACCTTTTGATGCGCTAAGATCACCCGTCGAAGCTCCACCGCCAACGGCCTTTTTAGCTCCGTCAACCATCCCTTTTAACCCTCCAAACTGGGCGAAAGCCGTACTTGATCCAAATGCCATAAAACCAACGATACTCAACACCAGTAATTTCTTAATCATCTTTTCGCTCCCTTTTTAATTTTTATTAAATTTACATGCTCTGTTTAAGTCTCAACTGATCAACCAAATCCTTGGCCGCGGCTGAGGCGGCATTAATTAAGGCATTTGTTTTAGCGACTTTTGGATCTTCGCCAAGACCGCTGAACTGAACAGGGCATGTAAATTTAATAAAAA
>JAHIKK010000079.1 GCA_018897555.1 Candidatus Omnitrophota bacterium
AAGAGCTGCTCTTTTAAGGAGGAGGCTTCTTTTTCCAGCAGGCTAAGGCTGGCTTCGGCTTCTTGCTTGGATTTGGTTAAAGCTGTCAGCTGATCATTTAGCTTAGCTTCGGCTTCTTGCTTGGATTTGGTTAAAGCTGTCAGCTGATCATTTAGCAGGGCTTCTGTCTTCTTAAAGTTATCTTCTGTTTGCAAGAGCTGCTCTTTTAAGGAGGATTTTTCTTTGCCTAAAAAGACAATTTGATTATTTAGTTTTAGCTCTGTATATTTTAAGTTATTCTCTGCCCGCAAGAGCTGTTCTTTTAAGGAGGATTTTTCTTTTTCCAGCAGGCTAAGGCTGGCTTCGGCTTCAGCAAATATAAAACCTGAAGTTTTAGTAAGATTATCACTTGCATAAATAAGATTATTTGCTTGCGTCGATTCTAGCCAAATGGCAAAAGTATCATAACCTAACCACAAAGAACTAACTACCATAATCGCAGCCAGGCTTTTACGGTATTTTTTTTTGAAAAACTTACTTAGCATAAACCTTATTCCTTATTTTTCAAATTATTTTAACAGCTACCCGCGTCTTTAGTATTATCAGCAGCAGCATTCCCTCTTTCTTAACCTGTATTTCGTTTATTATAGTTATAATATCTTATTTTATCAAGAATATTCTTAGTGGAGTTGTTTTTTGCCATTCAGCTGTCAATTGAATTTTTTGGCCCATAGGTTCGGTTGTTTTCCACGGCAAAGGGTTATTCCTCTTCGCCATATATTATATCTGTTATCTATGTTACCAGATTATACCGGGGAGCATTTCAATCTGGAACAAAAACCATTGCAAATGCGTAAGATATGATAAATTAAGTTAGCTGTTAAAATCATCCCATAAAAACTTACCTATTTTTATTTGCTCGTCGGGAAAATACGTTAAAAAAACAAAATAGTACTTGACAAAAAGCATAGTTTATTATATGATTTGAAACAGCATGATAGCATTTACTATAAAGTGTTATATGCCTTATAAATTCATATCACTAGGGAGGAATCAATCATGAGTAAAACGTTAATCTCACCGGCTGAAATTAGTAAAATTTACAGCATCTCTTATCAAACAGTTAATTATTATACCAATTTGGGCCTGTTGGTGGTTAAAAAAAGAAATGCCAACAACCGGCTTTATGACGCGCGGCAGGTTAGCGCTTGTTTAAAAAAGGTCACTAACCTTAAAAGCCAGGGGTATTCCTTAAAATTAATTTGTGATTTGTTAAGAAAAGGATAAATGAGTTATTTTTCAAGCCTGGGTTTAATTAAAGAACCATTTTCCAATAACCCGAATCCGGAGTTTTTCTTTGAATCTATCGAACATAAGACGGCGTTGGTTCGCTTATTGATCGAGATTCGCCTGCGCCGGGGCTTAAGCGTTATTTTAGGAGATGTCGGGGTAGGTAAAACTACTCTTTCGCGCAAACTTTTCCAAATGCTCAAGGAGCGCTCGGATATCTTATTCTATATGATTTTAGATCCCACGGCTCAAAGTGAGGAGTTATTTTTAGAATCGTTAGTGCGTACATTTAATCTCCAGGACCAGATTACCGGCTCTCCCAGTATTTTAGATTATAAAGAGGTAATTAAAAAATATCTTTATCAGAAAGGCGTGGAGGAAAATAAAACCATCGTTTTAGTCGTCGATGAGGCCCAAAAACTAAACGGGGAATCTTTAGAGGTCTTAAGGGTTTTATTAAATTACGAAACTAACGATTACAAATTACTGCAGTTAGTGCTTTTTTCGCAGATGGAGCTTTTACCAAAAATCAAAGAGATTAAGAATTTCTATGACCGGATTGTGCTTAAATATGTGATTAATCCTTTGGATGAGCCGGAGACCAGGGAGTTGATTAATTTTCGTTTGCACCATTCCGGTTTTAACACAGAGTTGCTACTCTTTACTAATGAAGCAGTTAGCGAAATCCAGCGTTACAGCCAGGGCTATCCCCGTAAGATTAACCTAATTTGCCACAATGCTTTAAGAAACCTGGTGACAAGCAATAAAACAGTGGTGGATGGAGTATTGATCCGGGATTTAATTGCCCGCAGCATAGTCTAATTATGGATAAGCAAACTTCGGACGAAAGATTACTGAAGATTATCGAAGGCACACATGATTCCCGCAAAACCCAGGTAAGCGGGGCGAGGAAACAGTTTGGCCCGCCGCCGGCGGGTTTTAAATTTAATTTTGCCGCCTTAAAGAATATTTTTATAGATTTAAAATTTAACCTGGCTAAAATAAATACCGGTTTAATCGGTTTGGGAATTTTTTTAACTTTAATTTTTATTTATACTTTTTTTAGCGCTCCGGCAGTCTCTAAATCCAACGCCGCGTATTTTACTCCGGCGGATTCAGCGGCAGTAGTAAAGTTTATCTCCGCGGGCGAGGCGCAGGGATTGATCCGAAAAAATATCGGCAGAGAGAAGCTGAGGAGGAATTTTTTCCTACCGGCGGATGTTAAGGATGGGGGCGTTACCGCGCAAGAAAACGTAAATGTTTTGGAAGAACTTAAAGATTTTAAGTTGGTGGGGATTATTTGGTCGCAGAATCCGGAAGTAATGATTGAAAATACCAAAGACTCCCGGACATATATCTTTAAAAAAGGAGAATCTTATAATGAGCAGTTTAAAATTAAAGAGATTTCGCGTAATTCGGCGATTTTAGAAATTAACTTAGGTTCAGGTACTCAGGAATACGAACTAAGATGAAAAGAACGCGCGGTAGTTCTCTGAATAATCGTAGGGGAGGTTTAAACCTCCCCTACAAGGGGCTGCCGGTTGTTTTGGGAGTGTTAATTATGCTGATAATGACAAAAGCAATTTTCGCGGAAAATATCCCGCAGGCAAATTTGACGCAGGAAGTTTTACCTTCTGAATCCGGGAATACGAAGTTTAGCGAAAAGATCTCCGTGGATTTAAAAGGGGTAGATATCATTGAACTTTTTAAGCTGCTCTCGACTAAAAGCGGGGTGACCATTGTTACTTCTCCGGAAATTAAAGGCCGGGTTACCGTATTTATGGATAATTTAAGTTTCACGGATGCCCTGGATGTAATTGTAACTCTGCAGGATTTGGCTTATGAACGCAAAGGCAAAGTGATCAAGGTAATGACGGCAATGGAATATGAGAAGCTCTACGGAAAAAAATACGCCGAACATAAAGAAACGCGTACTTTTAAATTAGCTTACGCCAAACCGGCCAATATTTTGAATGTCATTAATTCCCTGAAATCGGATGTAGGCAAAATAGTATCCGATGAGGCAACCGGAATAATTATTATTATGGATACTTCGCAATCAATGTTAGTGATTGCGAAGGCGATTAAAGATTTAGACCAGCCTTTGGAAACGGTGGTTTTTAATGTCAATTACGCGCGGTTCGCGGATATTAAAAGCTTCCTAAATGATTTAATTACTCCGGGAGTCGGACAGATTATTCTAGATGAGCGCAGCTCAAAAGTAGTGGTTTATGATTTGCCCCAACGCTTGGCGCGTATCAAGAAATTAATGGAAGAGTTCGATGAGCAAAGCCGTCAGGTATTAATTACCGGCGAGATTATAGAAGTTAATGTTGATGATAAATTTCAAAGAGGGATTGAGTGGGATAAAATTTTTAAATCCGTGCATATGGATGATCTGGAACTGGTGTCAAAATTTCCGGTGTCCCCGGCCCTTTCCAGTTATGGAAAAATTAGCGTGGGGACGCTGGCCGCTAATGGTTATAGCATTGTTATAAATATGTTAAATGAATATGGGAATACGAAGGTACTTACCCGCCCGAGAATTGTAGTGGTAAATAAAGAGGAAGCTAAAATTTTAGTCGGTACCCGGGAAGCGTATGTTACCTCTAGCCAGAGCCAGGGCGAGTCAACCACGATTACCGCGGAAAGTGTGCAGTTTATCGATGTTGGTTTGAAGCTGGTGGTCGTGCCGACGATCGGCGCGGATGGTTTTATCACGATGAAAATTAAACCGGAGATCAGCTCGGTAAAAAGTACTTTAACTACTACTGCCGGTACCGTGGTCCCCATTGTGCAGACTTCTCAATCGGAGACGGTAGTTAAAGTTAAGGATGGCCGCACTTTGATTATCGCCGGTTTATTAAGGCAAGAAGATACCGATAACAGCAGCGGACTGCCGAAGTTATCGCGCATGCCGATCTTAGGGTATTTGTTCGGCAATAAAACTAAAGAAAACACCAGAACGGAATTAGTCATATTCATCACCCCGACCATTATAACCGGAACCAGTAATGTCGGCCGAAAGATAAACAATGAAAGTAAATGATAAACTCATAAAAAATAATGAAAATAATGGGACCGTTTCTATTTTTTCTTCGCGCCTATTCTTAAAAAATAGAAACGGTCCCATTATTTTTCTCCTAGCCGCGATATTTTTAATTAGCCCGCTTAATGTATATTGCGCGCAGGAAGATCAGCCGGGGTTGCCGGAAACAGCCAGTGATAAGATCTCTTTAGATTTAAAAAATGTCGATATCGTAGAGCTGCTGCGGATTATTTCTTTAAAAACCGGTAAAACTATTGTTCCGAGCAAAGAGGTTGCCGGCAGGATTACTGTATATTTGAGTAATGTTAATTTTGATGATGTGCTGGATATCGTTCTTTTAACTCAAGGGCTGGCCTTAAACCGTAAAGGTAAT
This sequence comes from Candidatus Omnitrophota bacterium, assembly GCA_018897555.1. GTDB lineage: Bacteria > Omnitrophota > Gorgyraeia > Gygaellales > Profunditerraquicolaceae > UBA6249. The sequence goes on from JAHIKK010000079.1 coordinate 4,692, forward strand.
GTTTATTATGTGATGAGTGAAGCAGGATACCGGAAAATTTTTGGGCAGGATTATGTCGATCAAAGAAAAATCCAGACCGTGAAGTTAACTTACGCCAAGCCCGCGGTGATTTTTACGGCTTTAGGCCAATTAAAATCCGATGTGGGAAAAATAGTAGTCGATGAGTCCACCGGCACAATAATTTTAATCGATATTCCGGAGAAACTGGAGTTATTAAACAAAACGATTCTAGATTTAGACCGGCCATTAACCACGACGGTTTATGACTTAAATTATATTAAGGCCGCCGACGCCAAAACGCAGCTGAGCGCGGCGATTACCCCGGGAACTGGTGAAGTAATTATTGATGAGCGCAGCGGAAAAGCGATAATTTCGGATTTACCGCAGAAGATGCAGAAAATGAATATGTTAGTCCGGGAGTTAGATGAGGCATCGCGCCAGGTTTATGTGGAAGCGGATATTGTGGAACTGACCTTAAGTGATAAATTTGAACGGGGTATTGACTGGGAAAGGGTTTTTAGCGCGGCTATGGCAGATGGGCTGGCTTTTTCCGGATATTTCCCCGCTACGCCTACCGCGGCCTATCAAAAAATTTCAGTCGGGACTCTGGCGGTTAATAACTATAAAGGAATTTTAAATTTTTTAAGTACGTATGGCAAGACCAATATTATCTCTCAACCAAGAATCGCGGTAGTGAATAATGAAGAGGCCAATGTGATGGTCGGGGTTCGTGAGGCTTATATTACCCAGACTCAAAGCCAGGCCACCTCAACTACCGTAACCTCCGAAACCGTGGAGTTTATCGATGTCGGCGTAAAATTAAAAATTGTTCCCAAGATCGGCGCGGATGGTTTTATTACCATGAAACTTAAGCCGGAGGTTAGCTCAGTTAAAGAAACGATTGAAACGGCTTTGGGCAGCCGCATTCCCATAGTGCAGACCGCGCAGTCTGAAACCGTGGTAAAAATTAAAGACGGGACAATGATTATGATTGCCGGAATGACCAGGATCGAAGACGCCGATACGGTCAAGGGCTGGCCGGTGTTAGCCAGGATTCCATTGTTAGGCATATTTTTTTCCAGCCGCACGCATGAGAAAAAGAGGACGGAAGTAATTATCTTTCTCACCCCGCATTTATCGAGCGGGGATGTGGGTTTACGCGGAGATAAGATAACTGAGATTGTGCCGATGGAGCATTTACCGGTGGTTCTGCAAAACAAGGTTGTCAGAGATAAGGCTATAGATCGGGGGTTATTTTATCCTGAGAATATGAAAGAGGAGTTGAAAAAAAAGCAGGCAATTGAGATGGCCGCCCAGGAAACAGCCGAAAGAGCGGCAAAACAAGCGGTTAGCGCTGAGGTAAAAAAGCCTATGTTAGAAGAAACCGCCAAAGATTATTACCAAAAAGGCTTACGCGCCCAAGCTGATTCCAATAATAAGGAAGCAATAAACAATTTTATAAGAGCTGCGGAGCTGGATAAAAAATACGCCGCGGCTTATAACAATTTAGGAATTATTTATGAGCAGGAGGATAAACCTGAGAAAGCCGAGGAGATGTATCTAAGGGCTATTTCAGTTGACGCGCGTTATTATCCGGCCTATTCAAATTTAGCTTTATTTAATGAAAATCGCCAAGATTTTTTCAAAGCTTTAAAGTATTGGCGCAAACGCGTTTTATACGGTGATCCAAATAGTGAGTGGACTAAACAAGCTGCGCAAAGGGTTAAAGAGCTGGAACAGTAGGTGTCATCCTGAGGGCCAGAGGCCCGAAGGATCTGTTTTTTAGATTCTTCGCCCTGCGGGCTCAGAATGACTGATCTAATATGAAGAATATAATTATAAATTTTAAAGAAAAGAAATTACTTTTGGCTTTTGCTTTTTTAATTTTGCTCACCTTATTAATCGGCTTGTTTGGCATAGCCCAGATTCATGGATTAAGCCGTAAGCTTGAAAATCTCGGCAGGTATAATCTCAAGCGGCAGAGCGCGGTGCTGGAGATGCGTATCAGTAATGCGATTTATGCTATGGGTATCCGCAACTATGTTTTTTGGCGCTCTTCCCGGTATTTAGGCGCCGTGCCGATAGCGGCAAAAGTGAATAAAATTTTTGCGGCGGGAGAGAATTTTAAAAAACAGCTTGAAATTTACCGCCAAAACGCGTATTTAGACCAGCAAAAAGATTGGGCAGACCAAGTTATGGCTTCATTTGATGAAGTTTTCGCGTTGGGTAAAAAAATTGTGCAATTAGCGGATAAAGAGGAGTCCGCGCAAATCAGCGAAGCGACCAGCAGCCGGTTGATGAGTTTCGAGAATCGTATTTATAGAATAGATGAATTTTTGGATAATTCTTTGGGTAAATCTAATTTGGAAGAAGTCCAGCGGCAGATGGCTTTAGCCAGAACGGATAAAGAGCGCTCAATTTTTTTCTTAGTGGTGAGTTTAGTTACGGCGCTAGTCGCCGGAACCTTAATTGCCCTGGCGGTTTACCGGCGCAGAATTAAAGAGCGGCTTTACCGGCAGGATATGTTTAACCGGATGCTTAATCTGGAGGAGGATGAACGGAAACATTTATCTAATGCCGTGCATGATGAGATGGGCCAGGATTTAAGCGCGCTAAAAATTTATCTGGGCCTTATTGCTCAAGGCATTGCTTCGTTATTCCCGAGTATTAGTCATCCCCGCGAAAGCGGGGATCAGATTCCCGCTTCCGCGGGAATGACCTCGCCAACCACCGAAACAGCCGCTTTGCAAGCAAAAGTTGAAGAATGCAAAAAGATCGCCGCGGGCTTAATTGACAAAAGCCACAACATCGCCTTTTTACTTAGGCCGCCGGATTTAGATGAAGTGGGATTATTGGAGAGCATAGAGTCGCTGCTTTTAGAATCCAAGCATTTAGGCGGCATGGAATATATTTTTCAAAAGCCCCAAGGCCGCCTGGAGTTGGCTCCGGAGTACAGCTTGTTGATTTACCGCATCGTGCAGGAACTGCTGACGAATATGGTTAAGCACGCCCAGGCTAAAAATGTGGAACTCCGGATTAATAAAAACGCGAATTCCCTGGAATTATTTTATCGCGATGACGGGCAGGGGTTTGATTACCAAAAGGATGCGCAGAAATTTTCAAGGCGCAAAGAAGATAAGTTCAAGCTGGGTTTAATCGGCTTAAAAGAAAGGGTGGAAGTGCTGGATGGGTCAATGCAAATAAATTCATCCCGCGGAAAAGGGATGAGCACCAGCGTAACGCTTCCGATTCTCTAAGTTGTTATCCCTGTCCTCGATTAAAACATTTGAGGGCAGGCTCCAGCGGGACAGAAGTTGTCATTCCCACGAAAGTGGTTGTCATCCCCGCGAAAGCGGGGATCAGATTCCCGCTTGCGCGGGAATGACGGAGTACAGGTTGTCATCCCCGCGAAAGCGGGGAACTAAATATGGATGAAAAAGCATATTACGTATACATAATGACAAATAAAAAAGATGGTACCTTATATATTGGTGTATCTAATGACCTCACTCGAAGGGCCTATGAGCATAAGAGTGGGCTTGTTGATGGGTTTACTAAGAAATATCACCTGCGTCATCTTGTTTATTATGAAGTTCATGGTGGTCCGGTTGAAGCTATCCTTCGGGAAAAACAGATGAAAAAGTGGTATCGTCGTTGGAAGATTGAATTGATTGAAAAAATAAATCCTGAGTGGAAGGATTTGTATAGTGAGATTGTTTAGGATTCCAAATATGTCATCCCCGCGAAAGCGGGGAACTAAGACTCCCGCTTGCGCGGGAGTGACAGAGAGCGCGGGAATGACAAAAAACTGTGGAGAAGATGTAAAGAAACTGTGGTGAAAACTGTGGAGAAAACTGCGGAGAAAATACGGAGAAAATTTTACTATCCATTGAGAAGGATCCTTTTATTAAAACATATGAAATAGCTGATAAAACACAATAATAAACCCTGCTGATTCTTAAGTCATTCCCACGAAAGTGGGAATCTAAAAAGCAGATCCCCGCTTGCGCGGGGATGACAAAAGAGAGCTTGGGGATGACAAAGAAAATATGGCCATAAAAATCGCGATTGTTGATGACCATGATATTATCCGCGCGGGCATAAAAAGCGTTTTGGAAAAACATGCCCAGTATGAGGTTTGCGCTGAGGCAGCGGATGGAGAGGCGGCTTTAAAAGCCGCCGAAGAGTTTAAGCCGGAGATTATGCTTTTGGATATCTCCATGCCCAAGATTAGCGGGCTGGATATTATTGCCAGGGTCAAACGCGTATCACCGCAAACCAAAATTATTATTATTTCCGTGCATAAGTTAGGAGCTTATGTTTTAAAAGCTTTACGTCAGGGGGTCAGCGGTTATTTAAATAAAGATAATGTGGCGGAAGAGTTAATTTCAGCTTTAAGCCGGGTTACCGCGGGTAAAGTTTATCTAGGGGAGGCAATTTCAGAGTATCTGGCGGATTCGGTGAAAGAGCCGAAGGAAAAAATTGGGGCCGCGGCAATTTTGAACGAGCGGGAAAGCGATTGCTTACGCTTGGTGGTGGAAGGCAAAACCGCCAAGGAGATTGCCGATATTTTGTTTGTCAGCCGCAGGACAGTGGAAAACTATAAAAACAGCATATTAAAGAAGCTCAACTTACATAAAACAAGCGACCTGATAAAATACGCTCTGGAGAATAAAATTGTCGATATCTAAGATTAGAAATGTCCAATTTGAAATGTCCATTTAGGAATGTCCAATGTGGATTTGTCATGGCGGGAGTAGGGGAGGTTTAAACCTCCCCTACTAAAAATAGAGTAGAATGTGCAATGAAAACGAGTAGTTTGGTTATTGTTCTTTGAGACAATATAGACTATATTTATAGTGTGATGAATAGATATATTGTAGTGATGATGTTGGGTATAGCAGGATTGGGCTTAGGCGTAAGGGCAGATGCCGAGGAAATACCTACGCAGAAGGGGCCGCTGGTTTATGAGTTTAATTTGCAGGGGCCGTTAACCGTGGAGTCAGAAAGAATGAGCACTCAAGGCATGATACAGGAAATCGCAGCATCCTGGGAGTTTGCAGGCGAGGTGCGTTTGGAGGTGAGCGCAAACGCCGGCAATGCTTATACGAGAATAACCAACGGCCAAATTTTAAATGAAGGCTTTATTCCCGGCAACCAATTGTGTTTTAAGGCGGATATTCCCGCGGGCAGTATGCTTAAAAACGTGACTCTGGGTTATAAAGACACCTCGGGCGTATCGGCGTTTTTGCGCAACCAAGAATTAGCCGCCTTCAAATACCATAAGACAATTAATATCTCAGGAAGCAATGAAGAATTATTTAATTATCCCGTCAAAATAAAAATCGCCAAAGAAAATGTCAGGGAAGATTTTAAGGATGTGCGTTTCACTGCCAGCGACGGGCAAACTCCGCTGGATTATTATTTAGAGAGTAGGGGAGGTTTAAACCTCCCCTACTCTGATGACAGCGCGGATTTCTGGGTGAAAGTTCCGCAGATCCCCGCAGAAGGAACAAAGATAAATGTTTATTACGGAAATGAAAATGCCAAAGATGAATCCAGCCCGGAAAAGGTTTTTGCGTTTTATGATGACTTTAATTCCGCGAAACTTGATGAAACGAAATGGCAGCTACGTTCTGAATTGGATAGGGTGTGTAATCTAAAAGATGGCCAGTTACAGCTTAAGGGCTGTTCAATAATTTCCCGCAATTTTAAAATGAGAAAAGGCGTTTTGGAATTTAAGGCAAAAGCGGAAAAAAATGCCGCGATACAGGCAATTTGCCGCGGGGTATTCTCCGAGCGCTCGGCGTATCCGTTTGAGCAGATGGTTTATTCATCCGCTTTTGCCGGAGCAGAGCATACGATCGCGGTCAATGACGTTGCCAAATTAAATATCGGAAACCCCATCCAGCCGCTTACCGATTACATATATAAGGTAATAGTAGGTACTACCGGAATTACCTTTGAGCGCTATAGCGATGACTATGAAAAACAGGCAGAGATACGTTTTCTTGACACTTATACTTTAGATGATGGGTATATTGGATTAAAATCAAGCACAGCAATTTTTGAGGCCGGCAGTGTATATTTTGACTGGATCAGGGTCAGGCCTTATGTAGAAGTTGAGCCAAAGGCGATTACGCGCATTGAAAAGGAGATGAATACATGAAGATTATTGCCGTTCTTTTAATCGGAGTATTGCTTGCTTTTAACACAGCGCGGGCAGAGATCAAGTTTATCCCTAAAGAAGGCAAGCTCTGGGTTAAGGCAAGCGGAGAATTGCTTATCCTTAAATCGGAAGAAGCCAAGCAGGAATATTTTGCCTTAAAATTAGAAGATAAAAACAGGTATATTCTTAGCGGCGAATTTTCTAATGAGTTAAAAAAGTTAGCGGGCAAGAAAGTGGAAATTGACGGCTTACTGAGAGAGCGGATAGAATTCGGTAAAGAATTAATTCCCAGCATCGAGGTAAAGAGCGTGAAGGAAATAGCGCCGAGGGGGGAAAAATGAGGCGCAGAACTATTTCAAGGGGTGCCTAATGAGGTTTAAACACTTTTCAGCGGTTAAAATTCTAAACGCCAAGCTGCTCTGGTGGGTTAAAAAATGGCCGCTGTCCCTATTTA
>JAHIKK010000080.1 GCA_018897555.1 Candidatus Omnitrophota bacterium
GCGTGCTTCGTGCCGGAAACAGAAAATACCGGCGGCTGAGCTTGTTCAGCCGAAGGATTTGGAATTGGTAAAAGTATAAAATTATGAGTAACGGAGCGATGTTTCATATTTACTTTTACAGGAGAAAAAAGACTTGACCGAAAGAAAGGGTTGTTTGTACAGGATGCACAGGAATTCTGTCCGCTTTATTCTGTTAAATTTAAGCCTTCCCAAGATATTATTGTTACCTTTTTTTGAAATTAAATATTTATTAAACAAAAATCATACTACTAATATTAAAAACAAAGATATCAATATACTTAGGCACCTTAGCCCTGCGGTGAAACGGGTCATTCTGGATAGCAACTCTCTTTTATTGAAATTATCTTTGGTGGGAGCTGCATATTTAAGCAGCCTCATTCGGGCCTATCTTTGGAATATTTTTTTTCTTCCGGAAACAATATATATCCGTTTCAAGAGGCCAAGTTTTTTAAAATTAAATAAAATCAATACTGTCCAAATTGGTAAAAACTAAAAAATATTATCTTGAAAACATTTTTGAAATTTATCCTAAAAGTATGTTATGATGGGGACAGTCTAACTTTTTTACTTGCCGACGGAAATTGCTGATAGTGAGAGTTGATTATTTTTTTAGTTTTGGCGGGCTTGATTGTAACTTTTAGAATGGGAAAGGCGCAGTAGTGAATAATAAATCAATTTTACAAGCATTAGCCAAAGGTGATTTTAAAAAAAGCCTGCTTGGCAGGGCGCTTTTATTTAAAGGGGAGGCCAGGGAGGAACTGTTTAAGCTGGCAAGAAAAGTGCGAAGCGAACATTCTCCTTCTAAGGCTGTTGAGGTAAGGAGTGTAATTGAAATATCGAACATTTGCCAGAGAAAATGTAATTTTTGCAACATTAATTTTTATTCTAGAACTAAAAAAAGATACCTGCTTAAATATGGCGAAATCATAGAAACAATAGAACCTCTTTACCTTAAAGGCAGAAGAGTCTTCTTACTTCAATCTGGAGAAAATAAATCTCAAAAGTATATAGATCTTGTTTGTAAATGTTTAAGAAGCTTAAAGCAGAGATTTCAAGATTTAACAATTATACTTTGTTTAGGTAATTTGACCTGCGGTCAATATAAGAAGTTACGGGAATCCGGTGCTGACAGGTATATCCTTAAATTTGAAACATCAAACCCTGCGCTTTATAAGCGGATAAAACCTGATGATTCTTTGGGTAAAAGGACTAAAGCTATTAAGGCACTAAGTGAATTGGGTTTTAAGGTCGGTTCCGGTAATATAATAGGGTTGCCGAATCAAACCATAGATGATATTGTTAACGATTTGCTTTTTATCGGCAATTTCAATTTAACCATGGTGAGTACCTCTATTTTCATTCCTGGAGAGAATTCTAATTATTGGGATAAACCAAAAGGCAATTTAAATATCACCTTAAATTACATGGCGTTAATAAGAATACTTTATCCGCAGATGTTGATTCCCAGCACTAGCTCTCTGGAGAAGGCCCAGGCTAACGGGCAGTACTTAGGTTTAATGGCCGGGGCAAATGCGGTTACCATTCATGACGGGACTCCCGAGGAACTTAAGAAACATTATCCCATCTATTCAATCAAACGTTTTACTCCCGATGAAAAACGGATAAGAAGAATTGTATTAAAGTCAGGACTCTTTTTGAAATAAGATTATTATGGCGCATTTGGGTTTAATTTATGGAATACTGGGAGGTTTTGCTGCTCTAATATCAGCCGGGGCATGGGCTTTTAGTTCGATTTTATTCCGTAAACTCGGTGATGAAATCTCTCCCCTGGGGATGAACCTGGGGAAATGTGTAATTGGAACTTTGTATTTAGGAGTTGTGGTTTTCTTTGTTGGCATAGCGCCGGTTAGCAGCCGTGCATTTTTATTTCTTGGCGCCAGCGGTTTATTGGGAATTGCTTGCGGTGATACTTTTTTCTTTAAGGCTTTAATCTACTTAGGGCCAAGATTAACGCTATTGTTAGAAACCCTGGGTCCGGCAGTTACAATCATTTTGGCGGTTATTTTTTTACGGGAGAGACCTTCTCCTTTAGCCTGGACAGGGATTTTGCTTACCTTAGGCGGTATCAGTTGGGTATTATGGGAAGATTTATCCAAAGAAAAAAATGGGAAAGACAGAATCGCTGGTATTAAGTATGCAATTTTATTTCTATTATGTAATTCAATAGGGATAATACTTGCGAAAATAGGAGTAGCGGCTGTTCCAACATTACAGGCGACTTTTATCCGCCTTTTTTGGGGGCTTATCGGGCTTAGTGTATGGGGGTATGCGACAGGCCAAATAAAGAAATGGCTGGTTCCTTTTAATAACCGGGGTTTACTAAAATTTATTTTTTTTGCTGCCTTTGTTGCTATTTTCGGAGGATTTTGGCTTTCCCTTTTGGCCCTTAAATATATTGATGTTTCAATTGCCACTATCCTTAGTTCAACAACGCCTCTATTTATTCTGCCTATGTCCGCGTTTATATTAAAAGAAAAGATATCGATGCATAAGATTATTGGTGCTGTTGTAGCGGTAGCCGGAGTTGTATTGGTATTTTTAGGATAATAAAAAAAATTTAGGGCAGGGAATCAATATAAGGGTATAATTTTCCATGGGCATAGGCTGTTTTGGAAAAAGGCATATATTTCGGATGATGAAATTGCTGGCAGGCCTCATCAGCAAAAAAGCGGCCGCGTTCGGTAAGCTTAAGTAATTTATCATCTTCATATAATAAATTGGAATCCTTTAATTTCTCTATCTTTTTACGGAAGATTTCGTTTAATGATGCCCCGGTTATCTTCTTGTAGTAATTTTTATAAACCGCTCGATTTTTTAGCGGTAAAATTACCGCCCATCTTAACTGATCATCCGCGTTTCTGATAAGACCTCGATTAATAGGAAGCCGGCCCTGATTTATCAGGGAATAATATTCCTTAAAATCCTGAGTGTTCAGCCCGAATCTATCCCTAAGGCTGTGAAAGGCCGTAAGCCCAAAGCCAATTTGGTCAAATAGATTGCAGCATTGGTCGTTGGCGTAATGGGAAAAATCTTCGCGTTTTCTTGAGAATACCCTGGTTAGGTTTTCATGGTATCCATTTTGGGCTAAGATTATGATTGCAAGCGTTTTCATCAGGATGGTTTTTTCAAATCCGATAAAATCATCGGGTTCTGCAGAAAATTTGTTCGTGATCATGCCCGTATTGTCGCCGTAGGGGATAACTTTAAGACGATAAAGTTGGATTTCCTCTACCCCTAAAGAAACAGCTTGTTTTATTGTTTCATGCCAATTTTCCAATGTTTGTCCGGGATAGCCGTAAATAAATTCAATATTAAGTTTAAATCCCGCATCTTTTGCCCGGTGAATAGATTCAATTGCTTCTTTTGCATTATGGGGGCGGTTCATTTTTTTTAGTATCAAATCATCAAGAGATTGAATCCCTATAGTGAGGCGGTTGACGCCGTAAGACCGCATTATTTTCAGGCGTTTTATTCCTTTTTGCCCCAGTAGTGTAGTGGGGTCTACATCATAAGAAAATTGCGTGCAAGAGGTTAAGTCGATTCTTGAGGTAAACGCAAGAAGGAACCTTTCCAATTGTGCCGGCGTTAAATAAGTAGGCGTGCCTCCTCCTACCAGGATCGACCGGGCTTTAATTTTTTTTACTCCCAGCCGGCGCATATAAATATCCATTTCTTTTTCCAACGTATTCAAATAATAATCCTTTTCTTCGGGTAAATCGCCGATTTTAACCGGATAGTGGCAAAAAGCGCAATATCTCATGCAAAAAGGGATGTGCGCGTAAATGACGAAAAGGCCATCCGGAGGGTTGTTATATCCTTTGAATAACGCTTCCTCGGTAATAAGCGGATACATAGTAATAGGAGGATAATGGACTGAAGGGAAAAATTGCCCGTCAAGGCAGATAACCCCGGCGTTCTGTAATTCTTTTATATTTAATTCTTTGACTTTTTCTTCAGCAGATTGCATTAACCCTGAGTCGATCATATTAAATTCCTTAAGAATTATTTTTTTCTTTTAAATTCTAAGAAGTAGTGGTCTTTAAGAAAATCATATTCCCGGATAAACTGATAGCCGGCTGCTTTCAGTTTTGCTATAACGCTGCTTTTTTCTGCATAGATTGGAGCGCCTAATTCGCCTTGAAGATGCATCAGCCTATTAATCCCGAATTCTCTCGTTAGCAATATTCTATTAAGCTTGCGCAGGCGTTCTTTGTCTATATCCGTGAGTTTTTTCCTGTTGTCGAAAACTCCGTCTGCATCCAGATGGACAAACAGCCATTTAGCTAATTTAATATCATATAGAAAGGTAGTAAACATTAATGGCGCCGACCATTCACCTTCGCCGGCAACCATGCCCTTAGCCGCATAATAATCCATTAAATCATAAAGAAGCATCCGGTCCAGGAGCATTTTATTAAAATCTTCGGTAATCATCTTTGGGATTTCCGCGGGTATATCGTTACCTTTCCAATCCTTGATAAAATCCTGGATTTCTTTACGCATTCTTTTGAAGACAGGGAAATCTTCCCCTTTAGAAGTTAGGGCATTGATTGTATTCCTAAAATCTTCAAATTCGATTTCACTAAAATCATAGACATTCTTAGAGTGTATTATATATAAGCGGCCAGTATCTTTTTTAAGCGATAACCTTAGCTCTTGGAAGTAATCTTGGGGATGCCGCAGATACTGGTAAGCCTCAGACATAAATACAATATCAAATGAGTGCTCTTTATAGAAAGGGTCAACCCCTTGGGATTTGACGCATGTTGGAAAGACATTTTTATATTTAGTTTCTTTCGTTTTTTTCTTAATATAATTAATCATTTCAGGGTCTATGTCTGTGACAAATACTGCCCCGGTTCCTTTTAGCGCTTCCGCAAAACGAAAAGTAAATAACCCCGTGCCGCCGCCGATATCTAAAATATTCATGCTGGCTTTAATCTTTAAGGTTTCGGTAACGCGATTAGGATTTAAAAAAAACTCTCTTTCGGCCGCAGTTAAAAGGAGCGGTTTAATTGAGTTATGTTGTTCCGGAGGCTCGGAGTTTTCCTTTGAGGGAGAAAATTCCTGTTCTTTATAGGAACTTTCCAGATCTTCGATAGGAATAGGTTTTATGGGTACAATTTTCACGGATATATTATTTTTTTCCACATCTACGATCAAAAAGTGGAAAAAAGACGATTTTACGGTATCGCTTTTTAAGCAACAGGGTGGAGTTCCCGAAGTTACATACGTAACCCGGCCCACTTTTCTCATATCAAAATAATGCGTATTAGCCCCAAATACATATTTTGCCTTGCTTTCGATAAGGGGATGAATACTCTTGAACCACTCTTTAGCTTCGCCTAAAAACCAGGGGGAACGCTGCGTGAAAATAAAAACATTATTATACCTGGATACATCGGAGAGGATTTTATTCAAAAAATCTAACTGGTTTTCGCTAATCGCAGTATTTCTTTTTTGATAAGGGAGGTTGTTTGTGTCAAGGCTGACGAAGAGGTTGTTTTTATGTTTAAAGGCATAATAGCGATTCTTATATCTATCCAGAAAGTTTTTTTCCATTAAGGCAGTTCTATCTTTAGGCTTAGATAAGAATAGTATTTGACATTCGCTTATGGCATCGTAAGCAGGGATCCCCAGTTTTTTTGTAGTGCGGTCAAATTTCTGCCACAAAGTGTCCACCGGTTCTTTCCCTAAAACGTCTATCATGCCGCCAAGAAACAATACAAAATCCGGCTTGTATTGTTTTATTTTCTCTACCGCTAATTCATAATCTTGGAGATCGCAGATGCCTAAATGCATGCAGCCCATAACCGCAAAACGGAATTTGCTATTGTTTTCTGCGTAGGTATTGGAAATGGAATTTGAAAACCAGAGGAAGGCAAGAGTAAAAACAATTATAGTTTTTTTATACACGGCAGGAGGTATGCTTAAACCTTTTTTTATCTGTTTTCTTCAATTTTACCGGCAAACTTCCATACCCCATCTTCTAAGACCATGGAATTGTTGACAAAAAAGGATACTATCATCCGGATTTGTGCTTCTTTAGGTGTTAAAAGATTTACCGCTTCTATTTTTGAGGAAAGAATGCCGGTGCGCATTGCCGGGTCAGAGAAACTTTTTTTAAATTCTTCAAAATTCCCATTAAATTTTTGTTTGAGAGATTCTGCGCTCATCTGCCAAGCTGTATCATAATCTTCATTTTGGATAGCAGTTTGCATAGCAATAAAAGCTTTCTCTGGGGAAGATACGGTAGGTGTGGATGTTTGTTCTTCAGCAGAAACCCCGCATAAAAAACCAAATGCCAACAACAGCATTATCAAAAAAATCTTTCTTCCGGGAAGTTTCATTAGCCACCTCCTTATTTTATTGGTTTTCGCAAATCTCTTATTTCATTTTAATCTAATGTTGGGCACTAGTCAAGAACTTAAATTAAAAAGCCCTCCTTTTTCGGAAACATTTCTAACATTTACCTTAAAAATATGTTATGATAATGCCTAGTTCAACTTTCTTTATTTGCCGACGGTAATTGATGGCGGCGATAGTTGGTAACTATTAGTATTATAAAGTAAATAGGATATAAATTAACCGGAATACTTAAGTGAAACTTAACAGTTTTTGGGGGATCAATTCGGCATCAAGGCAAAGATTATATAATTATTCTTTGAAATTCCCCCGTTTTCTTAGCTTGGGGCTGTTGAAATATCTCTGCAGGATAAATATTTCAGGGATTGATAAACTCCAGACGCCCAAACGATTGATTTTTTATATTACAAATAGGTGTAATGCGGCCTGTATGCACTGTTTTTACAAGAATAATATTAACAAAGAATTGGATAAGGAACTTAGCCTTAAAGAAATCAAAAAATTTGTTTTGTCATTAAGGGGCCCCATAGATTTGCTTCTTTTGACCGGCGGAGAGCCGATTTTGCAGAAGGACATCGTGGAAATCTGCAGGATTTTTGAAACGTTCAATAAAACACATAAGATAACACTTTCTACTAATGGACTTTTGCCTGAATTAATTGAGGATAAAATAAAAAATATTCTTGATACAACAAGACTAAACGTTAATATTCAAGTTTCGATTGACGGTTTAGGGGAGGTTCACGAAGAAATAAGGGGCATAAAAGGTATCTTCGGCCAGGCAATAGATACGGTTGGCCGCCTTAAAAAATTGCAAAATAGATATTCACGGTTAAATGAGGTATGGGTAATAACGACTATTTCCAATAAAAATATCGAACAGATTAAGTTTTTAATGGATTTTGTGCAAAATAAGCTAAAAACACTGCATAAATTTCAGTTTTTGCGGCCTCAATCCGGCAATATTAATTTCGATAAAGCTTGTTCTTTGCCATCGCTTGAAGACCTGGAGCAAGTGTACAATACCATCGCTTCTTCGATTCCAGGGAAGGACAGCCTGCTTATTAAATATCATCTTTTAGTCTTAAGATGCTCATTAGATATACTAAAGGGAAGGAAGGGGATACTAAAGTGCTTTGCCGGAAAAATCGACGGCGTTATTTATCCTGATGGCGATGTGGCCTTGTGCGAGACAACCCGTCCTTTTGGTAATTTAAGGGATTGGAACCTTGATTTTTATGGGCTTTGGAATTCAGATTTAGCAAATCGGATGCGCGACAAAACTAAGGATTGTTTTTGTATAAATCCGTGTAACTTAGCGACATCCCTGTCTTTTGATGGAAACTTACTCTCTAAATTTCTGTATTCAAAAGAAAATTGAAGCAGGGATAGTATTATATTATAATGACAGTACTTTGTTGCGTGCCAAGATAAGCTCTTTGTAATCTAACCGAATGAGATGTTTCGGTTGTGCTAATTGTCCGTCAGCACATAGTTTGAGGTGAGAGATTGTTGGGTAACTGACAGCCTTTAAGCCACCTGA
>JAHIKK010000081.1 GCA_018897555.1 Candidatus Omnitrophota bacterium
TCAGGTGGCTTAAAGGCTGTCAGTTACCCAACAATCTCTCACCTCAAACTATGTGCTGACGGACAATTAGCACAACCGAAACATCTCATTCGGTTAGATTACAAAGAGCTTATCTTGGCACGCAACAAAGTACTGTCATTAATACTTCTTTCGTTTCATGGGAAACTTCTTCAAAACTAGGAACCGCTTCATATTTATCTTTACTTTATTAAGCCGGTAGACAACGACGAAGTATTACTACTTCATTTTAACCCAGAAGTGAAAGAGCTTAGCCTTTTTAGGATAAATTACTTTCCCATTCCGTATCAAATAATCGAAATCGGCATTAGGAATCATCATTCTCCTTTTTTCACTTAAATTAAAAATTCTTACAATCTAATAAAACTATGAAAGCTATGGACCGTTTCTATTTATCTCTTAAAAAACTCGAGTTTTATCAACCTATTCATCATTTAATATCAACGCTTAATTCTCAACAGTTGAGTAATATGGCGATGGCACTGTTGGATATGCCCGATAGACATGATAAAAAATAGCTTCAGTTTTTTTATCTACATCGCTTTGAGTGTAATAATCTACAGGTAAGCCGCTGGCATCATCCCACAAGAAATTTCGTATTAACACTTTTATATCATCTCTTGTAGGCTCTCTGTCCTGCCATTTATACAGATCCTTCAATTTTTCTTTCAGTGTTTTTAGGAGTTCTTTGGCTATCTTTTTTATCTTTTGGATTTCCTGGGGTTTCAAATCCGGTTTTACCAAAAGATCATAAATAGCCAGCGTTTCCTCATCCAGCCCCTCTCGCACTGCTCGGCTTTCTTCCTCGTCCAACTCTTTCACAAACTTCAATAAAGTTTCGAAGGTAGCTTCAATATTTTGGCAATTTTTTTCTTTATTATACTCATCAATTATCTTTTCATAATGTTCTTGAAAATCTGTCCAGAGAGGATTTCTTTGGATGAGCCGTTCCAGTTTTTTCTCAATCACGCTTTTAAGATTCTGCACGGTGGTATGCTTAGTTTTCGCATGTTCGAATTCTGCCCGTAATCGGTTAAAATCAATTTTACTAATATCATACGGCTTATTAGGTTCTTTGGCTTTGTCCGGTGTAACGGTAATCGACCCATCGATAACTTCATGTAGTTGTTTAATGATATCGCTAATATCTGCTTGATCGCGGTCTTTTTGCAGACTTTTGTAGATGATATTTATTGCCCCGTATTGATTACGATAAGCATTCACGCCGGGAATTGTTAGACACGCTTTGAATTTAATAAATACTTCTCGGCACATCACCTCAAACTTCTTTCTGGTTTCATCATTTTCGTTCACCGCTTCTTTAGCCACGACGATAGCCTTATTTCTCTCAAATCCACTTGTGTTAATGATTGCATCAAGCGACATTTTTCGTTCATTAAGAAAATCACCTACTAAACCAATTACTTGTTTTAAGTCTTCTAGTAATTCTTCTTTAATTCTGGTCGGATCCAATTCTCCTGGCCCTGGCCCGCCTGTTCTTCCGGTATCACCTGTACCAGTAAATATAGCGAGTGCTTTGCGTAAATTCTTGAGGATACCGCAATAATCAATAATCAGACCATTGTTTTTATCACCGTTGACTCGGTTGGCGCGGGCAATCGCCTGCATCAGCGTATGGGCTTTGAGCGGTTTGTCTAAATAAAGGTTCGCCAGACTAGGTACATCAAACCCGGTTAACCACATCGCACAAACAATCGCAATTCTAAAAGGATTTTCTTCTTTTTTAAAAGCAGAATCAACATCAATTCGTGTTCCATCGGAAAGTTCAAAGCCATTCTTAATAAGTCGCCTATGAGACGTGATATCGAAACCCCATTTTCTAAATTTTTCTACTTCACCCTGCTCTTCACTCACAATCACCGCCATCTTTGTCTCTTTCATCCAGATGAGCTGATTAGAAAAATTATTCTTTTCTTCTCCAGCCGCCAATTTCCACGATTCTTCTATTTTCTCTGCTTTCTGATCCCAATATTGCCCGATCAATTCATACATCTTCACACAGGTGAGTTTATCAATGCACACAATCATCGCCTTGCCAGCCTCCCACGAAGTAGTGTAGTGCTCCACAAAATCCTTGGCAATTTGATTCAGCCGTTTTTTGGCAGTAATAATGTGATAATCTCGCTTAAGTTCTTTTTGTAGGCGCTGACTCACATCGATATCATCGATTTCAATCTCTTCCAGCTTTTCGGCAATACGCTCATTGATATTATTGGTGGCTACACCTAATGTATCGCCCCGCGAATCGTAATATAGCGGCACAGTCGCCTTATCTTCTACCGCTCGTTGAAAATCATAGGTAGAAACATAATCACCAAACACCTGCATGGTGATTTGATCATTTGTAAATAATGGCGTGCCCGTAAACCCGATAAAGCTGGCGCTTGGCAAGGCATTACGCATATTCAAAGCAAGGGTACCGTATTGAGTACGATGCGCTTCATCAGTAATCACAATAATATCATTACGTTTGGTATAGCCTTCATCCGGATCTGCTTCTTGATTAAATTTTTGAATGGTAGTAAAAACATACGCCTTTTGTTGGCTCATAAGCTCCGCTAGATGTCTGCCGCCACTCGGTCGGCAAGGCGTTTTGTCGTTATCAGCCACGCCGCAACCGGCAAAGGTTTTGTAAATTTGAGTGTCTAGATCATCGCGATCAGTACAAATCAAAAATGTATAATTACCGCCGATTTTGCGATGCACTTTAGTGGTGAAAAACACCATGGAATAACTCTTTCCGGCCCCTTGTGTATGCCAAAAAACGCCGAGTTTTCCTTTGACTCTATTAGGATCGTTTAAGGATTTTATGACCTGATTAACGCCCAAATACTGATGATTTTTCGCTAACACTTTTATCTGTTTGCCGCTGGAATCATCATAGACAATGAAATTTTCAAAAATATCCATGAAATTTCTCTTGCCGCAAACGCCCTTCAAAAGGGTTTCCATATCCACCACGCCATGATCGGATTCCAACAAGCGCTTCCACTCATGAAAATGCTCATAGCCAGCAGTGATGGTGCCAATCTTGGCTTTGTCGCCATTGGCGAGCATGACAATTGCGTTGTGATGGAAGAAGTGCGGAATAGTATCTTTATAATCAGCAAAGTTTCTTTCGTAGGCGTTCTTGAGATCTTTATGAATATTTTTGCACTCTACAAACAAAAGCGGAATACCATTTACAAACCCCGCAATATCAATTCGGCGGCGGTATAAATCTCCCTGCACCCACAATTCCCGCACTACCAAAAAGTGATTGTTGGTTGCTTCATTAAAATCAAATATCTTGAGCCGCTCTTTTTTTATCTCGCCATGTTCTCCTTGAAAAGAAACCAGCACACCGTCTTTAAACAGTTTGTATTTATCAAAATTTGACGAGAGCATAGACTGGCTCTGGGAGTAATCCACTACTTGGCGTACGGCTTCATCGTAGGCGGTTTCAGGAAGCCCTGAATTGAGTTCTTTAAGAGCCTGCCTAAGATAGCGCGTGAGCACCACCTCACGGTCAGAATTTCTGCCCAATAGACTATCGGGCCCAAATGTTTCTTGGTTGTAGGCATACACCGAATCCCAACCGAGTTTACTTTTTAAGTAATCGGCGGTTGTTTGTTGGACTAATGTGTCTTCGTTTAAATAAGTCATTTTTTCTTCTTTTTTGAATCTATTAATTTTTTTACTTCACGGTCAAAGTCGGAAACGTAGTTTTTGTCCTGTATTACCCGATATTTTTCATATTCTTTTAAAGCAAGTTCTTCTGCAACTTCATGGCTAATCTTGCCTGCATTTGTCAAAATCTCGTGTTCACTGAATTTTAAAAAGGCATTGAGCTTTTCTATCCAGTCTTTCATAGTCATTGCCCGGCCGCGAGCGGCTTGCATCTCGGCATAATCCAAATACATATTACAAATACGATTCAAATGTTCTATCTCTTTTTTATCTAAGTAATTTTTAGCAATTACTGTATCGCTTGGCATAATTTTACCCTGTGGAGAACGCCTCCAGGAGGTCAATCCCATTTTTTCTTTTTTACTGTTTACCCGATCGGTGATAATTTCTGCCGCAGTTTTACCGGTTATGGCAAAGTGAAGTTTATTTTGTACAGCAGCGAAAAATTCTTTACTTTCAAAAGCTTTTGGCGAATAATCAACCGCCGTCGCGTAAATATCGGTGATTTTTTGATAAATCCTCCGCTCGCTGGTGCGAATATCTTTAATTTCTTCGTAGAGCTCTTCAAAATATCTGGCGCTGAAACGAGACCCGTATTTCATCCGATTGACATCCAAGGCATACCCCTTATGAATATAATTTTTTAAAATTCCCGTCGCCCACTGGCGAAACTGCGCGCCTCGTTCGGAACTTACCCGATAACCAACGGCAATAATAGCTTCAAGGTTATAAAAAGCGACCTTTCGGGAAATTTCTCTTTCGCCTTCTTTTTGAACTACCGAGAATTCCTCGTTAGTTGATTTTTGATCAACCTCATTTTCCTGATAAATATTCTTTAAGTGGAGTGAAATATTATCCGCCGAGCAACCAAAAAGCTCGGCCATTTTTTTCTGCGTTAACCAAATATTTTCTTCCGCAAACAAAACCTCAATATTCACCGAGCCGTCCGATGATTGATAAAAAACAATTTGATTGTCCGGTAGTTTTTTCATAATTTTATACCTCAATTGCGCCGCTCATCAGCCGCGGCAAAAGCAAATCTCGAGCCTGAGCGAGTTGCTGGTTTTGGCTTCTTAATAAGGAACATTCTTCAAGTAAAGGATTCACCATCGCAGAATATAACTCTACTAAATTCAGCGCAGGAAATAACGCTTTTATTTTTTTCAAGCTGGCATCATTAAGAGAAACCTGCGTGGCTCCTGTTGCAAAATTATTTTTATACTGAACAAACTCATAAGATGTCAGAAGGCCAAATAAGAAGCCTAAGTATTTTTCGTCTGTAGTAAATCCAACCATTCCAGTTGATAATAATATTTTCCCAAGCAAATCAGAATTTCCCTTATTAAAATACAAAACCTTATCCGTGTCCTTCATTTTTGCGAAGTATACTGTATTGATTCTTGGCGCAATATCTGCTCGGCTCGGCCTGTTCTCATAATCAACTTCTTCTCCATCCCCAGTAATACTCGTGCCGTCTATTTCTGAAGTTTGACAATATTGACGAATATCCGTAAACACCGGGACACCAAGAGGCGCTTTTTTGAATAATTTTATTTTTGTAAATGGCAAATATTCCCACTCGGCAGGCATTTTCTTTCCACCGCGATCAACTATTTTCACTTTTTCATGACCCGGGAATTTAAAATACACAAACCACTCGCGGAATAAGAACCTCGCCGTTTCTTCCAAAAGCTGTATCCTCCTACGGTTGGTGTCGATAAAAATTGAATAAGATTCGATTATAGATGTAATGGTATTTTGTATAGTGAGCTCGGGTAAATCATCCATTGCAAGTTTTCTTATATCTTTCATATTTACATGTCTTGATGTTGCTCCTGTTTCTCCAGAAAGCAGCTTTGCTTGTATCTTGGGTGATAACAAATATATGCAAAGAAAATAGGGATTTACTTGTTTGGGATTCGGTCTAAGATGAACTGTTCTTTGACCTAAGCATACAACTTGGCCATCTCTAATAAGTGCCACATTACCCGCCGACGCTTCTCTTGCTAAAATTAGATCATTTTTCTGCGGTGTTGCACGTCTAGTCCATATTTTATAAGTATCATGAGATACTCTTTGAACATCATCAAGAAGTAAATTTCCTTTGCCTATATTAGGAGTCCGTATTAAAGGATATCCCTCGTCCTGAATAGGAGCAGTATTGTGAAGACAATCTACTATAAATTCACAAATATCGCTTAGTGTTTTACTAGGCAAAGTTTTTATATCCCCAATTTCTTAAAATTTATACTAATTTTTTTTGCCAAATCGGAGGATTGTTCGTTCAAGTCTTCCAGTTCGGCGTGGATATTTTGCATAGTTTCGCCAAAGTCAAAGTCCGGGTCTTCTTCCTCGGGCGCGACACCCACATACCGCCCCGGAGTCAGTGCCCAATCATTTTCTTTGAGCTCGGCTTTATCCACCAGCTTGACCAATCCTTCCACGTCCCGCAGTTTCTCTTTCGGGAATCGCTCGGTGAGCCACTGCGCTTGATGATAAAAATAGCGGGCTAATTTTAATTGATTAACAGCCAAGTCACGCGCCTCTTCAACTTGCTTTTTGAGATTAGAAATCTCTCGCGTATTCCATTTGTCGTTATCTTTGGCGTTGTAAGTATTAAGGCACACATCAATCAAACGGTTGAAGAGCCGATACATCAGCTCTGCTTCTTTAATCAGTTTATTGTTTTCTTCTGCGAAAGGATCTAATTCTTTAAGCGTATCAGTTAATTTCATGCTATCTTTGTTTTGCTTTTTCCACCATGCGCTTTTTTCCTGCGCTAGTTTGGCAAATGCCTGACTTCCGCTCGTATACGCCTTCAAACAGTCGGCTAATTCTTTAACTGTTTCTGCTTGTTTTCCGCCTTTGGCAAGTGTCGCTAAAAACGGCTGAAGCTCTTTATTTAATTTGGCAAAAACAGTGACGTAATCTTGCTCAAGAGCAATGCTCTTCACCCCTTCATTGAGCGTTGCGGAAATATAATTTACCACCAATCCATGAAAGCGTTTATTCTCGCCCCGATAGAGCCAGATGATGGAGAGAATGTTCTGCAATTGTTCCGGACTGAAATCATAAATCTTGCGCGTTACTTTACGAAAAACATTGCGCGCATCAATCATCAACACTTTATCTTTCAGCTCTGCTGATTTCGCTTTATTAAAAAACCACAGCTCGCACGGAACTGTACGGGTATAGAAAAAGTTGGAGCGGATAGAGATCATAATATCCACATGGCCTGTCTCAATCAGTTTTTCCCGTACTTTGGCTTCACCACCGCCAGCACTTGAGGCCTGAGAAGACATTACAAATCCGGCGCGGCCTTGCTGGGTTAGGTAACTATAGAAATAACTAATCCAAACGTAGTTACCGTTACCGACTTTGCCTTTCTTATTCACTCCAGGCAGACCAAACGGCAACCGGGGGTCGTTCTTGATTTTATCCGCGTCAATCTCATCCACATTAAACGGAGGATTGGCCATCACAAAGTCAGCTTTTTTTAACAGATTATGCGGATCTTCGTAGTAGGTAATCGCTTTTTTGATATCACCCACCAATCCATGCACCGCTAGATTCATCTTTGCCAGGTTGATCGTCGTCGCGTTCTTTTCGAGCCCATAAAAACTCAATTTATCATTTGGATTTTCGTGTAGTTTCTCCACAAAACGAGCGCTCTGGACGAACATCCCGCCGCTTCCGCAGGCCGGATCCAGCACAGTACCTTTTTTGGGTTCTAATACATTGGCAATCAGCGAGACCAGCGAAACTGGCGTAAAAAACTCACCGCCGTCATGGGCTTTTTGATCAGCAAACTGAGTAAGAAAATATTCATATATCCGGCCAAATACATCACCGGTAACCTTCTTTAATTCTTCAGGATTCAACGACCGAAGTAATTGCCCTAATATTTCATTATCCAATTCACGATATTCTTTTTTTGGCAACACACCACGCAGAGTATCATAATCTCCTTCAATCGATTCCATTGCATTAATAACGGCTTTGGCCCGATCGTCGCTGTCTTTCAAACCCACCAGATAATCAAATTGAGCTTTGGGTTGTAAGAAAATTGAGGACTTTTTGCTGAAATCCTTTTTCGTCAACTCCGGAGTTTTACCCCCGCGTGTTGGCAGGCTAGCAATTATTTCATCTTTTACCGCCAAATATCGGCTGTACGCATGGCGCAAAAATACCAAGCCCATCACCGGCATAAAATACTCATTGCTGGCATAATTTGAATTTGCCCGAAGCGTATCCGCCGCGCTCCAGAGTCTTTTTTCAATTGCTTCAATATTTTCAAGTTGTGACATAAAATTCTCCTAGAATAGTAAGCCTTTTTCTTTAAAGCTGATATGCCCATCATCAGTAATAATGACGTGATCCAGCACTTCAATATCAAGAATTGCACCTGATTGAATCAATTTTTCGGTAAGCTTAATATCTGCGTCTGACACTTCCATGTTTTTTGACGGATGGTTATGCGCCAATATAACGGCAGAAGCAAAATGCCGAATTGCAGGCTCAAACACTTCCCTCGGATGCACCAGAGTTTCTGTAAGTGTGCCAATGGAAACTGTTTCTTTATGAATGAGCTGTTTGCGGGCATTAAGATACAGCGCTACAAAATATTCCTTTTGCTTGCCTCTTAAATCAACAAGCTGAGCAACCGTTTCTTTTACGGAATCAAGAATAGGTAGAGAGTTATTAAATAATCCCACCGCACGCCTACCAAGTTCCAAAGCGGCCTTGATAGTAATAGTTTTGGTATTTTCCAGCCCCTTAATGCCGATCAATTCATCTTTCGTGACGGCCAAAAGTTTTGATAGGGGGTATTTTTTCAGAGTTTCCTTTGCAATATCCAAAGCGCTCTTGCCAGCTCGCCCGGTACGAATAAGAATTGCCAATAGCTCGGCATCACTTAAGTTTTCCGCTCCTTTTTCAGACAGCTTTTCTCTGGGTCTCTTATGTTTTGGTAGGTCTTTAATTTTTACCATATTTTATTCTTTCCTAATATATAATAGACGCGGAAAAAAACATTTTCTAACAATAATTTCGAAAGAATTATCCAGCAACATAATTTATTCTTCCAGAAAATGAGCTGGTTCTTTTTTAAGCGCCTTGGCAATCTTAACCAGCGTATCAATGGAAGGCATTGAAAGACCAGTTTCATAGCGGGAAATACTTTTCTGTTTCGCTTTAATTTTTACTGCCAGGTCGGTTTGGTTCATATCAAGCTCAATCCTGGCTATCTTAATCTTCTTACCTAACTTTTTGGCGTCCATTTTTCCTCCAAAATAACACTTGACAATTATACCTTTAGAGGTATAATTTAGTCATTACAAGAATATCAACATTTATGCCTTTATAGGGATAATATATACCTGAACATTAATAAACGCAAGGAATTTATGGGTAATGTAAGTTTAATGTAAGTTTAATAGAAAGCAAAACTCAGGGACAGCCCCCTACGGGGACAGTCCCTTCGATAAACTGGCAAGACTCTTTGCCTATCCAACACTTACTAGACGTAATCTCTTCTATCTTAGCTGAAGAATATATTACGATAGCTAAGCAGAATCCCGAAGTATTTGCAGAGATTGCTTCACCCCCTTCGGGGGTTCGCAATGACAGACTTTAACGGAGGCAAAGAATGAAAGCCGCAATATACGCAAGATATTCTTCCGAGAATCAAAGCGAAAAAAGTATTGATGACCAAGTAAGGGTGTGTAAAAAATACTGCGCGGAACATGAACTCACTGTTTGCGATGAACATATCTATGTTGATGAAGCCTTATCCGGCTCCCTGCTTAATCGTCCCGGCCTTCAAGCTTTAGATAAAGCCGCGGAAAATAAGGAATTTGAAGCAGTGTTGGTAGATGACCTTTCCCGGCTTTCAAGAAGCAATCACCAGATGCTTACCCTTGTGCTTAAATTCAATTATCTACAGGTTAAGATTATCTCTGTTGCTGACGGGATAAGCACGGATGATGAAAACTCTAAACTTGGGATTCAAATGCGCGGGTTAATTAATGAATTATATCTGGATGATCTCCGTAAAAAGACGATGCGCGGCTTAGAAGGCCAGAAACTCCGAGGATTTAGCGCCGGAGAGAATGTTTATGGCTACCTTTCTCAACCTGTTGGAGAATTACGGCTCAATAAGCGGGGCCAAGCTAAATACGATGGCAAAGTACATAAGATAAACTCCGAAGAGGCGGAAATTGTCCGAAAGATATTCCAAGAATTTATCAATGGGAATAGTATCCATAAAATAGCTGCGAAGTTAAATGAGGATAAAATACCAACAAAGAAGCATATGAATGGCGGTTGGAATGTCTCAACTGTGGCAAGGATACTTAAGGCCGAGAAATACATCGGTACATGGGATTGGAGAAAATATAAAAACGTTAGAGATCCTATGACTGGTAAGAAAAGGGTCGTTCGTCGATCAGCCAAAGACCTTGTTCCGATATTTAGAGAGGATTTAATAATAATTGACAAAGAAACCTGGGAAAAAACGCAAAAAAGATGGCAGGAACTTAAAGGAACCTGCCAATAAGCAAAAAACGCCCGGCTTTTTACCAGCAAAAAAGCTATATTCATACCAGTCCTAACCATTTATTCTCCGGGATCATGAAATGTAAAACCTGCGGCGGAGCCATTGTCCTAATCAGCGGCAAAGGCACAGGCTACTACGGCTGTTATAACGCCAGGCGAAAAACCTGCAACAATATGCTATTAATCCCTCGCAAGAGAATTGAAGAGAAAATTATCGCTCAACTCAAAGAAGAAGAATATTTAACTACTGCCAATCTTGAATATATCTATAATAAGGTTGAAAAACTATCCGCGGAAGGATTTAATGAAGTGCCGGAATTGGTGAAGAAGAAAAAGGCGCAATATGATAAAATACAGCAGGAAATACAGAATTATCTCAATTTTATTAGGCTTGGGAACATTTCAAAGTCAGTTTCAGAAGCATTGGTTGACGCGGAAAATCGGAATGAAGAATTAAAACAAGAGGTTAATTCTCTAGAATTCCAGAAAGAAAACAGCTTTAAAACACCACCTAAAGAGTGGATTAATCACCGGTTGGATAGCTTGCGGGATACGCTGAGTAAAAATACCATCTCCTCTGCCTTAGCACTTAAAGAACTCCTCGCGCCAATAAGCTTAGAGCCGATTTTAACGAAAGAGGATGACTTTTATCAGCTTTTTGAGGGAAATGATAGGAATTTTAAACCCTATTATGTCGCCCATACAAAAATTCGAACCCTCGCGCTCTTAGATGATGAGCACAAAGGTTCGAATTGGTATCAATTTCGGAGAGGCTGGGATTCGAACCCAGGGACCCGATTACTCAGGTCAATTGCTTAGCAGGCAACTCCGATAGACCAGGCTCCGGCACCTCTCCTAAAATTTCATCCACCTATCTAAAAACTTTATATTACTTGAACCTACTGTCGCAAGATATCTGTTAACTTCCGCTTTCGCGGAAACTGTAATATGTACGCCTTTCAGAGAAGCTCTAATCCCCAGATTCGAAAAAATCGCATAGGCCGATCTAAGTAAAGGTTCTGAACAACTGGTGAAATCCAGCTTTAGATATTTATACCACTTATTATTAACTTTATACTTATGGCAGTAAAGGCTTCCGTCTGTATCCACGAGCCCGCGAAGACAAGCCTTCTGGAATTCCAGATCACTCTTAATCCACGCGGGAATATCCACCTGATGCTTAACCTTGTTACCTGCTTTTAGCCCCTGTTTCAAAAGAAAATCTATTACACTCGCGCTGCTGATGACTATATCCGCTCCCAAGCTGTCTTTTCTCTTTGAAATTATATGCTCAACAGCGAATAAACGTTTAATCAGCCTCGTTACATATTCCGCGAATCCCCGATCAGTCTTATAATTAAATGAAATAGTGAGCTGATATTTACTGCGAATGCCCCCATCTCCCAGCATTATACCAATGAACTTAGCCAATTCAACACTTCGGGCGGGCCTTTTTATTTCTTTCAGGTTAATAAAACCACGCTGCTGCGCGATATCCGGATGTAATCGAAAAAATTCACAAGCGCGCCGGCCACCCTTGCTTCTTCCTTCTGAGGTGCCCGGATTTCCGTACATCTCGATACGCTTTAATCCGCCTAACCTTGATTTTTTAATCCAAGCTTGCCTATTAATCATTTTCTAGCGCGCTTTTTTTTAAAAAACTCTTTTAGCAAAAGAGCGCAATCTTCCTTTAAAATTCCACTAACCACTTTAATCCGGTGATTTAATTTTTTATGGTTTGCGATATTGACTACCGAACCGCAGGCGCCGGTTTTAGGGTCGCTAGCGCCAAAACATAAATTTTTTACGCGCGCCAAAACCAATGCCCCGGCGCACATGCTGCACGGCTCAATTGTAACATAGAGGCTAGCCTCATTCAACCACTTTGTATGGAGAAAATTCGCGGCCGAGGTAAGCGCAATCATCTCGGCGTGAGCGGTGGGGTCTTTCAAGCGCTCTATCTGATTATGGCCTCTGGCAATAATCTGATCTTTATAGACGACTACCGCTCCCACAGGGACTTCATCTTCATCGGCAGCTTTGCGGGCCTCTTTTAAGGCCTCCTGCATATAATACCGGTAAATTTTTCGCATTAGCCTGCCCGCTGCCTACTCATATTTTTGCCTTCGTCAGATATTTTAAGAGTAATAATTACCTTGGTGCCCCGGCCCAGTTGACTCTCTATCTCTATAAGCCCTTTGTGCATAATCAGAATGTTTCTGGTTACCGACAGCCCCAAACCTGTCCCCTCACCCTGATCTTTGGTAGTAAAAAACGGGTCAAAAACCTTCTTTAAATTCTCAGGAGAGATACCCGCGCCCGTATCTTCTATTTCTACCATTAAAACATTTTCTCCAAGCCTAAAATAATCTTCATCTCTTGCGCCTACGCCTTTTTTCGGCTTGCTTAATTTGGCCTGATAAGTGCGCAGGATAAGATTTCCTCCTTCGGGCATTACCTGGAACGCATTTAAGAATATATTAATAAACACCTGCTCCATCTTACTCTGGTCCACTAAAATATTGGGCAGGCCCTTCTCTAATTCCCGGGTGATCTTTATGTTTTCCAGCACAACTCTATGCTTAATTAAAACCAGAGAATTTTCTAATATGGAATTTATATCCCCGGGTTTCTTCTCTAATTTTGACACTCTGGAAAAATCAAGGAGCACGCGGATAATGTTATCGGCCCGCTTGATATTATTCTTAATTATCTGCAAAGCTTCCGGGGCATTCTTTTCTGAAGGAAGCAGCTTGCCTTCCAGGTATTCGGCGCTCTGCATAATTATCCCCAGCGGATTTTTTACTTCATGCGCCACCCCGCTGGCCAATTGGCCGATAGCATTTAATTTCTCAGCTTGAATCAACGTATCCTGTAACTCCTGCAGCTGTTTATAAGCCTCCTCTAATTCTTTTGCCTTCTTACGCTCTACGTTTGCTTCTGCCTTGGCGATTGCCGTTTCTTTCTCTTGACGCATAAGGCGTTTTATTTCACGCATATCTTTAGCCACTCCCACAATACCAATCAATCGGCCTGTTTTATCTTTGATTACCGAACCGGAAAAACTAACCGGGATCTTCTCGCCGGACTTACTTTTATAATTCATCCCCAGGTCACTGACCGCGCCTTCCTCCATTAATTTGCTTAGGCCGGATTTAGTGAAAACATAAGCCTCATTCAACTTACCGGACACATCCTTAAGCGCTCCTTTAAGCTGGTCAGCCAGTTTACCCGCAATCGCTAAGGCCTCTTGCCGGCTAAGATGTTTTTCGCGATCATCCTCAAGTTCTTTGGTAAGATGCAGATAATAAAGAAATTTACCTGAACTATCCGGTACCGGAGTAACCACAACCTGGACTAAAAACGGGTTGCCCTGTTTATCAAAATGCGTATGCAGCTCCACGCAAGGCTTATTTTTTTCAATTGCTTCTTTTGCCGGACAGATGTCATGAGGCGGAGTGCACATGCTTTCTCTATTGTGCGTAACCTTATAACAAAACTCATCGATAATATCCTCTCTGCTAACTCCCATCAGCCTGATAAACGCATCATTTATTTTTAATATTTTAAAATCCTTTGAAATTAACATTGCCGGAACATCCGCCCTATTCAGTATTGCTTCTTCATCCTCTTCCGCAAAAATAATAGTGGCCGGTTTACCAATAAGTTCATCTTCTTTATAACCTAGAAGCCCGGACGCAGCCTGATTAACGGTCAGGATCTTACCCTCCGGATCAATGACCACCAACGCATCCAGCATGCTGCTGACGATGGAATCGGCATAATCTTTGGCCGCGATTAATTCCTGCTGGTACTTACTCATATCCTGAGCCATTTGGTTAAAGGCAATCCCTAAACTACCTACTTCATCTTTGGAACTAACCTTTATCCTTGCGGATAAATTGCCTCTGCTAATTTCAAGAACAGCTTTTGTGAGTTCATTGATCGGCCTGACAATGAAACTAGCTATTATCAAAGCAACCAAGATTCCCAGGAGGGAAGAAGTTAACAATATAATAATTAATGCCTCAGCTGTTGCTTTAGCAGCTCTCCGCAGGAAAGAAAGTCTAACACCTACATGAATAGTACCGACCTGCGCAATACCCTCCATTACCGGGACAGCGACATCATAAACACTAACTTCCTTATTTTCTATTCGCTCTATTCTGTATTTATTTTTAGCGTCAAAAACATTGTTCAATCTCAAGAGCTGCTTGGGCATCTCATCCAGATAAGTATAGGCCAGCAAATACCCTTTCTTGTCAAAAACCAGGATATATTCTATTTTTTCTTCCCTTAATTTTTTTTCCTCGAACAAAACATCCGTCAGCTTAATATTTCTATTTTCCGCTATATCCCTAAAGAAACGAAAAGCAAGGCTTTTAGCAAACAAGACTTCTGTGGTTTTCATATCCCGAAGACGGCTATTTTCCGCCACCTTATAGGAAAAGAATATATTTATCGCGGATAGGAAAAGTATAATCGCAACAATACCCGAGAAAATTTTAAGCCATAATTTCATCTTCAATACCCCGTATTTTTAGGAATCTACCATTACAAAGGATCCGTTTTCCGTAATTGATAGGTAGTAAACACCTTTTAAACCCTGATGATTTAGCGTGTCAAATGATAATTGCTTTCCGATACCGATATCAAAATTATGCATTCCTTCCAGCGCTTTGATAAATTTTTCTGGGAATGATACCATAGATCCTTACCCCCCTGCCTATGAGGGAAAATTAATAAAGGTTCTTTGTATAAGTAGAGAAATTTTTAAGAAATTAAAGACGGCTTTGAATGAATTTGATTTAGACCCGAAACCAGCTTCACCTAAACCAAAAACGCCTTTACGGCAAAAAGTCTCTAAAAAAGAACCCCTAGAAAGCCCTAGGAACAACGATCTTAAACCAAATAATAATTACACCGGCTCCTACGAGCCTTCAAATATTCTGAATACCCGCTTCTCTTCTTTTTGGAGAGCGCAGAATTTAAACGCCTGGTTCAAAGAACAAGAGTCTTATGAAGACCCGAGATACCTTAAATTTTATTCAGTAAAAATATCACTCGTGTCCAAATTATGATTGAAAAAGCCTAACCGAATCCTTATGATGGTGATAGTCACCAACCATCACCAATACCGATATCCGTCGGCAAATAAGGAGGGCTAGGCTATGCA
>JAHIKK010000082.1 GCA_018897555.1 Candidatus Omnitrophota bacterium
GCAGGCGTTGAGGTATTTGGCTATTCCGGTAATGTGCAAAAAGCGCTTGATGATTTCATGAATAATACATTAGGCGGTCTTGATGCGTGTAAGGATCATGGTCAAGGCGGTAGTTGTCATTAAGAAGGAAGGTTCAGAATGAAAATATGCATTACTTCAGAAGGTAAAGATTTGGATTCCAAGGTTGATCCGCGTTTTGGCCGGTGCCAGAATTTCATTTTCTTTGATACTGATACCGGTAATTTTGAAGCGCAGGAGAATGCTAACTCTCAGTTTCAAGGGGGAGCCGGTATTCAATCAGGACAGCTTGTGGTATCCAAAGGCGTTAAAGCAGTGCTTACTGGAAACGTTGGGCCCAACGCGCATCAGGTATTGTCAGCCGCAGGGATCAGTATATTTACCGGAGTTTCCGGGACAGTAAAAGAGGCGATAGGCGGCTACAAAAACGGGAAATATAAACCCGCGGATGCTCCGAGTGTAGGTTCAAAATTCGGCATGCCGGGTAAGAGTAGCTAAGAAAAGGAGGGAAAGAAAATGCCATTTTTTGAACTATTAGAAAAGATGGATCCTAAGCACGTTGATTTGGAAAGAGCGAGAAAATCTTTGCGCGAAGAACTTGAAGCAGTTGATTTTTATCAGGAAAGAATAGATGCTACGGATGATGAATCGCTTAAAAAGCTCCTTGCGCATAATATGAATGAAGAAAAAGAACATGCGGCAATGCTTATAGAGTGGATTAGGAAAAATGATCCGACGCAAGACAAGGTGTTTAAAGAGCATGATTAGGAATAATCAAATTGGACAGAGAAGTTGTAGAGAATCACAAAAAATACTTAGAGCGAAAAGCGCTATATAAAAGTTTCGGTTATGATGTAGACAAGGAAAGAGATTTTATTCTCGAACAGGCGGAACCTGTCTGCGGAAGAATCCTTGAGGCCGGAACTGGTAAGGGGCATTTTGCGCTCGCTTTAGCTAAGGCCGGACATAAGTTTTTTACTTTTGATATATCGCCGGAGGAACAGTGTTTCGCGAAGCTAAATATTGCGCATTTTGGTTTTGAGAAGCAAGTAGATTTCAAGATCGAGAACGGTGAGCGCACAAGTTTTGCTGACGGTAGTTTCGATACAGTTTTTTCTGTGAATGTCCTGCATCATTTGCGCAATCCCTATCAGGTAATTGACGAGCTAATTCGGCTCATCTCCCCTCAAGGAAAATTGATATTGGCTGATTTTACGCAAGAAGGCTTTAGGGTTATGGATAAAATCCACGGCCTTGAAGGAAACACGCACGAGGTCGGGAAAGTCGAATTAATGGACGCGGAATTGTATTTAACAAAAAAAGACTTTTCGATCAAGAAAGCAAAGAGCGTATATCAATGCGTTCTTGTTGCCGGGAGAGGCAGTATTTAGGTTATGATTATTTCAGTGGCAAGTGGAAAGGGCGGGACAGGAAAGACAACAGTTGCGGTTAATTTGGCGCTGTCGCTTAAGAATATCCAGTTTATTGACTGTGATGTGGAAGAGCCCAATGCGCATATATTCTTAAAGCCGCGTATAGCCGGTGAGAAGAAAGCAAACATTCCTGTGCCTGAGGTTGATGAGGCAAAATGCACTTATTGCGGTAAGTGCCGCGAGGTTTGTGCGTATCATGCCATCGCGGTATTACCGGGAAGCGATGGTAAAAAGGGGAGCGTTTTAATTTTTCCGCATCTATGCCATGGATGCGGCGCATGCAGTCTGCTTTGTCCTCAAGGGGCTATAAAAGAAGTAAATAAAGAGATCGGCGCAATCGAAATTGGTGAGAAAGGCAATATGCAGTTTATCCATGGCCGTCTTAATATCGGAGAGGCAATGTCGCCGCCTTTAATTCGACAGGTGAAGGAGTATATCAACTCAACGAGAATAGTGATTATTGATGCGCCTCCGGGAACCTCATGTCCGGTAATTACGGCGGTCAAAGAAAGCGATTTTTGTATGTTGGTAACTGAGCCGACGCCTTTTGGCCTCAACGACCTTATTTTAGCGGTTGAGGTATTACGAAAATTACAGATACCATTCGGTGTTGTTATTAATCGTTCTGATATCGGTGACGGCAAGGTAGAAGATTATTGCGCAAATGAGCATATTCCTGTTTTGATGAAAATCCCTTTTAGTAGGGAAATAGCGGTTAGTTATTCCGAAGGTGTGCCTATTGTGGAGAAAGACGCCTCTTATCAGGATAAATTTATTAATCTATATTTGAATATCTGCGGGATAAAAAATGAAGCAAATAGCCGTCATTAGCGGAAAAGGCGGGACAGGCAAGACAGTTGTTACGGGATCGTTTGCCGCCTTGGCTAAGAATAAAGTCATGGTTGACTGCGACGTGGATGCGGCAGACTTGCATCTTTTGTTACATCCGGAGGTTAAAGAGCGCCATGAATTTAGAAGCGGCCAGACCGCAGTTATTGATAAGAAACTCTGTAAGAAATGCGGGAAATGCGCGTCAGTATGCAGATTCGGGGCAATAAAATCCGATTATACGATTGAGCGTTTTTCTTGTGAAGGATGCGCTCTTTGTAGTCATATATGTCCGCGTGGAGCTATCCGCATGGAAGAGAATGTAGCCGGGGAGTGGTTTGTTTCTGATACTCAGTACGGTCCTTTCGTGCATGCAAAGCTTGGCATTGCCGAAGAAAATTCCGGCAAGCTTGTGGCAAAGATACGGCAGATTGCCAAAGAATTAGCCCAGAAGCAAAACTTAGAGTATGTAATCATTGACGGGCCTCCGGGGATAGGATGTCCAGTAATCGCCTCACTATCAGGGGTTGACTGCGCGCTCGTTGTGACCGAACCGACGCTATCAGGTTTACATGATGCCAAGCGTGTTATGGAGGTTGTTACGTATTTTAATATTCCGATTAAACTCGTAGTAAATAAGTATGACTTAAATCCGTTGATGACGGGCAAGATTGAGGAGTTCTGTCGTAGCCTCAATGTACCGGTTATCGGGAAGATCGCTTTTGATAAGACGGTCGTTAAAGCTCTGGTTGAAGGCACAACTGTCATCGAATATGCGGAATGCGCCGCAAGCAATGAGGTGAAAAAGATATGGGAGGATCTGCAATGAAAAATAGCGCTCAAGAAAGCATTTCTAATTATCCCGAAGAGGTTTTAAGCTTGATTAATAACGAAAAATACTTTGGCAGGATGAATGATCCGACAAGTTCTTCTTATTTAAAGGGGCCTTGTGGGGACGCGATGGAATTCTATCTGGTGATTGAGAACGACAAAATTACTGAGATTAAATATTATACCGATGGTTGCCATGCTACGAAGGCCTGCGCGGCTATGGCGGCAAAGCTGGCAGAGGGGAAAACCATAAAAGAGGCGCTTTCGATTTCTGCGGGAGAAGTAATCGTGAGACTGAAAGGTTTGCCCGAAGATCATTTGCATTGTTCGATACTTTCAGTAAGCACGCTTTATCGGGCGATAGCGGATTATTTGCTTAAAAAATAAGGGGATCAAATGAATCTTGTTTGGGCATTGGGAGCCAGTATTGTCGTAAGTTTAATTTCTTTCGTCGGCGTCATCAGCCTGCTTTTGAAGGAAAATCTGCTAAGTAAAATTCTTCTTCTGCTGATCAGTTTTTCTGCCGGGGCGTTAATTGGAGGGGCGTTTTTACATCTTATCCCGGAAGCAGTAGAAAAGAGCGCTCATGGTAACGTCTATTTATTTGTCATAGTTGGTTTTATTCTGTTCTTTATCTTGGAGAAATATTTGCATTGGCGGCACTGTCATAAAGGAAAATGCGAGATTCACACGTTCACCTATCTTAATCTTGTTGGCGACGGGGTGCGTAACTTTATAGACGGCCTTATTATCGGTTCTTCTTTTGTGGTAAACATTAATTTCGGCATCGCTACGTCTTTCGCAATTATCATGCACGAAATACCTCAAGAGATAGGCGATTTCGGCGTTTTGATTTACGGAGGGTTGAGTAAAAATAAAGCGTTGTTGTATAACTTTTTATCAGCCGTAACAGCTATTTTGGGAACTGTCATTGGTTTTGCTCTTGCGAATACATCCGATATTTTCTTGAAACTGCTTATGCCGGTTGCGGCAGGAGGTTTTATTTATATTGCAAGTTGTGACCTTATACCGGAATTACATAAACAGCAGGACATTAAGAAAGCCACGCTTTCAATGGTAGTATTTATTCTTGGCGTGGCATTTATGTATTTTGCGGCGGCACTCCATCATTAATACTATGAAAATTGAAATTGTAGCTACAGGTTCAAGTAGGTGGGAGCGGTTCATCCGCAGGTGGGGCGTCTCGTTTTTAATCGGCGAGGATATGCTTTTTGATACCTTTGGCGATCCGGGGGTGCTTTTAAATAATGTGCGAAAGTTTAATATCGATACTGCAAAGATTAAGCACATTGTTTTGTCGCATGATGATTGGGATCATATAGGCGGATTGTGGTATTTGATACCTAATAGACAAGATATTATGGTATATATCTGCCCCGGGTTTAAGCAGGAAATAAAAGATAGGATCGCTTCTTTTGGAGTAAAGATTATTGAAGCAGGGAAAATGACTCCAATTAAAAATGATATTTATTCTACCGGAGAGCTTTACGGGCAGTCAAAAGGCCGGAAGATATACGAGCAGTCGGTTGTAATTAAGACAAGTGATGGTTTAGCGGTAATATGCGGGTGTGCGCATTCCGGAGTAGCAAATATCGTTCGGCATGTTAAGGAGAGTCTTCATGGTGATGTTTATTCGCTTATTGGTGGTTTCCATTTGAAAGACAATACAGACGAAGCGAATCTTAATGTTATTAAAGATCTGCAAAGACTCGGTGTTCGCAGAATTGCTCCGATGCATTGTACGGGAAAGTTAGCCACAAATTTAATCAAAAGAGCATATGGAGATTATTTTATGCAGATAAAACAAGGTAGTGTTATTGAGGTATGACATGATCATAGATTTGACTCAAATGCAGCCGGGTGAGATTGGCGCGATAGTCGAAATTCACGGCGGTCAAGGAATGATAAAAAGGCTTCAAAGTATGGGAATAAGGCCGGGCAAGAAAATAGCTAAGGTCAGTTCCCATTTTTGGCGCGGCCCCCAGACTGTAGAAATAGGCAATATGCAGGTTACGGTTGGCTTTGGCATGGCCAAAAGAATCTTAGTGGAAGTTAAAAGATGAAGATAGAGAAAATTCTATTAGCGGGAAACCCTAATGTCGGAAAAAGCGCTATTTTTTCCAGGCTTACCGGAGCGAAGGTAATGATTTCTAATTATCCGGGGACAACAGTGGAGTTTACTCAAGGGAATATGAAGCTTGGTGATGAAAATGTAATGATCATAGATGTGCCGGGAACATACACCTTAGAGCCAACTTGTAAAGCCGAAGACGTAGCCTGTCGGATGGTAAAAGAAGGCGGTTTGGTGATTAATATTATTGATGCCACAAATTTAGAGAGGAATCTTTATTTAACATTAGAACTCTTAGAGAAAGATATACCGGTAATTGTGGCTTTGAATATGTGGGATGATACCAAACACCGTGGAATTCACATTGATATTAAGAAATTGGAGGAACAATTAGGGGTGCCGGTTGTTTCTACCTGCTGCTTAACTGGAGAGGGTATCAAAGAGTTAATCAACCGTCTACCCGAGGCAAAAGCTTTAAAGGCGACTGTTTATTCTGATGGTCAGAAATGGGAAAGAATAGGCAGAATTATAGAAGAAGTCCAGAGATTAACTCATCGCCATCATACACTGTTAGAAATACTGGAAGATCTCAGCATTAAGCCGCTCACAGGCCTGCCAATCGCTTTGGGCGTCATATATTGCGCCTTTTGGATAGTCCGTTTTATCGGAGAGAATTTAATTGGTTATATATTTCAGCCTCTATTTACGCGGTTATGGCTACCCTTGATGATGAAACTAAGCGTGTTGTTGAGAGAAGGGACTTTCTTGCATCATATTGTTATTGGTAATCTCATTGATGGCAAGATAGACTTTGGTCAGTCTTTCGGGATTTTAACCACTGGCCTTTTTTTGCCGATTGCCATGATTTTGCCTTATATATTCAGTTTCTATTTAATCTTAGGGGTTCTAGAAGATTTAGGATACCTTCCTCGTTTGGCGGTTCTGGCAGATAATCTTATGCATCATCTTGGGCTTCACGGCTATGCCATAATTCCTTTTATTTTAGGCCTAGGGTGTAATGTGCCGGGAGCATTAGCAACTCGGGTTTTAGAAGAAAGGCGTGAGAAATTTATCGCCGCTACTTTAATGGCAATTGCTATTCCTTGTATGGCGCAAATCGCGATGATTGTGGGAATAGTAGGGCAAAGAGGTGGAAAGTATGTAGCGATTGTTTTTGGTACCCTCTTTTTCCTTCTAATTATTAAGGGCCTAATTTTAAATAAAATTTTAAAAGGCGTAAGCCCGGAGATATTGGTTGAAATTCCTCCTTACAGAATGCCACAGGCTACAGCGGTTATTAAGAAACTTTGGATGCGGTTATCAGGTTTCTTGAGAGAGGCGCTGCCTTTTGTGCTTTTAGGCGTATTTTTTGTTAACATTCTCTATGCGCTAAAGGTCATAGATTTTTTCACTTATATTTTTTCTCCGATTTTAACAAACCTATGGGGGCTTCCCCAAGAAGCTATCGGAGCTTTAATAGTAGGTTTTTTAAGAAAAGACGTTGCTGTAGGGATGCTCGGGCTGCTTAATTTGACCACTAAGCAATTAGTAATCGGTTCTACGATATTAGCGGTTTATTTTCCCTGCATCGCGACTTTTGTAGTCCTAATCCGTGAGCTTGGCGTAAAAGACATGTTAAAGGCTACTTTAATTATGGTGGTAGTTGCTTTATCAGTGGGCACAATGTTGAATTTGTTTCTCTCTTAAAAAATATGCGAAAGATATTCTATTTGGGGATCATTATAATAATAGGTAGTATACTAAGTTCTTGCGCAACTGCTCCAATAAAACCGCCAGTTTACCTTCCAAAAGAGATTTATCCGCAGCCAACAGGGCTTGTCTCAAGACATGATGTTTTTCATATCGTAGCACCCGGTGAAACGCTTTGGCGCATAAGCAAGATGTATGATGTGCCGATGCAGAATATTCTACAGGCAAATAGTTTAAAAAATAAAGCGGAATTAGAAAAGGGCCAGCGTCTTTTAGTCCCTAATGCAGCTCCTATTGTCCCGGTGATTTCTCTTTATCCTTCAAGGAAATGGAAATACATTATCATTCATCACAGCGCAACCGATGAGGGCAGTTCTCTTTATTTTGATAAATACCACTATAGCAAAGGATGGGAGGGGTTAGGTTATCACTTTGTTATAACTAATGGTACAAAAGGAAAACAGGATGGCCAGATCGAAGTTTCACCTAGATGGTTAAAACAAGAATATGGCTCTCACTGTAAAGCAAGCGGAATGAATAATAGGGCCATTGGAATTTGTCTTGTGGGTAATTTTAATACGGAAGAGGTTTCCAAAAAACAACTTGATGCATTAGTTTATTTGGTGGGTCTTTTAAGAAAACATTACAGGATTCCCCTGACCAAAATATTAGGGCATAGTCAAGTATATGAAGCAAAAACAGACTGCCCGGGGAAAAAATTTCCTTGGAGAGAATTAAAGAGTCGGCTTATACAGTAAAATAAATCCCTCAAGAAATAAATTGACATTAATTTCTATTGGATATATAATCTTTAACAAATAGAAATGATTTCTATTTATGAGAGAATATGCGATCGTATATTCAAGTTTTAAAGGACAATCGTTTAAAGATAACTCC
>JAHIKK010000015.1 GCA_018897555.1 Candidatus Omnitrophota bacterium
CTGCAAAAATACTATAGGTACCATTTTGTTTTTATTGATCCTTTCGGACCAGATAATTTAAAGTTTAATACACTTAAAGAATTAGCTCGTTTAGAACGAATGGATATGTTGATTCACTTTCCTATTGGTGCTATAAAGAGAAATCTGCCAAATTGGAAGAAAAAGACAAACACTATTCTTGACGAGTTTTTGGGCACGGATTTATGGCGGACAAAGATTGATGGAGTCTCCGGGAACCAAATTTTTAAGATTTTAATCGATGTGTTTAAGGAGCAACTAAAAACAGTTGGGTATCCTGAAGAGGGTTTGAAATTAGTTTCTTCTGGAAAAGATATTTATGCAGGGTTACCGACAGTAAGCGTTAAGAATACAAAGGATGTGGATTTATATGTGTTGATACTTGCTTCAAAACATCGGCTTGCACAAAAGATTTGGACGAGTATAATTAAGATGAATCCTAACGGTCAAAAAACATTTTTTTAGTCCATGCAAACTATTGAAAGAAAATCCCTGCTTTATCAAAGTGGAGTAGAATACGCTGATTTCTGCTTAAATCATGTAGAGGGTTGCTCGCATGGTTGTAAGTATCCTTGCTATGCCTATATGATGAAGAAAAGATGCGGTATAGTCAAAACATATGAAGATTGGTGCCGGCCCAAGATTGTTTCTAACGCCTTAGAGCTTTTAGATAAAGAGATTCCTAAATATAAAGATAGAATTAAATATGTCCACTTGTGTTTTTCTACAGATCCGTTTATGTACAATCAGCCGGAAGTAGCTGAATTAAGCCTAAAAATTATTGATAAACTTAACCAGAATAGTATTAAGTGTACTGTATTGACTAAAGGTTTTTATCCAAAAGAATTGGCCGGCAGGAATGGACAAAGTACGAATAATGAATATGGAATTACCCTGGTATCCTTGAATGAAAGCTTTAGAAAAGAATTTGAACCGAATTCGGCTAGTTTTAAAGATAGGATTAGGTCATTAAAGCATTTACACAATAAGGGATTTAAAACATGGGTGAGTATGGAGCCGTATCCGACTCCGAATCTAATTAAACAGGATTTAACAGAGATTTTAGAAGCAGTGTCATTTGTAAATAAAATTATTTTCGGACGCCTCAACTATAGTGTTAAATCCTCCGAGTTTAAATACACTAAAGAATTTTATAATAGCTTGGCGTTATCGGTTATTAAATTCTGCAGGAAAAATAAGATTGATTATCATATAAAATCAGGAACGCAAGCGAAGAAAGAATAGCTTTTAGATTCTTTGCCCGCCAATGAACCGTTGGCGGCTTCAGAATGACGAGGGTGATTTAAATGGCCGTATACATATATTGCATTAGAGAAAATTATCGGTATCAATCCTCAATAACCGGACGGGAATTTGAGAATGAGTGGTTTAAGCTGGCTGCGGATGGCGTGATTATCATAAAAGGAACAAATTACCAAGGGTATGCTTGGGATGGCTGTAGCCCTAAGTTTAAAATAAAAGATGTCTATATCGGAATACCAGAGGCGGTATTAAATTTTGGCACTGGTCAAAGCAAAACTTACTATGCTTCTTTAATTCATGATGTATTCTACCAATTCAGTAAAGAGGTAAGAGCCTTTGTTAAGCGCAAAGAAGTTGACAGAGAGTTTTACGCTATTTTAAAAAGGGATGATTTTAGGTTCGCGGGGCTTTATTACTTTTTCGTGCATTTGTTTAGCTGGATATGGTGGTATAGAAGATAAGCATAGAAATAGAAGAACGATAAATTTTCAGTTAGATTTTAGCTTTTCTTGCGTCAGTTGCAGTAGGAAGAAATAATAACAACGCAAGAAAGGGGAATATTTATGAGATTAAAAATGAACATGGAATATAAGGCGTTTGTTGAAGAAATCAAACAGCGTGTTCGTGATGCCCAGTACGCGGCTCTAAAAGCGGTCAATAAGGAATTGATTATTCTTTATTGGGATATTGGGAAAAGAATTGTTGAGAAACAAAATAAGCTGGGCTGGGGGAAAGCGGTTGTTGAAACTTTATCTAAAGACTTACAAAAAGAATTTCCGGGAATCAAGGGGTTCTCGTCGCAGAATCTTTGGTATATGAGGCAGTTTTATGGAGAATATCAGGGGAACTCAATTCTCCAACCATTGGTTGGAGAAATTAGCTGGGCGAAACATTTGGTGATTATGAGCCAGTGTAAGAATGAGAATGAGCGTTCTTTTTATATTAATATGACTAAGAAGTTCGGGTGGACGAAAGATGTCCTTATCCACCAGATTGAGAACCAATCTTACGGGAAAACACTTTTTAATCAAACAAGTTTTGATAAAACGGTACCCGCTAAGATTCGAAATCAAGCGAAATTAGCTGTTAAAGATGAATACACATTTGATTTTTTAGATTTGGGCGATGAGTATTTAGAAAATGAGTTGGAACGGACTCTCACGGTTAATGTTAGGCGGTTTTTGCTGGAATTAGGCGGGCATTTTTGTTTTGTCACCAATCAACATAGGATAGAGATTGATGGCCGTGAATATTTCGTGGATATTCTTTTGTATCATAGAAAATTGAGATGTTTGGTTGCCATTGAACTTAAAATCGGCGATTTTAAGCCCGAGTATGCCGGGAAAATGCAGTTTTATCTTTCGGCTCTTAACGATCGGGATAAACTTGAAGAAGAAAATCCCGCTATTGGAATTATTATTTGTAAAAGCAAGAGCCGTACGGTTGTTGAATATGCCCTTAAGGATGTTAAAAAGCCGATAGGTGTTTCGACATATTCACTCAAGAAATTCTTGCCGAAAAAGTTGGAAAAATATCTGCCTTCATCGAAAGATTGGGCGGCTAAGTTGAATATGGCGAAGTGAAACAATGGAAACAATGGGACCGTTTCTATTTTTCTTTCAGAATATAAATAGAAACGGCTAATAGATTTCATTAAAAAGGAGTTAAGAATGGCGGAATTTGTTGTTTGTAAGGATAAGGTAAACCAATACCGCTGGAGATTTATAGCAGATAATGGAAGATTATTGCTGATTCAGGAGAAGGGTATATTAATAGAAGCGATTGCATACATGGCATAGAGATTATAAAAAAAGAAGCACCTGTTGCTAAAGTAAGAGAGATACTGTAACTATGTAACTTTTTTAGGGGTTTGTATTATTTATCAAAGAATAAAAGAACTCTATTTTTTTGAACAGGAGGCCTTCTATGGCTGACGGAGGATTCTTAGTGAAATTTGACGGAAAGGAAGTTGCGCGCTGTTATGCGGTGGCGTTTGATTATGATGATTGGCAATATACGGTTAATGAGACAGAGAAGAAAGAACTGCCTGCTGGAGTGAAGAAGATAAGCATAGAAATAGAAGAATAGAGCCTTAAGAGCGAGATCCTTCAGGTCTGCGGTCTTCAGGATGACGGAAACGATAAAATTTTTGTTAGATTTTACTTTTTCTTGCGTCTATTGCAGTAGGATGAAAATAATAATAACGCAGGAAAGGGAGGAGGATATAACTTATGAATCAATTAAGCAATACAGGGCATAGTTCTGTTTTCGAGAGTATTAAGAAAATCAATGAACAAAAAATGGAGTATTGGTCTGCTCGAGAGTTATCAAAAATATTTGAATATTCTGAGTATAGGCATTTTATCCCGGTAATTGCCAAAGCAAAAGATGCCTGTAATAATAGTGGCCATGCGGTTAGTGACCATTTCGAGGATATCCTCGAAATGGTAGATATCGGATCAGGCGCCAAAAGAAATATTGAAGATGTTAAATTATCCCGCTATGCTTGTTATCTTATCGTTCAAAATGCCGATCCCGCCAAAGAAATCGTTGCTTTGGGGCAGACTTATTTTGCCGTGCAGACCCGCAGGCAAGAGTTATCTGATGAATTCGGTAAGTTTGAAAGCGATGAAGAAAAACGATTATTTCTTCGCCAGCAGATGAAAGAGCATAACAAATACTTGGCTTCAGCGGCTAAAGAGGCGGGAGTTGTTAGGCCGCTCGACTATGCTATATTTCAAGATCATGGTTATAAGGGGCTTTATGGCGGGTTGGGCCAGGTTGATATCCACAGGCGCAAAGGCCTTAAAAAAGGGCAGAAAGTTCTTGATTATATGGGGAGCACGGAGTTGGCGGCAAATTTATTCCGTGCAACTCAAGCAGAAGATAAGCTGCGCCGGGAGAATATAAGGGGCAAAGATAAAGCTAATCAGGCTCATTTTGAAGTCGGCAAAAAAGTTCGTCAAACAATTAAAGAATTGGGCGGGACAATGCCGGAAAGTTTGCCATCAGCAGAAAATATAAAAAAGATTACGAGTAAAAATAAAAGGCAATTAGGTAACAAATAAAAAACTAAATAGTTCCGGGGACAGCTTACTTAATTAGGAAACAATGGGACCGTTTCTATTTCTCTTTAGAAGATAAGTATAGAAATACAAGAATGGTAAATTTTATGTTAGATTTTGCTTTTTCTTGCGTCTGTTGTAGTAGTGAGAAGTTGGAATAAGGGAATGTTTCTGGATTTTTTGAAGGGAAACGGTCCCAATTTTACTAGTTTTTTATTGAGGCTGAGATTAGGAGGAATCCGAAAGGATTAGGATATGAAATATAAAATATTTGTAAGTGGTGTACAGAAAGAACTGAAAGCAGAGCGACTTGCTGTAAGGGAATTAGTTGATAAAGACATTTTGCTAAGAGACTATTTTAACGTATTCTTATTTGAGAAAGCTCCTGCTGGCAGTAAGCCTTCAAAAGCCGTATATTTAAAAGGAGTTCGCGATTGTGAATTATATATTGTTATCTTGGGCGATGAATATGGAAAAGCAGCTCAAAATATGTTATCAGCCACCGAGGAAGAATTTAGAGAGGCCCACAAAAGAGCCAAATATGTATTAGTGTATATAAAAGGGAAAACCGACGAGACAAAAAATAAAAGAGTCAAGAAATTAATCTCTGAGATTAAAGATGACGCCTCTGGATACAAATACCGCCGTTTTGAGAATATTCCTGAGCTAAAGAATGTGGTTCATGAAAGCTTGATTGAATTTCTACGGGAAAAAGGGATTGTGGGGAAAAGCATTTTTGACGAGGCAGTTTGCGAAGGCGCGTCTTGGAAAGATATAGACAATGATAAAGTGAAATGGTTTTTGCGCACCGCAAAAGAAAAAAGAAATTTTCCTCTCCCTGAGAATATTCCTGTCAAGGATGTTTTTATTCACTTAAACCTGTTAAAGGGTGCTAAATTAACCAATGCGGCAATTCTTTTGTTTGGAAAAAACCCGCATAAATTTCATCTACAGGCAGAAACTAAATGCCTGCAATTTTCAGGCATAGAGGTAGAAAAGCCGTTTCCCTCGTATCATATATATAATGGCAATCTTTTTGATCAGATTGACCGGGCTGTCGCATTTGTGTTAAGCAGTATAAAGCTGCCGGTTATCCAACAGGAACATACTGCGCAGGTAAAACGCCCTCCTGAAATTCCTTTGTTTGCTGTCCAGGAAGCTATTGTGAACGCTCTCGCTCATCGCAATTATAATGATGTTTCAGGCATTCAAGCAATGGTGTTTATTGACCGCGTAGAAATTTGGAATTCAGGTAGCCTTCCTTCACAGCTTACAATATCTGACCTTAAGAAGCCCCACCGTTCTTTTCCGGGGAATCCACTGCTTGCGGAAGTCTTTTACCTGGCCGATTACATTCAGAAAGCCGGCTCAGGCACGATAGAAATGGTTAAGCAGTGCAAGCAAGCTGGCCTTCCAGAACCGGAATTCGTAAGTAACCGTGGTTATGAATTTAGAACAATCCTAAGCAGAGATATTTTTACCGAATCTGTTTTGGCAAAGTTTGGATTGAATGAAAGGAAGTTGAAAGCAATAAAGTTTGTTAAAAATGAAGGGAAGATAACTAACAAAGAGTATAAAAAATTAACTGGAGCTTCTAAGCCAACGGCATCACGGGATCTCAACGAACTCGTTACTAAGTCGATTTTCGTAAGAATCGGAGCGACAGGGAAAGGGACTTTATATAAACTAAAGGGCTCATAATGGGCTCAAAGGGCTCATAATGGGCTCAAAGGGCTAAATAGCTATGTCACGAAAAGGCTGCATGGGACCGTTTCTATTTTTTTAGATTCTTTGCCCGCCAATGAACCGTTGGCGGTTGCAGAATATAAAGTTCCGGAAAGTTCCGGAAAGTTCCGGGGACAGCTTACTTAATTAGAAGGGGTATAAATTGTCTATTGGAGTGGGAAAGATAACCATAGTAGTAGGAAGATAATAATAGCGTAAGAAAAGGAGGAGAGCAGACTAATGAGCAAAAAGAAAATAAGCATTGTTCCTAATAATAGCTTTACGGAATTCCTATTATATACTACGCCAAACGGTAAAGTGAAAGTTGAAATATTTTTGCGTAACGAGAATATTTGGTTGACTCAAGCGAAAATCGCGGATCTTTTTGGCGTGGAAAGAAGCGTGGTGACCAAGCATCTCCAAAATATCTTTCAGGAAGGCGAATTGGATAAGAATTTAACTTGTGCAAAAATTGCACAAGTTCAAGCAGAGGGCAAAAGGC
This sequence comes from Candidatus Omnitrophota bacterium, assembly GCA_018897555.1. Lineage (GTDB taxonomy): Bacteria > Omnitrophota > Gorgyraeia > Gygaellales > Profunditerraquicolaceae > UBA6249. Next base: position 6,574 of record JAHIKK010000015.1, read on the forward strand.
AGGTAGCAAGAAATGTATACGGGGACGTTCCCCAAGGGGACAGGTTAAGTGACATGTTTAGTATTTTTAATGTTATGCGTTTGCAACGCGCGTACGATCCTATTGTAGATAAAGCACTTAGAATCGCCTAAGGTGTCCCTTTTGGACGCGTCCCCATTATGCATTATGTCTCCGCACGAAAAGGAAAACTTTAGGTTTTTAAAAAAGTGAGTTACCCATTGAAATTTAAAGGAATTAAAAACATCCTTCCGTTATTCCTTATCTGCTTCACAATCTTATTCTTCCCCTTAAACGCTTCTGCCGATGTGCTTTTTGGTAAGGCCTACCATCAAATTCTTCACAAATATCTCACCCAATCTAAAAGTTCAATCACCGTAGCCATGTATTTTATAATCATAGACCCCGCGGATAAAGCTAACCCGATTAATGAATTGGTTAATGACCTTATCGCCGCAAAAAACCGTGGAGTAAAGATTAAAGTTATTCTGGAAGATTCCAAACTAAAGGAGAACCGCCTTGCCTATGAAAAATTACGGGCGAATAATATAACTGTCTATTTTGACACTGCCCAACATCTTATGCACATCAAGGAAGTCGTTATTGATGATCGTTATGTATTTATCGGAAGCGCTAATTGGTCTAAGGCGGCGATAGAGGATAATTACGAAGCTACCTATTTTGATGATTCTGCTCAGGATGCTCTTGCCTCTAAGCAGTATATTGATAATATTCCTATTCAGAAAAAAGATATATTTCTGCCGCAGACAAAAGGCGTTACTCTTTCCCCTGATTTTCTCCTTGTTTCCAATTCCGGCCGCAGGCTCCTTAAGGCCGGGGCTTTTAAACAATTTGACCTTTATTTATTATTATGCAAACTTCAACAGGAAACAGCTAAACCATCTTTTGATATCGACTATGACAATTTAGCGAAAATGATGGGCTATGCGGCCCCAAAGAATTTAGGGAAATACCGCGATAATCATCACTATTTCTATGAAAGGATACACCGTTCGCTTAAACGTCTTAGGGGTTACGGCCTGATAGGTTATAATAAAGGCAAAGTTATTCTAAACGCCGATAATGCAAAGCAGGCTGACGCGCCATTGATAAAAATTCCCTTTGAATATTGGGAATATGGATATTCCGCTAGTTTATCCATGCGGGCAAAATATATGTATTTGATTTGCTTGTATGAAGCCAGCCGTTCATCGCGATATCCTTTCTGGTTTCGCAGCCAGAAGGATATGTCCAATCTTTATGGGATAAGCGATACTACTATTTCGTTGGGATTATTAGAATTGGAAGAGAAGGGAATAATTGAGATAACCCGAGATAAACTAACCCCGCCGGATTTTTCTAACCGTAAAGCCAATATTTATAGAATGCTTTCTCTCGCCCCGGAAATAACTTTTTATTTCCGTCGAGAAAAAACCTTGACGGAACTTTAATTTTAATCTAATATATTATAATTATCAGTCGGCTATCGAGGAGGAGCGGCATGTTGATTAATGTGGTAATTATCGGCTCAACCGGGCATACCGGAGAGGTGTTGATTGAGCTCCTGCTTAATCACCCCAATGTTAAAATCACCCATCTTTATAATAGCGGTAAGAACTCGCCAAGCACACAGGTTATTTCGGAGGTATTCCCAAAATTCAAAAATCGGCTGGAACTTATTTGTAAAAAACCGGATTGGTCAGAAATTAAAAAAGATTGTGATTTGGTTTTTTTGGCCCTGCCGCACACTATTTCCATGAAATTTGCGCCTAAGCTTTTAAGCCTGGGTAAAAAAGTTATTGATTTAAGCGCGGATTACCGGATTAAGAATCCTTTGGTTTATGAGAAATTCTACAAGCTAACGCATCAGGATAAGCCCAACTTAAAAGAGGCAATTTACGGATTACCTGAACTAAACCGGACAAAAATAAAAACCGCTTCTTTAATCGCCAACCCGGGGTGTTATCCGACCTGCGCGATCCTGTCGCTTGCCCCATTGCTGGCGTTAAATTTAGTGGATACAAATTCCATAATTATTGATGCTAAAAGCGGAGTAAGCGGCGCCGGCAAGAAGCTGGAAAATGAGTATTTATTTTCTGAGATCCAGGGTGATTTTCGGGCATATAAAGTTAATGCGCATCAGCATGCTCCGGAAATAAATCAGGAGCTTTCTAAGATCTCCGCTAAAAAAGTTGAGGTAATCTTCGTCCCGCATCTTTTGCCTATTGAACGGGGCATCCTGGCGACGATTTATCTGAAGAAGGTTCCCAATGCCAAGTTAAAATTTAAGAACCTGGTAGAATTATATAAAAATTTTTATAAGAACGAGCCTTTTATCCGGATTAATCCGGAGGGTGTTTTTCCCAGGATCAAGGATGTCGTCAAAACTAATTTTTGCGATATTGGGATTAAGGATTTTGGGCAGAGTATTATTGTCATCGGTGTCATTGACAATTTATTAAAAGGCGCTTCTGCTCAAGCAGTGCAGAACATGAATATTATGTATAAGTTACCGGAGGCCGCCGGATTATTATGAAGAAGATTTTGAACGCGATTCTACCTAAGGGGTTTAAGGCTAACGGGGTGGCCTGCGGATTAAAGAAATCCGGTAAACTGGATTTGGCGTTGATTTATTCACGGTTTCCGGCTTTGGCCTGCGCGAAATTTACCACCAGTAGTATTATTGCCGCTCCTTTGATCGTTTGTAAAGAATATCTAAAAACGTTCAAGAGATTCCAGGCAGTATTGGTCAATAGCGGCAATGCGAATTGTTTTACCGGTAAATCCGGAATTCAGGATGCCCGGGAAACGGCCGGTTATGTTGCTCAGGCATTAGGGATAGAGCAAAGCAGTGTCTTGGTTAATTCTACGGGAATTATCGGGAAAAGATTAGACCTGGGAAAAATCAAGCAAGGGATACCGGAATTAGTTTCCGGATTATCCAGCTTTGGTATTCATAAGGCTAAAACGGCGATTATGACCACGGATACTTTTGCTAAAGAAGTGAGTTTAAGGATAAAGATCGGGGATAAACTGGTGCGTATTTGCGGGATCGCCAAAGGCGCCGGCATGATTTCCCCGAATATGGCAACCATGCTTTGTTTTATTATGACGGATGCGGTGATTTTTAAGCGGGCTTTGGATAAAGCTTTAGGAGCCGCCGTAGATAAATCCTTTAACCGTATCTCTGTGGATGGGTGCATGAGCACTAATGATACGGTTTTGGTGTTGGCTAACGCGGCAGCGGGAAATAAAATTATTTCCGCGGGCAGCGCGGAGTTTCAGAAATTCGCCAAAGCCCTGGAATTAATCTGTATGGTTTTAGCGAAGATGGTGGTTTCAGATGCTGAAGGAGCAACTAAATTTATCCAGATTGATGTTTACCAGGCCAAGGATGTGCCGGAGGCAAAAAAGGTAGCTTTGGATATTGCTAATTCCGTGCTTTTTAAGACTGCTGTTTTTGGAGAAAACCCGAATTTTGGCCGGGTAGCGGCGGCAGTTGGCGCCAGCGGCCTGGGGATTAAAGAAGATCAGTTAAAAATAAGGCTGGGTACGCTCAAAGGAAAAAAAGTCAGGCTGGCGGTTAGTTTGTCCCGAGGCAAGGCCAAGTGCACAGTTTATACCTGTGACCTTACTCCGGAGTATGTAAAAATTAACGCTGCGTATAACTAAGTAATTTCTTGTTGCAGGGAAAGGGCCAATGAAAGACGCGATTAGAAAAGCGGATGTTTTGATTGAGGCGTTACCTTATATTAAGAGGTTTCATAAGAAGGTAATTGTTATTAAATACGGCGGAAGTATCTTAGGAGATGAAAAAATCCGCAATAGTGTTTTAGAGGATATTGTATTTTTGAATTTTATGGGATTGCGCCCGATCCTGGTGCATGGGGGCGGCCCGAATATCAGTGAGCGGATGCGGGTAATCGGCAAGAAGGCGGAGTTTGTGGAAGGATTCCGGGTTACCGATGAAGAAACTCTAAAGTTAGTCGAAGAAGAGCTGCTGTTATTAAATAAATTGATTATCCGGGAATTAACCTCTCTGGGAGCAAAAGCTATCGGTTTAAACGGAAAAGAAAATGATTTGATTCAGGTTGAGAAAAAGAAAAACAAAGTGGATATCGGTTTGGTGGGGCAGATTAAAGGCATTAATACCCAGCTGTTGAATGATAATCTTAAGGAAGACAAGATAGTGGTAGTGATGCCCTTGGGAAGCGGAAAAGATAAAAAAACTTATAATGTAAATGCGGATGAGGCAGCCGCCGGTATTGCCGCGAATATGCAGGCAGAAAAGTTTGTCTTATTAACTAATGTTAAAGGAATTATGCGTAATCCGGAAGATGAGCATTCGTTTATATCTACTTTAACGGTGGATGAGGCAAACGGTTTGATTGCGGATAAGATTATCCAGCAAGGAATGATCCCCAAGGTTATGGCTTGCGTGGAAGCGTTAAACGGCGGGGTAAATAAGACGCATATTATTGATGCGCGCACGCCGCATGGTTTGCTTTTGGAGATTTTTACGGATCATGGTATCGGGACAGAAATTATAAAATAGAAATGAAAGTAGAAGAGATTTTTCAGGTTTATAAAGAAAACATAATGCCCACCTATAATAAGGTACCGCTTATCTTTGTTAAGGGGAAAGGTTCGCGGCTTTGGGACATCAACGGTAAGCTTTATCTGGATTTTTTTCCGGGCTGGGGGGTGGGCAGCTTAGGGCACTGTCATCCTAAGGTAATGCAGGGGGTGCGGGATCAGATTAGTAAGTTGATATTTGTGCCGAATAATTATTATCATCCTTTTCAGGCAAAGTTAGCCAAAGAGTTGATTTATTTGAGTTTTCCGGGTAAGGTCTTTTTTGCTAACTCCGGAGCAGAGGCCAATGAAGCGGCGATTAAGTTGGCTAGAAAGTTTGGCGCTTCGACTAAGCTCAGCGCCAATGGTGAGCAGAGTCGAACCATTAGCGCTTCGACTAAGCTCAGCGCCAATGGTGAGCAGAGTCGAACCATTAGCGCTTCGACTAAGCTCAGCGCCAATGGTGAGCAGAGTCGAACCATTGGTCGGGGCAGGTATGAGATAATTACTTTCCAAAATGCTTTTCACGGCAGAACCCTGGCTGCCTTGGCGGCCACGGGCCAGGAAAAATATCAGAGTGGTTTTGAGCCGATGCCTGAAGGTTTTAAGCAGGTTAAGTTTAATGATTTGGCTGCGGTTAAGCAGGCAGTTACGGATAAGACGGTTGCGATTATGCTGGAACTTATTCAGGGGGAAGGCGGAGTAAATGTTGCCGATAAAGATTTTGTTTTGGCGCTTAGAAAATTATGCGATGAGAAGAATTTACTTTTAATCATTGATGAAGTGCAGACCGGCATCGGCAGGACAGCGAAGATGTTTGGCTATCAGCATTATGGGATAACTCCGGATATTATGACTCTGGCCAAGGCCTTAGGCGGAGGCCTGCCCATTGGTGTTGTGATCGCTAAAAAAGAGTTGAGTGATCTTTTGACTCCGGGTATGCATGCCTCTACTTTTGGGGGCGGCCCGGTAATTTGCCGGGCGGCTTTAGGAGTTTTCAGGGCGATGCAGAAAGAAAAAATTTTGAAAAACTGCCAAATTATGGGGGAGTACCTTTTAGGGAAGTTGAATCTTTTAAAAAACGCCTATCCTTTTATTCAAGAGATAAGAGGCATGGGTTTGATGCTGGGTGTGGAATTAAGTATTGAAGGCAAAGAGATTGTCCAGAAGTGCATACAGCAGGGGTTATTGATTAATTGCACGCATGATAAAGTTTTAAGGTTGATGCCGGCATTAAATGTTACCAAGAAAGAAATTGATCAGGCAATCGGCATATTGAGAAGCGTTTTAGCTAATAGGTAATAACTTTTAGGGGAATAGTCATGAAAAAAGATTTGATCTCTATTAAGGATTTAACTGTTCAGGAGATTGATGGATTATTTAACCTGGCGGTTAAGTTAAAAAAGAATAAATCTAAATTCAGCAAGGCTTTGGCTGGTAAGACCCTGGCTTTAATTTTTCAGAAGCCGTCAAATAGAACGCGCGTGTCTTTTGAGGTCGGGATGTATCAGCTGGGAGGAAATTCTATTTATTTGTCTCCCAGTGAGATTAATTTGGGGGTTAGGGAAACAGTCAAAGATGCGGCTAAGACTATCTCCCGCTATGTTGATGGAATTGTTTTGAGAACCTTTGAGCATAAGAATTGCCTGGATATGGCGGCTGCTGCCGGAGTTCCGGTAATTAATGGCTTAAGTGATTTTTCGCATCCTTGCCAGGCTTTAGCTGATCTTTTTACGATCGGAGAAAAATTTTCACGCCTCAACTATACCCGGCAGAAAGTGTCCAGAAGATTAAAAGGTTTAACGCTGGCTTATGTTGGTGACGGAAATAATGTTTGCAACTCTTTACTCTATGCGGCGGCCAAAAGCGGAATGAATATTACCGTAGCCACTCCGGCCGGATATGCCCCCAACCCGGAAGTGGTCAAGCAGGCAAAAGAGATGGCTAAAGAGACGCTTAGCCAGGTAATCATTACTGAAGATCCGCGCAGCGCGGTTAATGGCGCTAATGTTGTTTATACGGATGTCTGGGCGAGTATGGGGCAGGAAGAAGAAATTAGTAAAAGAAAAATTATCTTTAAAGATTTTCAGATTAATGCTAAACTTTTAACGCATGCAGCAACGGGGGTTTTAGTCATGCATTGTTTGCCGGCGCATCGGGGTGAAGAGATAACGGATGAGGTTATGGACAGTAAGAGTTCAATTGTTTTTGATCAAGCTGAGAATAGAATGCACGTCCAAAAGGCGATTTTAATAAAACTACTTAAGGGTTAGTTTTTAGCGGGTGGTTTGAAAAACTTGGGACCGTTTCTATTTTTTACTATTTTTTAAAATTTAAAAAATAGAAACGGTCCCAAGATTTCCATTTCGGAGGTTCGATGAAAAAAGTAGTGTTGGCATATTCAGGCGGATTAGATACCTCTTGTATTGTGCGCTGGCTTAAAGAAAAAGGTTATGAAGTAATCTGTTTTGTGGCGGATCTTGGCCAGGGTTTAAGCCAGGGTGAAAACTTTGAAGCCATTGAAAAGCGGGCACTGGCGGCAGGCGCGTCTAAAGTATACATCCGCGACCTTCAGGAAGAATTTATCAGCGATTTTATTATACCGGCTTTAAAGGCGAATGCGGTTTATGAGGGTAAATATCTTTTGGCTACGGCATTAGGCCGGCCGTTAATTGCTAAGTATCTGGTGCAAATCGCGCATAAAGAAAAGGCGTCGGCAGTAGCGCACGGCTGCACGGGTAAAGGCAATGATCAGGTAAGGCTGGAGGTGGCCATAGGCATACTTGATCCAAGATTAGAGATTATCGCGCCGGTAAGGGAGTGGGAGTTTAAGTCGCGGGAAGAAGAGATTGAATACGCGTTAAAATATAATATCCCCATTGATGTAACCAAGAAGAAGCCTTACAGTATTGACCGCAATCTTTGGGGAATAAGTATTGAAGCTGGCGTCCTGGAGAATTTGGAGCAGGAACCACCGGAAGATGCGTATATGATTACTAAGAGTTCAACGCAATCCGCAAGTTATCCGCGGTATCTGGAGGTAACTTTTACCCGGGGTGTACCGGTTAAAATCGACGGTAAAGTGTTTAAAATTAAAAATTTAATTAACCATCTTAATGAGGTGGGTGGACAGTTTGGCGTGGGCAGAACGGATATGGTTGAGAATAGGTTGGTCGGGATTAAATCCCGGGAAATTTATGAGGCCCCGGCGGCCACCATTCTTTATACCGCGCATAAAGAATTAGAAGCCCTGGTTTTAGACCGGGAGCTGGCGCATTTTAAGGAAATTATCAGCCTTAAGTATGCGGAATTAGTTTATTATGGTTTATGGTTTTCTGCTTTAAAAGAGGCCTTGGATGGTTTTGTAAGTAAAACTCAAAAGTTTGTCAGCGGCTCCATCAAATTGAGATTATCTAAGGGCACCTGCGTTGCCGTAGGGAGAAAATCCGCCCACTCTCTTTATAAAAAAGAATTAAGTACTTATGGTAAAGAAGATAAATTTGACCAGAAGTTAGCTGAAGGGTTTATTAAGTTATGGGGGATGCCGTATAAAAGATAAAATAGGGTAAAACAGGGACCGTTTCTATTTTTCTAAATTTAGAAAAATAGAAACGGTCCCGAGATTTCAGGAGAAAAAATGGCGAAAAAGTTATGGGGTGGCAGATTTGATAAGGAAACAGACCCATTGGTCGAGAAATTTACAAGATCAATACAATTTGATCATAAGCTTGCCTTATATGATGTAGCTGGCTCAATTATACATGTTGGGATATTGGCGAAGGCTAAATATTTGTCTATTTCAGAATCCGAAAGCCTGACAACTGAATTGTTGAATATTTCTAATGAGATTCGGAATGGTAATTTCAAAGAAGATCCTAACTGTGAAGATATCCACACCAGTATTCAAAATTTATTAGAAAGTAAACTTGGCGATGTAGCTCTAAAATTGCACATGGCTAGATCAAGGAATGACCAGGTTGTATTCGCAACAAAGCTATACTGTAAAGTCACCACGATTGATTTACAGATGGAAATTAGAGCATTAGTATCGTCGATAGATGGGTTGATAATTGAAAATAATGAGATTATTATGCCGGGTTTTACTCATATGCAACATGCTCAGCCTGTTTATCTGAAAGATTATTTAGGCACATACAAAAAAATGCTAATTAGGGATATAGAAAGATTAGAATATATATCAAATAATATTAAAATAACAATGGGAGCTGGCGCTTTAGCTGGAACTCCTATTAGCTCCGAAGAATACAGTAAAACCGTTGATGATTTCTTTAATAATCCGCAAGACGCGACATTTAAGCAATTTAAAGAACTATTTCAAATTGAGCCGACGGCTAACTCTTTAGATTCAGTAAGTGATAGAGATTTTGTTATTGAAATTATTAGTGCGCTCTCTATTGTTGCAATGCACCTTTCAAGATTATCAGAAGATTTAATAATTTGGTCAACGCAAGAGTTTGATTTTGTGGAAATAGACGAAGCTTTTTGCACTGGCAGTTCACTTATGCCTCAAAAGAAAAATCCTGATGTGTTGGAGCTTATAAGGGGTTATGCAGGAAGATTAAACGGAAATTTAGTAAGCGTTTTGACTATGATGAAAGGTTTGCCTTTAACCTATAACAGGGATATGCAGTTGGATAAAGAACCATTGTTTAATTCTTTTGAAATAGTTTCTTCAGAATTAAAAGTTTTAGCAGGTTTAATAAAAACACTTAAATTTAATAAGGCTAAAATTGAAGCTTGTTTAGAAGACGAATCTTTGTATGCAACAGACCTGGTCTATTATTTAGTTGATAGAAAAGTTCCTTTTAAGCAAGCACATACTATTATTGGCGAGCTTATTAAATATTCTATCAGCAGCGGTAAAAAGATTAAGGAAATGTCCGAAGAAAAATTAAAAGAGTTTTCCGAGTTTCTTAAGAAGGAAGACATAATTAAGTTGTTTGATCCCAAGAAATCAGTAGAGTCCAAGCTTTCTATTAAAAGATAAGAATTGTAGACGGTATGTAACTGTTTGTAGTAGAATAGTTTAGAAAACAAATGCACGAATTTAAATATAGGAATAATCAGCTTTATTGCGAGAATGTTTTAGTTGGGAAATTGGCTAAAACATTTGGCACTCCACTCTATGTCTATAGTTATCACACGCTTATTGATCATTACTTAAAGTTAAAATCCGCGTTCTCTGAAATTAACCCGCTGATTTGCTATTCGGTAAAAGCAAACTCTAATCTCTCGATATTAAAAGCCTTAATTGCTCAAGGCGCCGGGTTAGATATTGTTTCCGGCGGCGAGTTATTCCGGGCGCAAAAAGCCGCCTGTCCCCCGCAGCGGATAGTCTATGCTTCAGTGGGTAAAACCGATAAAGAAATCTCTTCAGCTATTGCACGGGGCATATTGTTTTTTAATGTCGAGTCTTTAGCCGAGCTAAAAAATATCAACCGGATTGCCAAAGGCCTAAATAAAATTACCCGCGTTGCTATCCGGATTAATCCGGATGTGGAAGCCAAAACACATAAATACATCTCTACCGGTAAAATTACGAATAAATTCGGGATTGACCTGGCGAGTGCTTATAAAATTTTGCTGCTTAGGGTTAAGTTTAAGCATTTAAATATTTGCGGCCTGCATATTCATATCGGTTCGCAGATTACGCAGAGCGCGCCGTTTGTGGAGGCGATAAAAAAAGTAGCAGATTTTATTCAGCGTTTAAAAAACAATGGGTTGGCTCTGGAGTATTTAAATATCGGCGGGGGGTTAGGGATTATTTACGATCGTGAGGATCCTCAGACCGCTGAAATTTACGCTAATGAGATTATTCCGCTATTGAAGAAAACCGGGCTTAAAATAATTATGGAGCCGGGCAGGTTTATTCTGGGTAATGCCGGGATCCTGGTGGTAAAAGTCCTTTATATTAAACATACGCCGAAAAAGAAGTTTATTATTGTTGATGGCGGGATGAACGATTTGATCCGTCCGGCTTTGTATAATGCTTATCATCAAATTGTTCCGTTAAGTCGGAGAGTTGGAGAGTTAGAAAAAGTAGATGTGGTGGGGCCGATTTGCGAGTCCGGTGATTTTTTAGCCAAAGAACGTTTAATGGCTAAAGTGAAAGAAGGGGATTATTTGGCGGTAATGAGCGCCGGCGCATACGGATTTAGCATGTCCAGTAACTATAATTCACGCCTGCGGGCCGCCGAGGTGATGGTGGCTAAAAATAAAGCGTTAGTGATCAGGAAAAGAGAATCTGCGCAGGATTTAGTGCGTAATGAAGTTATGGTGAATAATTTTACTAAACGATAATATGAAAAAACTTAAGTTTACTAAAATGGTGGGTTCGGGAAATGATTTTATCGTGATTACCGGTAAGCCGCTCGGAAACTTACCCAGATTAGCTAGAATTTTGTGCGATCGAAAATTCGGTATCGGCGCGGATGGTTTGCTCCTGCTGGATAAATGCAAAAATGCGGATTTAAGCATGCGTATTTTTAACGCGGATGGTTCAGCCGCCCGGATGTGTGGAAATGGGGCACGCTGCGCTGCTTTTTTTAGTGGTAAACCAAAAGCCAGGCTGCGTACTCCTGCCGGAGTTATCCAGGCTGAAGTTCACGGAGCTCAAGTAAAAATTCAGCTTACCGCTCCCCGGGATATAAAATTAGATATTCCATTAATCGTAAATGGCAGGCCGCTCAAGGTAAATTTTATCAATACCGGTGTTCCGCATGTAGTAGTTTTTGTAAATGGAATTGACGGTATTGACCTAAAGAATATCGGCCGGAGTATCAGGAACCATCCGGCATTTTCACCGCGCGGGACAAATGTTAATTTTGTCCAAGAAAAGGAAAAAAATCTTATCCGGATTCGCACCTATGAAAGAGGGGTGGAGGATGAGACTCTGGCCTGTGGGACAGGCAGCGCGGCGGCAGCTTTAATTTTTGCTTTAAAAAATAATCTGGATAATTTAATTAAGGTTAAGACGCAAAGTGGTGAGATTCTGAAAATCTATTTTCAGAAGGAAGATGGCGAATTTAGAAAAGTTTGGTTAGAGGGCAGCGCCAGGATAGTCTACAAAGGAGAATACTATGTTTAAAGGCTCGATTGTGGCCATCGTCACGCCTTTTTCCGTCTCAGATCGCGGCGGAAATTTAACCATTGATGAGAAAAAATTACGGGAATTAATTGATTTTCAGATTGATAACGGGACGAGCGGTATCGTACCCTGCGGAACAACCGGAGAATCCGCTACTCTGAATTTTGATGAGCATGAGTCGGTAATCCGGATTACTATTGAGCAGGTAAAAAAGCGTGTTCCGGTGATTGCCGGAACAGGTTCAAACTCAACGCAAGAGGCGATTGCGCTTACGCAGCAGGCGGCTTTGGCCGGCGCGGATGCTTCCTTACAGGTCAGCCCATACTATAATCGCCCCACACAGAAGGGATTGTATGAGCATTTTAAAGCTATCGCGCAGTCAGTTAATATTCCGATTATCCTTTATAATATTGCCAGCCGCACCGGCGTAAATATCGAGCCGGAGACTATTTGCCGGTTAGCGCGGGATTGTAAGAATATTGTAGCCGTAAAAGAGGCTTCGGGAAGCTTAGATCAGATGTCGCGCATAAAGCAGCTTTGCCCAAAAGAGTTTGATTTGATTTCCGGTGATGACAGCCTGACTTTACCGGTATTAAGTATCGGGGGCATGGGGATAATTTCTGTAGTCGCCAATATTGTGCCGGCGGATGTGGCTGGTTTAGTTTCGGCTTTTGCCAAAGGTGATTTTAAAAAGGCCCAGGAATTGCACTATAAATTATTGCCTTTAATCAAGGCAGTATTTTTAGAGACTAATCCTATTCCGATTAAAACCGCTATGGGTTTATTGGGGATGTGTGATCCCGGATTACGCCTGCCGATGTGCGCAATGTCGGAGGATAATTTGGAGAAGTTAAAGAAAGCTTTAAGGGATTATGGGCTTTTGAAATGAAAACCAGGGACCGTTTCTATTTTTTTTAATTTAAAAAAAATAGAAACGGTCCCAAGATTCTCGTTTTTGGAGGAAAAAATGATAAAATTAGGAATTACCGGTTCCTGCGGAAAGATGGGGCGGCGTATTTATGAGCTTGCCGGATTGGATAAGGATTTAGAAGTAGCGCTGGCATTGGAAAAAAAAGGCACCCCTTTAATCGGCAGGGATCTTGGTAAAATAAAAGTTTCATCCAATTTAGACGGTTTATTCCTGGTGGATGTCTTAGTAGATTTTACCTCACCGGAAGCAGTGGATACACACCTGGATTATGTCGCTAAATATAAAAAAGCCTTAGTCCTGGGGACTACGGGTTTAAGCGATGCGCAGAAAAGCAAGGTAGAAGAGATTTCCAAAATCGTCCCGGTAGTTTTTACCCCGAATATGTCCGTGGGGGTAAATGTTTTATTTTCCATTATTCCGGAGATTGCTAAAAAATTGGGGCCGGATTATAGCGTAGAGATTGTCGAGGCGCATCATAAAGCTAAAAAAGACTCACCCAGCGGGACCGCAAAAAAATTAGCGGAGGTGATTACTCAGATTACTAAAAAAGATATTCCCATGCATTCCATCCGCTTGGGCGATATTGTCGGTGACCATACGGTGGTTTTCTGCGGAAACTCCGAGCGCATCGAAATTAAGCATCAGGCGCATTCACGCGACTTGTTTGTGGTAGGGGCTTTAAAGGCCGCCAAATGGATTTTTGAAAAACCGGCCGGGCTATATTCTATGCAGGATGTTTTGAAAGGATAAGTGTGTTTAAACTATCTAAAAAAGTTCAAGCATTGCCGCCGTACCTGTTTTTAGAAATCGATAAAGCTAAACGCCAGGCGCGCGCCGAAGGCAGGGATATTATTGATTTAGGGATTGGAGACCCGGATCAGCCTACGCCCAAATTTATTATTGATGCTTTGAGTCAGGCAGCGTTGGATCCGGCTAACCACCGTTACGCTTTAGACCAGGGGATGCCGGTATTGCGCGAAGCAATTGGCGATTGGTATAAGCGCAGGTTTAATGTTAATTTAAATCCCCAAACAGAAATATTACCGTTAATCGGCTCAAAAGAAGGCCTGGCGCATTTCCCTTTAGCTTTTTTAAATCCCGGGGACTTGTCTTTAATTCCTGATCCCAGTTATCCTCCGTATAAAGGCGGGACAATATTAGCCGGTGGAAAACCTTACCTGATGCCTTTATCCGCGGCAAATTCTTTCCTGCCGGATTTAAAGAAAATTCCGTTATCGGCGCGTAAAAAAGCCAAGATCATATTTATTAACTATCCGAATAATCCTACCGGTGCCTGTGCCAGCGATGATTTTTATACCGAGCTCATTGCATTCGCGGCTAAAAATAAAATCATCATTATTTCAGATTTAGCTTATTCTGAAATGGCTTATGACGGATATAAACCGCCGAGCATTTTAGAATACCCGGGGGCAAGTGAGGTAGCCATTGAATTTCATTCCTTATCCAAAACTTATAATATGACCGGCTGGCGTATTGGATGGGCATGCGGTAATCGGCAATTGGTGGCCGCATTAGCTAAGGTAAAGAGCAATATTGATTCCGGGATTTTTTCGGCAATTCAGTTAGCCGGAGTTACTGCTCTGCGGGGTGATCTGGATTATTTAAGGAGTATGCGCGGGCTTTACCAGCAAAGGCGGGATATTTTAGTTGACGGGCTTAATCGTTTAGGGTGGACGGCGATAAAACCCAAAGCAACATTTTATGTTTGGATCAAGATTCCTCCGAAGGCGGAAGCGATAAGTTTTGCGGCGCGTCTTTTAAAGGATGCTAATATTGTGGTTACTCCCGGAGTAGGTTTCGGCAAGCACGGGCAAGGTTATATTCGTATGGCTTTAACTGTTTCCGGGGCCAGAATTAAAGAGGCTTTGGAACGTATAAAAAAAATATCCTGATGGTTATTTGTTATCTTGGCGTTGGCTCAAATCTGGGCAATCGCAGAAGGAACATAAAATTGGCAGTTAAAAAGATTAGCGCTTTGAAAGACACCGAAATAATCAAAGAATCAAAATTGTTTGAATTTTTGCCTAGCGGTGGTCCGGCTGGGCAGCCCAACTATTTAAATGCCGCATTAAGAATTAAGACTAATCTTTCTCCTTTAAATTTACTGAAAAAATTAAAAAAAATTGAAAATGATCTGGGCCGGATTCCTACTGTACGTTTTGGACCCCGGATTATCGATTTAGATATATTGCTCTATGGGGATAGGGTGATTCGCAATAAAGCTTTGACCATTCCTCATCCGCGCATGTTTAACCGGGATTTTGTGATTAAACCGTTAACTGAGATCCTGTGAAGATTATTCGCGATCCGGGAAGATTGAATAGATTACTTAAAGCATTAAGCCGTAGCGGCAAGAGTATTGGTTTTGTTCCCACTATGGGTGCTTTACATCCGGGCCATTTGAGTTTGATTAAACAGGCTCGCCGGGATAATGATACGGTGGTAGTGAGCATATTTATTAATCCCGCGCAATTTGGGCCAAAAGAAGACCTGAATAAATATCCCCGTCCGCTTAAAAATGATCTTGCGCTATGCCGCAAAGCCAGAGTGGATTTAGTTTTCCTGCCGGATTCTGAGATTATGTATCCGGAAGGCTTCTGTACCTTTGTGCATGTGGAAAAATTAGCCAACATACTTTGCGGAGCAACTCGTCCGGGTCATTTCCGCGGAGTGGCGACGGTGGTGGCCAAACTGCTTAATATCGTCGTACCCAGTGTACTTTATTTAGGGCAGAAGGATGCGCAGCAGGCTGTAATTATCAGAAGAATGGTTAGTGATCTAAATTTTCCGGTTAAGGTAAAGGTTATGCCTACGGTGCGGGAAAAGAGCGGTTTGGCGATGAGCTCAAGAAATGCGTATCTAAGTGAGCAAGAGAGGGGAAATGCCCTGGTATTATTCCGCGCGTTAAATTTAGCTAAAGTTTTAATCCGGGGAGGGGCTAAGGATACGGTTAGGATTATTAGCAGGGTGAAACAACTGATTAATAAGCATAAAAACGTAAAGATTGATTATATCGCGGTAATGGATTCAATGAATCTTAAGCCGCTTAAGCGAGTCACCGGGAATTGTTTAGTTGCCTTAGCCGTATATATAGGAAAAACAAGGTTGATAGATAATATTCTAATTTAATGCCTAAAAAGTTAAAAATTGGTATTGTCGGATGCGGGGCTATCGGAAGTTCGCTGGCCAGAGAGATTACTTTAAATTTTTGTAAAACCGCTAGGCTTACTGCTCTTTTTGATATCCAGCCGGAAAAAAGCTTACTGCTTTCTAAAAAAATAGCTAAGAGTGGAAAGCTGCGCGTGAGTGATCTGGATAGTTTAATTAAAAAGTCAGATTTGGTTATTGAGGCATCTTCCGTCCAGGCTGCTTGGGAGATTACGCGTAAATCTTTATCCAGCGGCCGTAAAGTGATGGTGATGAGTGTAGGCGGGATGGTTGGCCATCTGGAGCAGTTATTTGCTTTAGCCGCAAAGTTCAACGCGCAGGTTTTTTTCCCCAGCGGAGCTGTTTGTGGTATTGATGGTTTAAAAGCGGCAAATATAGCAGGAGTGCAAAGGATAGTTTTGACTACGCGCAAGCACCCGGATGCGTTTAAAGGAGTGGAATATGTGGTAAAAAAATTCAAACTCGCGGGTTTAAAAAAAGATAAGATTTTATTTTTCGGAACTGCTGCGCAGGCAGTAAAATATTTTCCGCAGAATATCAATGTTGCCGCGGTTTTAGGGTTAGCCGGTATCGGTATGCATAAAACCAAAGTGCGGATCATCGCCAGTCCCGGCGTCCGGAAAAATATCCATGAAGTCTTAATTGAATCTAATGCCGCTAAGATTTTTACGCGCACCGAGAATATTCTGCATCCGCAGAATCCCAAGACTTCTTATTTGGCGGTACTCTCGGCAATTGCGGTTTTAAAGCAAATTTTGCGGCCGATTAAAATCGGCACTTGATTAATTAACATACGAAAGGAGGTGAGTACAAAGATGGCAGATAAAGTAATGAAATTAGGCATCAAAAGAGAAAAAGGGTTCCTCTACTATATTGACAAGCAGGGTGACGTATCTTGCGCCAAAATGGCAAGAGGTGCGAAAAAGGGAGGCAGCCCCAAGAAGGTAGAGAAATGCGGTATCAAAAGAAAAGTCGGATACCTTTATTTCTTGGATAAAAAAGGTGATGTCTCTTGCGCCAAGATGAAAAGAGGCGGAAAGAAGAAAAAGAAGTAAATTAGGGAAAACCTGGGGACGGTTCTGAGAACCGTCCCCATGATTTTTTGTCTTACTTAAATAAAATGGAAAACGAAAATATTATTATCCGCGGAGCCCGGGAACACAATCTTAAAAACATTAATTTGTCCCTGCCGCGCAATAAATTAATTGTGGTCACCGGTTTATCCGGATCAGGTAAGTCCAGCTTGGCGTTTGATACGATTTATGCTGAAGGCCAGCGTAGATATATGGAAAGCCTTTCCAGTTATGCCCGCCAATTTTTGGATCAACTGCAGAAACCGGATGTAGATTTTATATCCGGGTTGTCTCCGGCAATTGCTATCCAACAGCGTTCTGCCGGCGGTAATCCCCGCTCAACGGTAGCCACGCAAACTGAAATTTATGATTATTTAAGGCTGCTCTTTGCCAGAATAGGCAAAGTTTATTGCTATAAATGCGGCCAACCCATCGCCAGTCAAACCGCTCAAGAAATAGTCCAGGCAATTATGAATCTCTGGATGAATAAGGATATACAAATACTGGCTCCCTTGATTCAGGGGAAAAAAGGCCAATATCGGGATATTTTCCTGCAGATGCAGAAATCCGGATTTGTACGCGCCAGAGTGGATGGGAGGATTTATGAGCTCCCCGCAAGTATAAAATTAGCTAAATATAAAATTCACAATATTGAGGTAGTCGTTGACCGTTTGACGATTAAGCCGGAAGCTGTTAAGCGCCTGGCGGATTCTATCGAAACTGCGCTTGGCGTTGGTTCGGGCACAGTTATAATCAGCGCGGGAACAGCCAAAGATACAACTTTTAGCGAGCAATATGCCTGCTTAAATTGCGGTATAAGCTATGCCGAGATTCAGCCGCGCAATTTTTCATTTAATTCTCCTTACGGGGCTTGTGCTGAATGTAATGGTTTAGGCATCAAGCTTGAGTTTGACCCGGATTTAATTATTCCGGATAAAACTAAAAGCATTAATGGGGGAGCTCTCATTCCGTGGAAACGCGGCGGCAGAGGCTATATTCTTTATTATCGCTGGCTTATTCGAGAGCTAAGTTATTGTTTAAAGTTCGATTTGGATACTCCTTTTAAGAAATTACCCAAACATGTGCAAAAGGCAATTTTTTATGGGTCAAAAGAGGTGATTGGGAATAAACCTTTCCCGGGAGTTATTGGGCATTTAGAAAGATTATTTCTCCAGACGGATAGTGATTACTTAAAAGAAGAGATCAGCAGGTTTATGTCTACTCTTTCCTGCCCGGCATGCAAAGGGGCCAGGCTTAAGCCTGAGAGTTTAGCCGTAAGGATTAATCAAAAAAATATTTGTGAAATTACGGCAATGTCTATAAAAGAAGCGTTGATCTTTTTCTTGGGACTGGCGTTAACCGAAAAAGAAAAATTAGTCAGTTATCAGGCGTTAAAAGAGATAACTCAAAAGTTAAGATTTTGCGTGGATGTGGGCTTGGATTATCTGGCTTTAGGCCGTAAAAGCGCGACTCTATCCGGCGGAGAGGCGCAGCGGATCCGCCTGGCTACTCAGGTGGGCTCTGGTTTAGTCGGGGTTTTGTATTGTTTAGATGAGCCCAGCATTGGTTTACATCAGCGGGATAATGAAAAGTTGTTGGCGACTTTAAAGGCATTACGGGATATGGGTAATACTCTGGTGGTTGTGGAGCATGACGCGGCTACTATTTTGGCTGCGGATTACATTGTAGACCTGGGGCCGGGAGCAGGCAGGCACGGTGGAGAAGTTATTTTTTCCGGAAAGCAAGAGGAGCTTTTAAAGAACCAGGATTCCCTGACGGCAAAATATCTGCGCAAAGACCTTCTGATACCGGTACCGAGTAATAGGCGTAACTGGCGTTTGAATAAATATATCCAAATCCAGGGGGCCAGCGAACATAACCTCAAAAGTATTGATTTGCGTTTTCCTCTGGGTACTTTTATCTGTGTTACCGGAGTATCCGGATCAGGTAAATCTACAGTCATCAGTGATATACTCTATCCGGCTTTAGCGCAACGTATTTATAAATCCAAAGAAAAACCCGGCGCTTTTAAATCCATCAGCGGAGCTCAAGAGATTGACCAGGTAATTGTGGTTGACCAGTCCCCCATCGGCAGGACTCCGCGTTCTAACCCGGTTACTTATACCGGAGTATTTGGCCAGATCAGGGATATCTTCACGCGGCTTCCGGAAGCACGCCTGCGGGGCTATAAGCCCGGGAGATTTTCATTTAATGTTAAGGGAGGGCGTTGCGAAGCTTGCGCGGGGGATGGAATAAAAAAGATCCAAATGCATTTTCTTCCTGATGTCTATGTAAAATGCGATTTGTGCAAGGGGCAAAGGTTCAATCAGGCGACTTTAGAGGTAAAGTATAAAGGTAAATCCATTGCCGATGTTTTAAACCTGACGGTAGAAGAGGCCCTGGAACTTTTTAATAATATTCCCAAGATAAAAAATACCCTGGGGTATTTATTTGATGTAGGTTTAGGTTATCTTCAACTCGGCCAGAGCGCTACTACCCTTTCCGGCGGAGAAGCGCAAAGAGTTAAGCTTTCTTCAGAGCTTTCTAAACGTTCAAGCGGCAGGACGCTTTATCTGTTAGATGAGCCTACTACGGGCTTACATTTTGCGGATGTGGCCAGGCTGATCGCGGTGCTCCAGAGGCTGGTCGACCGTAAAAATACGGTGGTGGTGGTAGAGCATAATTTAGAAGTAATTAAATGCGCGGATTATATTATTGATTTGGGGCCGGAGGGTGGAGACCGGGGCGGGGAGGTTGTGGCTGCCTGCAGCCCGGAAGAATTAATCAAAATCAACGCCTCTTATACCGCTAAATTCCTTAAAGAAGTTTTAATAAAATAATGAAAAGCATAATCGTTGGTATAATTATCGGAGTTTTATTTTTAACCTCTTTTAGTTTTGCTGATGAAGATCCTCAAGGGACAGAACTGCTTTTTATGGCGAAGAAGGCATATGAAGACGGGTTTTATGAGGTGAGCCTGGGAATGCTGGAGAGATTTAAAAAAGATTACCAGGATTCAGCTAACCTCCCGCAGGCAGCTTTGCTGGCCGGCCAGTGCTATTTCTATCAGGGCCGCTACTTGGAGGCATTAAATATTTTTGAAGCATTGACGAATAATCCGGAGTCCGGTAATTTTAAGGATGATCTTTATTTTTGGATGGGGGAGGTGCATTTTAAAGGTAATAATTTCCAAAAGGCAGCCCTGCTTTATCAGAAATTAATCGATAACTTTCCTCGATCCTCCTTTGTCCCGGCGGCATATTATTCTTTAGGTTGGTCATTTTCTCAAGTAGGAAAATTTGATCAGGCTATAGAAACCTTTAAGCGTTTAATGGAAAAGTTTCCCCATGAGCCTCAAAGTAAGGATGCCGCTTTTAAATTAATTGAGTGCCTATATAATCTCAAAGAATATTCTGAATTAAAAACCAGGATTAAGCCTGTTTTTAAGCTTTACGGTAATGATACATTACGTTTGCCTTACCTATATTTTTATTTGGCGGAGTCGGAATATTATTTGGGTAACCTGGATGAAGCAGCTAAAAATTATCTTAAGTCCGCGCAAGCTTTTAAAGAACCGAAAGTTCAGGCATTAGCGAAACTGGGCTTGGGTTGGTCGTATCTGAAGCTTACGAAATATAAAGAGGCCGAGGAGGTGTTGGCGGAGATAAAACAAAGCGGCCTGGATAAAAAAAGCCTGGATATTCTTTTATTGGGCCAGGCGATATTAATGTCTGCAACCAACCGCGTTTATGAGGCTAAGAAACTATATGAGCAGCTAATTAGCCTCAGCACCGATCCTTTAATATCTCTCCAGGCTTATTTGGGTAAAGCTGATGCCCATTATAATTTAGCCGAATACGCCCAGGCAATAGATGTTTATAAAGAGGGCCTGAATAAAATTGATCAAGAGGGGGCCTCCGGGAGCCTGCCGCCGGAATTAATTGATAAATTGCGTTATAATTTAGGGTTAGCTTATATTAAGCAGGGGCAGATTGATTCTAGCGTGGATGCCTTTAATAGTATTACCGGAAAAGATAGCGGCCAGGCAGATAAGATTAACCTGCTTTTTCAAATAGGCCAGGCTTACCAAGACAGTGGTGAATTTGTAAAGGCGGAAGAAACTTACGCGAAAATTATAAAATTATATCCGGATTCTTCTCTCCTGGACTACGCGCAATATCAGCTGGCTTCTTTACAGCTAAAAAGATCAAATTATGACGCGGCGGTTGCTTCTTTTAGTTATCTGTTAAAAAAATATCCACAATCTAAGCTCCTGCCGGATGCCAACTATGCTCTAGGATCAGCATATTTTCAGCAGGCAGATTACCTCAGAAGTTGTGAAATTTTTGCAAAATTTCGGGATGAATTCAAGGATAGCCCATTGTGTGCCCAGGCTTTATATATGCTGGGGGTATCCGATATTAGTTTAGGGAAATTTAATGAAGCGCTCAGTGTTTTTAAGGATATCTTTAAATTGGATCCTTTAGATATTCAATTGCAGCAAAGGATAGAATATGAGATCGCGGATTGCTATTATAAATTAGGCCAGGAAAATGAAGCGGTTAGCCGGTTTAAACTCCTGCGGGCTAAATATCCTAATTCTAAACTTATTCAGGATATTATGTGGTGGCTGGGCCAGTATTATTACCGGAGTAAAGATTTAAATCTTGCGCGCAGGTATTTTAGTTCTTTGATAAAAGATTTTCCGGATAGCCAGTTGGCCGCGGATGCCTCCTATGCGATAGGCTTAACTTTTAGTGATGAGAACAAATTCGAGCAGGCAGTGGATAATTTTAGCCTGGCAATTAAACTTGGTAAAGCCGATTTAAAGGCTCAAGCGGCAGTGGCTTTAGCGGATATTTATAGCCGCCAAGGAAGGCTCCCGGAGGCATTGGAGCAATATAATCAAATCATCAAGAATACCCCGGGGTTAGCTAAATTGCTTTTTCCCCGGATAGCCCAGGTTTATTCTAAAATTGGGGATTATGCAGAGGCAAAAATATTCTATCTCAAGAGCCTGGAGGTGGCTGCTCCGGAAGAGATGGCAGATATCCGGTTTAGTTTAGCGGAAGCGTTGGAAGCTAATTCGGAACCTGAGGCGGCAATCCAGCAGTATCTTTTGGCTGCTGATCTTGATACCCAGGCTCCGCAGTTATTTATACGCTCTCTTTTACGCGCAGCCAAGATTTATGAAGATAAAGAAAATTCTAAAGAAGCGCTGAAGATTTATAAACGGATTATCGAGAAAGTTCCTTCTGCGCCGGAGGCGGGGTTTGTCCAGGAGAGAATTAACGGGATTACAGAAAATGTGAAAAAGAATCACGGGGACGGTTCTATTTTTTAAATTTAAAAAATAGAACCGTCCCCTGGTTTTTAAAAAATTAGTTGACTTATTGCTGAATGTTTATAAAATGAAACAAATGGAGGGAAAGATGATTATTGAGATAGGTATTACTGCCGGTGAAATCTGGCATTTTCTGGATCAAAAAGGAGAGGTTAGTTTGCAGGATTTAATCAAGGGTATTGACCGTACCCCTGAAAATATTTTGATGAGTTTAGGCTGGCTTGCCCGGGAAGGCCATGTGGTTTTAGTGCAAGTAAATAATGATTACCGGATTTATTTAAGAAAAGATGCCTAATCGCGATAAAAGGGGAATATTGCTCTTTATGGTCATAGGGATAATCATGGTAGTGGGGATCTTAAGTACGGTTATCCTTAGAGTTGTCAGTAATCATGCGCGTTTCACTCATCATCAAGTAAGTAGGATTCAGGCCCAGTATGCAGCTAAAGCCGGGGTTATCTATGCGTTGGATAAGTTGCGCCTGCGTCTTCCTGCTGATGCTGCATCTTGGCCTCCTGTTGGCCCTTTTCCTTATACTAGATACTTGAGTAGTTCTCTATCTGCATGTGTGCCGGCAGTTCCACCCGCATCTGTGGTTATTGAGCCAGCCCTAGTCCCAACCGATCCTTATCATAGTCCAGTTTCATGTGTTGCGATTACTGTAAATGCTCCTGCTGCTTCAGGGCCTCTTGCGGGTACGCAAAAAGTAAGCGCTACAGCTACTTACACCTACACACCGTTATAAATCCATTTAACAAACTATTAAAAACACGGGGACGGTTCTGTTTTCCAGGAATTAGGCTCGGGGAAAACAGAACCGTCCCCACGATTTTAATTCTAGAAAAATAGAACCGTCCCTTTGTTTTTTAAGCTTTGCAATAAATAGTTATAATCTAAGTAAGTCTATAGTAGTCTATCATGTTTAAACCTCTTATCGCTGTTAACCCCATTAAGTAAGTATAAGTAAGTATATATATAAAAACACTTGACAAAATAAGTATGTTATGTTTTAATTAATACCAGAGTAGTTTATAGCTAAAGTAAGTAATACCTATGTCAAGACTAATTGATATTGATGAATTAGCGGATTACCTAAAATTAAAGAAGCAGACTATTTATAACTGGCTTAACCAACGTAAAATTTCCGGGATTAAGGTGGGAGGAGTTTGGAGATTTGACCGTAAGGATATTGATAATTGGTTAAGATCCAAGAAGCGTGAATCAATTACGCCGATCCAGGGAGATAATCCATGAATTCTTTAGGCATATATTTTGGGATTAAGGATATTAACCTGGTGGAGGCCAGTGGTAATAAGATTTTGAACAATATCCGCCTGCCGCATCCTAAACTGGAAATATCCGAATTAGAAGAAAAGGTTCCCACGGATGTAAAAATAATGGCTTTGCTTAAAGACGCTTTTCGCAGTTACCGTATAAACGCCGATGATGCTACTTTTTGTATTTCCGGCCAAGACCTGGTTATTCGAACTTTTGAAATCCCGCTGCTTCCGCAAAGCGAATTAAGAGGCGCGGTTAGTTTTGAGGCGAAGAAATATATACCTTTTAAACTCGAGGATCTGGATTATGATTTTCAGGTATTATTTAACAAGAAGAATAAAACAAGCCTGGTTCTTTTTGTCGGGATAAAGAAGGAAATTTTAGCCAGTTACGTTTCTTTTGCCAAACAACTTAATCTTAAAATCAATGCCTTAGAGTATTCAGCTTTTAGTGTTTTACGTTTTTTAAAACTCGCGGGCTTTTCTGATGCCGGTGTAATCGCCAGCCTCTGTTTTGATTTAAATAATGAAGACGAAGCAAGTTTTACAGTTTTTGAAAACGGATTTTCTCTGTTTAGCCGGGATTTCGATTTTGCGGGAGAGCCCGCGGGATTTGAACAGACCGCCGAATCAGATTTGATGCAAAAGCAGGACAAATTAAAAAATGAAATCCGGATTTCATTTGATTATTATAAACGTAAGTTCCCGGATAAAGATGTAAAAAATATTTTTGTTGTTTCTGATAAAGAAAGCCAGCAGGGGCTAAAATCTTTTTTCGCGGAAATTTCGATACCGGTCAGGTTCGCTGATACTCAAAAACTCCTGGGTAGGACTGCCGGTTATTCTTCAATTCTGGTTAAAAGTTTTGCCGTTGCTTTATTTAAGTCCGCGCCTCTAAAGATTAAAATAAATTTAATTGGTTCAAAGCTTAAAGCCTCCCGGGAGGCCGCCTCAGCGGGTAATCCGTTTGCTTTGCTTGAAGGCGTGAAAGTAGATTTAAAATTTATTTTTTTAGGGGTAATTGTGTGCCTGGCTGTTTTTGGCTACGGGTTAATCCGCACCCAAACCACGCAGCAGGAGTTGGAGGCGATTAAAAACAAGCGTTTAAAAATTAGCTCTCTTGCTAACACCGCTGATTTCCAGGAGTTGTCTAATATAAGTTCTCAATATAGGAAAAAAATTGCCTCATTAGATAATTTAGTGAAAAATCAGATGTACGTTACTCCTTTGCTTAACACTATTCCTGCCGCCATGCCAAAAGGGGTATGGCTGGAATCTTTTAACCTTAGCCAAACCAAGGATGGGCGTCTGGAACTTGCGCTTAACGGAGGAGTCTACCTTGAGGATGGCGATCAGGAGTTTGAGTCGGTAAATATTTTTATTACTAATTTAAAAAAAGACCCCATATTTTCCGGGAATTTTAAAGAAATTGCCATAAGTTTTATTGATCGCAGGAATGTGCAGAATAAAAATATAGCGATCTTTAAAATTACCTGCAAGAATTTTCTGGGGAAAAAATAGCATGATAAACTACAGCCTTATTGAAAAAAATAAAAATAAAATTATAAATTTTGGCGTAATTATTTTAGTATTAATTATTGCTCTCCAATTTCATAGATCCGCTAATGACCGGATAAGTTTATTGGTCCAGCAGCAAAATAATGAGTTGGAGAAGAATAAAGTTATTGAGGATATCGCCGCCCTTGAGAAAAAAGCAGAAGCCTACAAGAAAGTGTTTGTTAAAAAAGACTTAGCTTCGATTATGAATGTAATCACCGGTATTGCTAAAGACACTTCGATTAAGATTCTTTCCGTAAAACCTTATGCTGAGGAGGCGCTGAATAACTATTTGAACTCTTCATTTTTAATAACACTGAATGCGCCCAGTTACCACGCCTTGGGTGATTTTATCAGCAAAATTGAAAATAATAAAGATATTTACTTGGTGAGTGAGGTGACTATTAATTCCGCAGTTTCTAATTCAGAGGCAACAGGAGCCAATGCGGATTTGGAGGTTAGTTTAAAAATTAACACTATCGCTTATTTATAAATGATGAGCCGGGAACGCAGGTATATATTATTTATTTTTTTTCTAATCGCCGCAATTGATCATAAGTTTGTTGCTGCGGCAGAAGAAATTACAACTGAGGAGATAATCGCGCGTCCGGTAGTGGAATATGCATCCAGCAATTTGCGCGATCCTTTTAGGACATATTTAATAAAAGACGCGCCAAAACCACTCCCGCAGGAGAATGCGGATCTAATCAAGCCGGAATTGGACCTGGGTAAATTAGAAGTGCAGGGAATAATTTGGGGAGTCAAGATCCCTCAGGTAATTATTAATAATAAAGTTTTGACGATCGGCGATTTAATCGAAGGCGCTGAAATCTTGAGTATAGAGAAAAAAGGAATTGTTTTAAGTTTTAATGGGGCGATATTTGATTTAGCCGCTCCCGGCCAGGGTTCGGTTATTAAGAAGGAAAAATGAGGAGGAAATAAATGAAAAAAATATTTATCACTAGCGCGGCTGTGTTTTTATTCATGTTTACCCCGTTAGAAGTGGCGCCCCGCGGCGCGGGACTTCTAACGGGGTTTACTTTTTTTGTTTTGCGGTTAAATGCTGACCAGCAGCCTCCACTTGCAGCAACGCAGACGAGTATTTCCATGGATTTTAAGGATGCCAGCCTTAAGGATATCTTAAAGGTATTTTCTATGCAGTCGGAAATGAATTTTATCGCTTCCGAGGCGGTGCAGGACAGAAAGGTTACTCTTTACCTGGATAAAGTTCCTTTAAACCAAGTGATGGATAAAATTTTTAGCGCGAATAACCTCACTTACGAATTAAACAGTGGGGCTAATATTTTTGTAGTTAAAGAATGGGGAAAGATGGAGACCGAGACCGTGACTAAAGTTTTTTATCTTAAAAACGCTACTGTTTCTACCTCAGCTTTGCGAGAGGATCTATCTCAAGGTTTAGCTCAGGTTAGTAGCACTAGCACTGGCACTAGCACTAGCACTAGCACTGCTGTCGTCAGCTCCCGGAATAGATTCAAAGAGGAAAGTGAAGGCTGCGGAATTACCAGCGCAATTAGAAAATTACTTTCCCCTGCTCCCGTTGGTTCATTAGTCGAAGATTTTCGGACGAACAGTATTATTGTTACGGATACTCCCATGAAAATGAAAGTGATTAGCCAGGTAATTGCAGCATTAGATGTGTCAGTGCCGCAGGTAATGCTGGAGGTGGAAATGTTGGATGTTAGTAAGAATGTGATAGATAAAATGGGATTTGAGTTTGGCGACACGCCTTTTACCGCGATCCTTACCGGTGCTACTGCGGCCACGGGCTTTCCTTATAATGGTTGGACTAAGATTAGGGATGGGGCAAAAGGTTCCTTATCGATTAATCCTACCGGCAGTACTTATAATATGCAGTTGGATTTTATGAGAACACAAAAAGATACTAAATTTTTAGCCCGCCCCAAACTGCTTACTTTAAACAATGAAACCGCAAAGATTTCTATTACAAAAGATGAGATAATGACTACAGAAAAGTCGTGGCATGAAGCAACCACAACTTCTCCGGGTTATTGGACGTATACATACAAGCGTGCCACTGAACTTGCACTAACACGGGGAGGAGTGGGTATTTCCTTAAAGGTAACTCCTCAAATAAATGAAGAGACCGGAGAAATTACTATGGTTATTAACCCGGAGGTGAGTTCATCCACACAGAATACTCTTGTTACCACCGATGTGCTCCGTGATCCCGAAGTAAGAAGTTCAAAATCTATTGTTAGGGTTAAAGATGGAGAAACCGTAATTTTAGGCGGGCTTATTCATCAAGATAAAAGTATTGAAATGAAAAAGTTGCCAATATTAGGGGACATTCCTCTTTTGGGCGTATTTTTTAGACATAAAAGTCAAACCGTTGGCCTGGAACGCGAATTAATAATTTTTATCACTCCGCATATTATTCGGGATGAGGCTGATGTCAAATTAGCCCAAGTTCAGAATATCCAGCTGCCGATCAGAGAACAAGGCGTTTCCGTAGTCTCAAACCGCGATTATATTATTAATTCTAATATGAATAAGTTTGATAAGAGCATTAATGGCAAAAGATAGTTATTTAAGACTAGGAGAATTTTTATTAAAGGAAGGCATTATTACTGCTAGCCAGCTGGAGAAGGGTATTATCACGCAAAGGCAGGAAGGCGGGCGTTTAGGTGAGGTATTGATCAGAATGGGGGTAGTTAAAGAAGAGCAGGTGTTGGCGGCTTTAGGCAAGCAGTTAAATACACCTTATTTTTCACTGGGAACCGGAATGCTCAAGCCGGCAATGGATCAGGGCTTAGAGAATATTATCCCCCATGATTTTGCCTTAAAGAATGCTGTTTTGCCTCTTTCGCGTATGTTTAGGTCTTTAACAGTAGCTTTATCTGATCCCCTGGATATTCTCCTTATCGATAGCCTTAGAAAGTTAACAGGTAGTGAAATTAATCCGGTGATTGCTATGCGTTCTGATATTTTAAAGGCAATTGAAGAATTTTATGGTAAATCTTCGATGCTTAAAGATATGGTTGATTCTAGTTATGATACGGATGCTTCATTTACCCAGAGAAGCGAGGATTTGGGGCAGGAGCTTAGCCTGGATAAGTTGATTGCCCGGGCAGAAGAAGCTCCGGTGGTAAAATTAGTGGATTTAATCATCCGGCAGGCAATTGGCGAGAGGGCTTCAGACATACATATTGAACCTTTTAAAGATAGGATTTCATTACGCTATAGAATCGATGGTAAGCTCTATGAGATACCTCCACCAGCCAAACACCTGCATTTACCGCTGGTTTCCCGGGTGAAGATTCTGGCGAAACTTGATATCGCGGAAAAGAGGCTGCCCCAGGATGGCGCGATTTTAGTGAGAATTGATGACCGTCCGATAGATATTCGTGTTTCTATAGTTCCGACTATTTACGGAGAAAAGGCAGTCTTGAGGATCTTAGACCGCGGCGGGGTCACGCTAAATTTAGACTATCTGGGATTTGATGCGCGTCAGCTTGAACATGTGCGCAAGGCAATTTTTTCTCCTTACGGATTAGTTTTAATTACCGGGCCGACGGGAAGCGGAAAATCTACTTCGCTTTATGCTATTTTGAATGAGATTAAAAGCCCGTCTAAAAATATTATTTCCGTAGAGGATCCCGTAGAATATAAGATGGATCAGATTAACCAGGTACAGGTTAAGCCGGAAATCGGGCTTACCTTTGCCGCGGCTTTGCGAAGTTTTTTGCGTCAGGATCCGGATATTATGTTAGTCGGAGAGATCAGGGATTTAGAAACCGCGCAGATCTGTATTCGTTCAGCGCTTACCGGGCACTTGGTTTTAAGTACCTTGCACACTAATGATGCTCCATCGGCGGTAAACCGGCTGATGGATATCGGAATTGAACCTTACATGCTCGCGCCTTCCTTACTTGTAATTGTTGCTCAACGGCTGGTGCGTAAGTTATGCTTGGATTGTAAAGTGGCTTATGAGCCAACTAGCGCTCAGCTTAAAGGCGCTGCGATTAAAGCGGAGCTGATTTATGGGCCTAAAGGATGCGCCAAGTGCAATAATGCCGGATACAAAGGCCGGGTCTGTATTGTGGAAGTTTTGCCCGTTACATTGGAAATACAGGATTTAATTAACCAAAGAGCGCCTTTCCAGAAAATACGCGAGGTAGCCAGAGCCGCAGGTATGCAAACGCTTTATGAATCAGGAATAAAGAAGGTTGAAAGCGGTATCACTTCTCTGGAAGAAATTTTTTCTGCTACTTTGGGGGTAGAATAATGCCTAAGTTTTATTATGTTGCCAGGAGTCGTTCCGGGGCCAAGGAAACCGGTACAGAGGAAGCCTTAAATCAAGAAGATGCGGTAACCAAAATCCAATCCAAAGGATTGATTGTAGTTAATGTTATTCCTGAAGGCTCGGAGTTATTTAGTAGCTCTTCTACTGGCAATTCTATAAAAGTTAGGTTTAAGCCTAAGCATGGTAGGGTTACTGGCGAAGATCTGACGCTCTTTTGCCGGCAGCTCGCCACTTTAATCGGGGCAGGAGTAACGATATTAAAGAGCCTGGAGATTATTTCTAAACAGGTAGGTAGCAGGAAACTTTATAATGTGTGCATGGATTTAAAAAAGAGCATGGAGGCGGGTTTAAGTTTTCATGAAGCATTGGCTGCGCATCCGAATGTTTTTTCCGGACTGTGGATTAATCTTATTGAAAGTGGGGAGGCGAGCGGGAATCTAGCGGTAGTTTTAAGCCGTCTTGCCGCGTATTTAGAGAAAGAAGCGGCTTTTAAAAGCAAGGTTATCTCCGCGTTGATCTACCCGATGATTTTAACCCTGGCGGGTGTGGGGGCGCTTTTATTCTTATCATTAAAAATAGTACCTGCCTTCGCGGAAATATTTAAAAGTTTTAACATTAGTTTACCCTGGCTTACTCAAATGCTGGTAAACGTAAGTGATTTTCTCAAAAAAAAGATTATGTTATTATTTTTGTTTAGCGGCGCGGGTATTTTTATTCTCCGGAAGTATATCCAGACTAAATCCGGCAGGCTAAGCTTTGAAAAATTTCAATTTAATCTGCCGGTTTTTGGGGATTTTTTTTTAGCTTATAATATTGAAAAATTTTCCTCGGAAATGGCTACGCTATTAGAATCAGGAGTGCCGATTCTATATTCTCTGGAAATATCCGGGCGCTCCGTGAATAATCTGACCATGGCGGATATCATCCGTAAAATTAAGGATGATGTGCGCGAGGGTAAGCCGATGCGGGACGCCCTTGAGCGCAGCGGTTTTTTTGAACCGATGGTTGTGCAAATGGTCAGTATCGGAGAAGAGATCGGCGAGCTCCCTCAGATGTTTAAAAGAATTAATTCTTTTTATCAGGAATATTGCGATACATTTCTTGCGCGGTTTATTTCTATGTTTGAGCCTCTGGTTTTGGTTTTTATCGGCGGGGTCATTGGGGTTATGGTTGTCGGGATGTTTTTGCCAATATTTGAGCTGGCAAAAATTGGAGGATAATTATTGACAATTGTTCAGTGCGAATGATATACTTTAATTAGAAAAGGCATAGTATTAATAACCGCAAAAGGAGGGGTCAGATGAGAAGAGGTTTTACGCTTATAGAATTGATTATCGTTATTATCATCGTGGGAATACTAGCATCTGTGGGTATGACGCAGTATACCAAGGTAGTGGAAAAAGGCCGCGCTGCTGAAGCCAGGATGATCTTAGGTACTTTAAGAACTGCTGAAATTGCTGAAAACACAGAGAATGGTGCGTATGTAACAATAGCAGGTTTAGGTGTATTAGCTCCGACAGTATGTGCACCTACGCACTTTTTTAGTTATGATTGTGTCGCTGCTACGGGAACATGCACAGCTACCAGATGTCTTGCTGGCGGAAAAGCACCTCAAGGCACAGCACC
>JAHIKK010000083.1 GCA_018897555.1 Candidatus Omnitrophota bacterium
CAGGCTTTGCGCAAGATTCAAAAACTGCGTATGCCCGAAAATTTTCGTTTTTGCAAGTAACTGTTCATTTACGCTCGTCGCGGACATCGTTAAAAACACGGTTTTCACGCATTTTTGAGGTTAAAGTAAGTAATCGGGTACGCTTGATTCATATGCGAAGCCCCGGCGTTCCACCACGACCCTCGTCCGTTCGTTGCGGATTCCCAGGCTCGTTGTTTATTAAGCCCTTGCTGTATCATCCGCTTGCCCCGTGCTTTTATTCTCTTCATCTGGCGCCAGATGACACAGCGTAATTTTCGCCGTATCCAAAAGTCCAGCTCTTCAGGAATCTTCTTAACCCGTGTTAGGCTAAAGTAATTACCCCAGCCTCGTATTACCGGATTCAGTTCTTCCGTTATGAGCCGTTCTATGTTACGCCCTCGCCCACGTCGGAATATTATTCTTAGTTTATCTTTTAACCTTTTAATAGATTGTACCGATGCTCTTAGCCTCGGTTCTTTCTCATTGGTTATCGTATACCCCAAGAACTTCCTTCTCCATGGACGGTCAACAGCACTTTTGGCTTCGTTAACTTTCAGTTTCAGCCTATTGCTCAAGAATAATGTTACGGATTCTTTCACTCGTTCCCCGGCCCTTTGCGTATGCACATAGATATTACAATCATCCGCATACCGGCAGAACTTGTGTTGTCTGCTCTCTAACTCTTTATCTAAGTCATCCAGCAGAATATTTGACAATAGCGGTGATAACGGCCCGCCTTGCGGCGTTCCTTCCGTAGTTGCTTTTGTCAATCCATCTTCCATTATTCCTGCTTGCAAGTAGCGTCGAATTAGTAAAAGTATTCTTTTATCTTTTACCTTTCGTGCTACTCGTGCCATTAAGATATCGTGATTCACACGGTCAAAGAACTTTTCCAAATCTATGTCTACCACCCAACGTCGTCCTTCGCTCACATATTGACGGGCTGCTTCCACCGCCTGTTGCGCGCTTCGCTTTGGCCGATAGCCATAACTCGATTCGCTAAAGCCCTTATCGAATATCGGACTAATTATCTGATGTACCGCCTGCTGAATTAAACGGTCGACGACCGTCGGTATTCCTAACGCTCGTTGGCCTCCGCCTGCTTTAGGTATCATCACCCGTCGTACCGGCTTTGGCTTATACCGTCCTTCCAACAGTTCACTTCTTATCCTCGGCCATTCCTGTTTTAAGTAGATTCTCAATTCGCTAACGGTCATATCATCTATGCCCGCAGCTCCTTGATTTTGTTCTACCCTTTTCATGGCCTTAGTCATATTTTCCTTGGTGAGCACCTCCTCCATTAACTGATGTTCCCTCGGCTCTGAGCGTTCCTGCCTTGCCGTGGATTTAGATACACCCTCATCAGGCAATCGGGGATTCCGTCCCTTATATCCTGCGTTGGTCGAAGAATTTTCGTCTTCTATTATCGGCATCTTTTACTCCATCGAAAGTCAGGTCTCGTTACCTTAACTTCATGTTCAGGCCTTCGTCCCGATAAAACATCGGGCTTACTATGCCTTCGGCTGACTTCTACATGCTCATCCCATCACCTCACGGCAATAGTAGCCTTGCGGCAAACATGCAGACCTCCCCGGGTAATGCGCACTTACCTTCCCGCTTATGCCCGCCACATCTACGTCCATGCTTTCCGAATAGAATTTGGACTTTAGAGATAATCGACTCCTCATCCAGCATGTCCGCCTCTATGTGATTCCTGTTCGTCGGGCCAGCGTTTTGCCTGCGGCTTCCTTCAGATTCTACCTCACGATAGACACCCTTGCCGTCCAGCTAACAGTTCCTTCTATCAGGCCTGTAAAGGATTTACACCTTCAAGTAAGTGCGCCCTGCCGGGCGCACAACAAAAAAACCTTTGCCTTCTTTCTTGGCAAAGGTTTTACTTTTTTAACGTCCAGGTTACCCCCTTCAACTCAGGACCCTACTTTCTTGAACCATTGTTAATATATACCCCTTAC
Source organism: Candidatus Omnitrophota bacterium (assembly GCA_018897555.1). GTDB lineage: Bacteria > Omnitrophota > Gorgyraeia > Gygaellales > Profunditerraquicolaceae > UBA6249. The sequence goes on from JAHIKK010000083.1 coordinate 1,995, forward strand.
AAGCCCTTGTCAACCTTTTCCTGGCCGCTTTAGAGTCTTAACAAACTGGTTTAAAACCAACGGGATATGGTCATTCGTAAAATATAGCTCTACTTCCTGGTAGCGGTCATGGAGATTGCATGCTTTGGCAAATTCCTTATGTGATTCCGGAAACTTCTCGGGTCCGTTGATTAGAATAAGCCTAGTTCGCCTGCGCACGTCAATTTTATGTTCAGGGAAAAACATCGCTAAGCCTCTTTTATGATCCTCAACCCAATTGCAGTAATCAAGACTCTGAAAGATTACGCTCTTCAGCCTTGCATTGAGCAATTTTTCATACTTAAGCTCTATTACCGTAAGCCACTTACGCTTACGCTCAAGGGCGAGGATATCGATTACCTCAGACTTCTTTGTCCCCTCACCTGCAGGCACTTCGCAGTCAAGGACATCATAACTATAGCCTCCTAATTCCCCTCCGGATTTAAGATATTCCACCATCGCTGTCTGAAAATCCATTACTTCGTTATTTATCTTCACGACCTTGGTAAGATGCTCTTCTATGCGCCGGAAACGCTCTTGGATAGACTCAAAGCGATAAACATTAATAAATTGTATCAAACGGATATCCGAGATAGCTATTTTAAGCAGGCGGATCTTTCTTAAAAATACCTCATCGAAACTATGACCCAATATTAAAAGCGGAACGGAGCTGTTACCGGAAGATATCTTATTCCAATACTCGAACACCAAAGGCAATAACTCTGTTTGTAGGGGCGTAGGTAAATCCCTTAGGTCTGTGCCTGAACCACCATAGCCTATTATCGCAGCTGGCAATTGTTTGCTTTTGACGCAGATAGAGCCCTTATAAAAGGCCAAATGATTAGAGTAATTCAGGGATTCTATGGTAACGCCGATATTATTTTTTAAATATTCGATTATATAGTCAACGAATTCGTATCGATCAAGAGCTTTAACGTCAAAGCGGATCCTTTCTTTTGAATTATTCGTATTCCCAGCGGTATTCTCTTCTTGCGCCATTTTAGCTTTCATCCTCTACAAAAGCCTATTTATTAAGCCAATCAATCATTGGCATAGATTCTTTCTAAATGCAAGTAGTTATTTAGTATAACACCGTGCGCACACGGTGTAAAGGTAGGAAAATGTGTGGGATAATTCATATTATGGAAACGGAACTAAGATTAAAACTAGCCACAAGGATAAGAGAGTTACGCAAGAAACACAAATATACGCAATCGGAGCTATCCGAACTATCGGACATAGATGACAAGCACATCCAATTACTAGAAAGTAAAAAACGTTGCGATGTCAAACTTAGTACGCTAGCAAAACTCGCCAAAGCGTTTAACATTACAGTGTCTCAATTGCTACATTTCAAATAATCTTACTTGACCAGTACTCTCCATATCTATAGAATAGCCACCTGGACCTTTCTTGGCTTTTCTTCTGCCAATCTTACACACATTTCTAAAGCATCAGGGCCATCGTCATGCTTGGCATGAGGAAAAAATTGCATTTGCTCTAACAAGATTTTGTGTTCCTCATTTAAATGTAGAGTTCTATTTTTTAGAATCGGCGCTAAGGTATGTATTCTTTTATATTTATCACCTGTATTTTTGATTCTTACGACAGGTAAATAAATGTTTTCTTTTCTAGCCCGCTCTTCAAGTAATTTTACCCCTGTCTCTTGAAATCCATTTGCTTCTACTCCAACCGCTGAAAATCTAAATCTCATTGCATAAGCCAAAATATCTGCGATAGTCTTATCCACATCCCGGCGTTCGATATCAGCTATTATTACATATAAAACTCCATCTCTTCTATCGCGCGCAATCACAATAATAGCGCAATAATCTCCCCTTGAAACGTCAAGTCCTGTACATGGGTCACAGGCAAGATAGAAATCAGCATAATCTCCCAAATAGTGAAGAAGTTCCTCAAACGATTTAAAGTGCCTATTCCAATATTCGGCTAAATCTACCCTCAATAATGCTGTTTTTATGTCGATCGGCTCATTCTGAAATTCAGCACTAAAACTAATCTGATCATCGTCCCTCATGTTCATTATGTCAAAAATCTCCCATCTGGAAGACCAAAGAAGCTCAATTCCTTCATCCATAAGAACTTTTTGGCTAATATAATAATCTCGAGCCGCATCCAATCCCCTTTTTCCGTTGTAATCTTCCCGGCTATTCTTTATGTTAAAACATTTACTCCAAAGTTCAGGATGTTTCGGTTCACTGATAATTGCCTTATACTTCTTGATATGCCATATAGGCGGTTTAATATACGCTGCAAAGAAACAACAAGGATGATGCACCGTACCTATAAATAGAAAATTCGTAGACTCATCACCAGCTTTAAGTATACTTTTATTGAACCAGTCGTTCATCTTTTCGGCACTTTCCGCAGAATAAATCTTATTTGCGCTTTCAATATCATCCAGGATAATCAAGCTCGGCCGATATTTACCGTACTTCCTCCCGGTTATAGGCTGCTGCGTTCCCAAAGCAATTATTTTTATCCCATTTCTAGTTTCAATCTGATCCTGTGTCCAGCGTGGAGGCTTAGGCCTACCGCTATTCTCAAAGATCTCAGGAAAATCAGCCATGAGAAGTTCATTTTCTACTAATTCTTTTTTAATGTTTTCGATAAGCTGCTCTACCTGTCCGGAGGTTTCGGAAATAATAACGATAAACCTCTCTTTTTGAAAGCAGATACAGTAAACTACATATATAAGAGTTACTATAGTTGATTTACCGAACCATCTTGGCGCTGCAATAGCAATTTTCTCACCTCTTTTGTTAGTAGCATCAAACAATAGAGCAAGCTCTTCTAAATGCGCCGGCGCTAAAGGGTATTTTAAATGATGCATCATATAGGTCTTGGCAAAAGAAAATACTGATTTTTCTGCCTGTATCCTTCTTAATTCGGAAATTGCGTTTCTAGCTTTATTTAGTGTCGGGTTCATTTTGTCCTCCTAGATTATTATCTTGTTTTTTATTTAAGTTATCTATATCCAATTCGATTTCGCCTTTTTCGATCCTTGATTTGATCTGGCGTATTTGTTCTTCAGTCTCAGCATTGAATGTTCCGGTTTCTTTGGCATTGGCCTCGATAATATCCAATGACTTCTTCAGTTCTAAAGGCCCCTTTTCTCCATCCATATCTTCAAAATGGTGAAAAATCTCTCCCTCGACCCGTTGGGCAACCAATGGCAAATATCCCAATGTCTGGAGCTTTTCCATAAGTTCTTTACGGACTCTCCATGCAAGAAATTCCGCTTGTACTCTTTCGCCAAGTGGACCTTCACTTCTCGCAAAGCGCATAAGCTGAGATGCATGAACTTGCGCCTTTATGAAAAGCTCACCTATTATCTCTCTTGCCAACTCAAGGCTTGGGCTGAGGGAATTTTTCTTCCTTATTTCCGCAAGGTCGCGTTGGATTGTTTTTTCGCAGCAACACATGAGCTGCGCTGTTTGAGCAATAGTAAAACCCTCTTGCAACGCAAGAACACTTACACATAACTGGCGTCCTTCTTTACTTAATGTCTTGGGGTTAATTTCGCCTGATTTTATTTTCTGCAGTAACATGATTGCCGAAATTTCCTCATTATCAGATTTTTTATTTTCCATCTTGGACCTCCTTACAGTACTTACTTAATATTTCTTGTGAAACCTTATCTTTACCAAAAGAATTTATGAACCTTAAGACGATACAATCAATATACTTTGGTTCAATTTCTAGCCCAAAACAACGTCGCTCAAGGCTCTCTGCAGCAATTAAAGTAGAACCGCTACCGAGGAAACCGTCAAAAACAACGTCACCTCTTACTGAACTATTTCTGATAGCTCTCAATGGAATCTGAATACTCTTTTGCGTAGGATGAATCAATTCTGAAGACTTATCTCTGTTAATTTTCCACAGATTAGTTTCATTTGGTAGGCCGTACCACTTATGCGGAGCATTCTTTAGCCACGAAAAAAGGCAAAACTCAGTTTGCTGATTAAAATCTCCATATGAAATTGCAAAGGTGGGCTTTTCCCAGGTTATTACCGTTGAAACATGAAAACCTAGTTCCTTCAAAACCTGATGGACAAAATAAAACTTTGCATGCCCATTCCAAATATACGCTGATGCGCCATTTTTTAAAAAGCGGCTTATATTTTTTAAAACGCTCTTAATCCACTCCTCATACTCCTTTTCATTCAAATCATCCTTATATAATTTTTCCCAGCGTTTTGATTTCTTTGGCCTGGCTTGAAGATCAGGGCGATTCTGTGATAAATATAGGCAACCATAGGGCGGGTCTGTATGGACAAGGTCTATTTTTTTATTCTGCATAAGCTCATTCAAATCGCTTTCGCATGCAGAATCTCCACACATAATACGATGGATCCCAAGCTCAATAATATCGCCTCGCCTTGTCACTGGCTCCTTAATACTTTCAAGCGTTGATTTGAAATCAAAGTCATCCACATCTTTTTGTTCGCCATATCGATCGAGGATCTGGCTGATTTCTGGCAAGGTAAATCCAATCGATTCACAATCGAAATTGGGCATCTTTGTAAAATTGTCTAACATTACTGCCAATTTTCCATTAGCCCAGCGGCCGGTTATTTTATTTAACCCGACCATGAGATTTTTCTCTTGCTGCGGATCGAGATTCACTACAACTACTTCAATCTCCTTTACGCCCTCAGCAAGCATAATCGAAAATTTCTGGTTACCACTGACTAGATAACCACTTCGTTCATTCCAAATTAATGGCTGAACATAACCATGGACCTTGAGACTTTTTTTGATTTGACGATATTCTGGATCCTTGGGAGTAAGCGTGATGCGGGGATTATCTGGATGGGGCTTAAGCTGTAAAACTGGAACTTTTTGAATTAACATGAGATCCTCCTCTACTAATTTCAGGGCAGTTATTTTTAATAATTTAGTAGATTCAGATCTTTTTGCGCCCTAGAAAACAAAAAATCTGAATCCATTTTTCAGCACATTTGTGCTTTTAGATTCAGACCTATTAGTTTTCAGGCCTATATTTTCTTACGCGTTTCCGCGCATTTTTTTTAATACCACGCTTACGCGCAATTTAATTCTTAACATTTATTATTTTAATACTTTTTTATAAAAAGTCAAGCACTAGTTTGATTTTGAGTGGGAATGATACCATAGATCCTTACCCCCTCCCCTGTGGGGGAAAATTAATAAAGGTTCTTTGTATAAGTAGGGAAATTTTTAAGAAATTAAAGACGG
>JAHIKK010000084.1 GCA_018897555.1 Candidatus Omnitrophota bacterium
ACTCACAGAAAAAAAATATACGATTGACACGGTCGAAGACGGCTATGAACTGCTCGCTAATTTAAAAAAGAAATCTCCCCAGATTGTCATTTTGGATTTAATGATGCCGGAGAAGGACGGTATCGAAGTCCTTTCTACGATAAGAAGCATCTCCCCGAATACGAAAATAATAATTTATACGGGTTTTAAAAAATACGAAAATTCAATTTACGCCCGTTCCGCGGACAAATTCCTGTTAAAAGGGGAATCTCCTGAAAAACTGCTGCAAACCATAGAAGAACTATTGAAAAATAACACCCCTTAACTAAACCCCTCCCGGCCCGCTTGCTCTAAAACAGCTCTAAAACGGATACCCCTTGCTACAATATTTCGACATGCTATAATACAATAAAATACGGCATAATAAGTGGTCTGGGAATATGAAAATATTCCTGGAGGTAACTTAGATGGTCGGGCCGCCATCTTGCAGTTTTGCTGCGAGATGGCTTTTATTTTCTGTCAAACTTAAAATAAGGACAGTTATGTAATCACTATGCGCATATTATTAGTAGAAGACGAAAAAAATATGGCCAGTTTCATCAAGCGCGGGCTCCAAGAGGAGCGTTATGTGGTCGATGTTGCCATAAATGGAGAAAAGGCGCTTTTCTTAGCGGAAACAAATCCCTACGATCTGATAATTCTCGATGTAATGCTTCCGGATACTACCGGCTTCGTTGTCTGTAAAGATTTACGGGCTAAGAAAATAGATACCTTTATTCTTATGCTTACTGCTCGCGATGACGTTAAAGATAAGGTATTGGGCCTTGAAACCGGGGCGGATGATTATTTGGCTAAACCGTTTGATTTCGATGAGCTCCTGGCGCGGATTGCTGCGCTCTTACGCAGGAAACGACTGGATAAAAGCCCTATTCTTAAGGTTGCGGATCTCGAATTGAATCAGTTCACCCATAAAATCATAAGGGCAAAAAAAGAGATAGTTTTGACCAGTAAGGAATATAGTTTACTTGAGTATCTCATGCTTCATGCTAATCAAGTAGTAACGAGGACTGAGATATCGGAACACGTTTGGAACGAGGATTTTGACAGCCTTACCAATGTTATAGATGTATTTATAAACCGGTTGCGTAACAAGATCGACCAAGATTTTAAGAAAAAACTTATTCATTCTCTTCGCGGTACCGGCTACATACTTAAGGAATAGCGATGCAAAAATCTTTTCGTAAAAAAGTTATGATGGGTTTTTGGGTAATGGTATTTTTGTGTGCTTTCACGGCAATCCTTGCTTTTATAACTACGCGTAACATGCAAAATGTTTTTCTCAATACAATGAGAGATAATGTTTCGTCTCTCAAGGCGGCGGAAGAATTGGAACTGGCTTTACTTAGTCAAAAAGGGTTTTTAGGAAATTATTTTTTAGACGGTGATCCTATTTGGCTTAAGAAACTTGAAGAAAAAAAAGCGAATTTCGAGGATTGGCTTAACAAGGCAACGAACGCCGCTTTGACACCTCCCGAAAAAAATATTATTGAAGACATTAAACTTCTTTACAAAACGTATGAAAGCGAACGCTATAGAGCTAAACAGCTTTATGAATCGGGGAATATAAAGGGTGCAAAAAAGATTCTTTTGGAAGATATGTGGGAAGTTTTCGAGGCTCTATACCAAAAGTGCGAGGACTACCTTCGTATTAACGAATCAATCATTAAACAATCAGAGGCTTCTTTACAAAAAAAAGTTATGGGAATTATGATTATGATTATGATTCCCGCGCTTGTCATAATTGGCTTAGTTGGTTCCATGTTTTTTTTGTTAACAAGAAGAATACTATCCTCTGTTGAAGACATCGCGGTAACAACGCGTAATATTAACCTTAAAAGCCTAAGCGGGCGAGTCAGCACCGTGAATTTGGAAACAGAAATGGAATATCTCGCTAAATCGATAAACTTTATGCTAGAGCGGCTGGAGAGGTCTTTTGAATACATAAAGGAATTTAGCTCAAGTATCGGCCATGAATTAAAGACGCCGCTGGCAATTATTAAAGGAGAGTCCGAGATTGCATTGCGTAAGGATAGGCAGGTTGAAGATTATAAAAAGGCTCTAAGCGTTAATATTGAAGAAGTAAATCGAATGATCCGCATTGTCGAAGATTTGGCTTTCCTGGCAAAACTTGATTACAACCCGGATAATATTAAAAAAGAAACATTTGATTTTAATCCTTTTTTTGCGGATATACAGAATCGCGCTCGAACGTTGGCTAAGCAAAAACAAATAGACCTTACAGCCGAGATTCCCGAGGCTAGCGTTACTTTAGATGGAAACAAGCTGCATCTGAGCCGCTTATTTTTTAATCTTATCCAGAATGCCGTTAAATTCACGCCTTCGGAAGGAAGAATAAATTTAACCGTTAGGCCGGAAGGCAACGTGTTGAAGGTTTCTGTTTCCGATACAGGCTTAGGTATCAGCGAAGAGGATTTACCTAAGATATTTCAGCGATTTTTCCATAAAGAGAAAGCACAAGAGGAAAGCGCCGATAGTATCGGTTTGGGTTTAAGCATCGCAAAATCAATAGCAAAATTCCACGGTGGTGACATCGAGGCAAAAAGCAAGCTCGGTGAAGGTGCCACCTTTACAGTAATTCTGCCTATCCTTCACGCCTGATTTATTCCTCATCTTCCCCAACAAAGCCAGAAGAAAGATTACAAAAAATTAATTTAATATTCATCTTCAGTTCATGTCCAATTTGCTATTATGTTTCGATTATACAAATAAAACACGTTAGGGAATAAGTTGCTGTAAGATTGGCAGGCTCAGGAGGATATAAAATTTGAAGAAAATCCTTATTATTGATGATGAACAAAGAATTGGCCAATCGTATACCAGGTTACTCTCAGAAGAGGGCTTCGAGGCAAAATATGCTTCAGGTGCGAAAGAGGCAACTAATCTTTTGATTCGCGAGCCATTCGATTTAGTTTTGCTGGATATTAACATGCCGGAAGTAGACGGTAAGGCAATGTATGAAGTAATCAGGGAATACGACCGGCATATGAAAGTAATAGTCTCAAGTGTTTACCCTATTGAAGACCAAGTCCAAAGTATCTTAGGGGCCTGTGCATATCACAACAAATCGCAAGGAGTTGATATACTCATGGCTAAGATAAAAGAAGTATTAGATGGTGGGGATGCCTGCAAAGATTCTCATAGCCTAAGATGAATCAAGGGTATTTAATAAAAAGTATGACGGGAATAAAACTTATATTTGCAATCTTAATAGCAATAGCATTAAACGGGTGCACGTTTATTGTTAAAGATGGCAATTTAACAAAGTATTACGGTGTAAATGAAAAGCGCGATATTGAATTTTTGAATAAAATATTGGGTATGCAGCAGCAGATATATCAAGGGCAGAAAGATCCTGGAGTTATTGTTAAATAATATTACTATATGTTTGGCATGAAAAGAATAGCAGCCGTTATAATTATAATTTTATTCCTGGTTCCTTTCTTTTATCATTTCTTCAGGTATTTTAAAGAAAACATTAACCAGAGAAAAGAGGTTGTTTCTGGTCAACAACAATTTGTAGAAGGCGTTTCAAAAGCTCCTGTAATTTTCGTGCGTTTAAAGAATTCAGAAGAAGTGATCGACCCCGAAGATAGTACGGAAGAACTAAATAAAGCTTTTGAGGAAAAGGTTCCTAATATAACGGAAAAGATTGTCGAAAAAGTTAAGCCAAAAAAACAAAAATATGAATCTAGCGTCCAAGATGAGATTCTATACTATCGTCTTAATTCAAAAGAACATATTAAGCAAATCCAGGTGTCCTTAAAAAAGGCCGGATTTTATAAAGGTGAGATTGACGGTAAGATGGGGTCTCGGACAAAGTTCGCTATTAAGAGGTTTCAGAAGGCAAAAAAGTTGAATCCTGATGGTGTTGTGGGGCCGAAAACTTGGGAAGCGCTTGAAAGGTATCTGAAGAATTAATGGCTAAATGCAGTTTATTTATAAAAGTATTAATATTTTTGGGTGTTTTCATAGTTTTAACTGGAAGCATGGCAAAAGTCAATGCGCAGGGAGTAATTTTAAAGCAATTAACTCAGCAGGAGATTCAGCAGATCGGTGAAAGAGTTTTTGATAATGAGTGCGCCTCGAAGGACGCAAATCTAATTGTTTGGAATGAGGGTGAGGATTTTATGTCTTTAGGTATTGGGCATTTTATTTGGTATCCGGCGAATGGTAAAAAGCTTTTTGTAGGGAGTTTTGTAAGGTTTCTTGAGCATGCGAAAATTTCTGGAGATAAAATTCCGCGTTGGCTTGATAAAAAACCGTTTCCCGTATGTCCTTGGAATTCACGGGATAATTTCTTAAGTGCGCAATCTGATAGCCGCCTGATGGAATTAAGGAATTTCTTAATAAAGACAAAACCTACACAGGCTGCCTTTATTATGAAGCGGTTAGAAGAGGCTTTGCCATTAATTTTAAAG
>JAHIKK010000085.1 GCA_018897555.1 Candidatus Omnitrophota bacterium
AAAACGAGAGATTTGATCCATGATTTTTTCCTCCTGACAATTACAATACTCTTTTTTTAGGGGGAGGCAAGCATATTTATCAGAAGTCACTGTAAGAATAGAAGATAAGAAGATTAAGACTAAAAAATTTTGACAGAACGCATGTTTTAAAACGGAGGAAATATGAAAATACTATTTGTTATGCCGAAAGTCGGGGCTTGGGCAACGCATGGAATACATCGTTCTCCAAATCAGTTATACGCGCATTGGGCAGCCTATGCGCGCGAAAGAGGCTATGAGGATGTTTCTGTTTTAGACGGTAAAGCAGATCAAATTCCGATGGACGCTTTAATTGAACAGGTAAAACTTAAAAATCCGGATATCGTGGTGATGGGGGAGCAGCTGCACGGTTATGGCGGATATGGAGTTTTGCGGCATTTTAAAGATGCGGCCGTGGGGATTAAAAAAGCGCTGCCGAGAACAAAAATAATTCTCGGTGGGTTATGGTATTCGGCAATGCCGGTGCCGACATTAGAGGAGAACCCCGCGGTTGACTTTGTGGTGATGGGGGAAGAAGAATCTTTCGGAGATTTGATTGAGGCCATCGATAAAAATAAGCCCCTTGGCGACGTGGCCGGTGTAACTTGCCGCATTGCCGGGAAAATTGTTATGGGCCCCCATAAGCCGCTAATGGAGGATTTAGATAAGCTTCCTTTGCCCGCCTATGATTTATTTCCGATGGATAAATATGTAGGGCATACCTATTGGAAACCCTTTGTGGACATCGTTACTTCGCGGGGGTGCCCTTCAGCGTGCACCTTTTGTTATGAATGGGATCAGTTTGACCCGCGTTCGCCTTCAGATTTTTTGAAATGGCGGGCGAAGTCTCCGGAAAGAGTTATGGAAGAGCTGAATCTTTTGCATAGAAAGTACGGAGTTAAAGTCGTGGTTATCCAAGATGACAATTTTAATGTCGACCCTAAAAGAGTACAGAAGTTCTGTGAACTTAAAAAAGCATCGAATAATCCGATTAAATGGGTATCTTTAGGCCGGGCTATCGATTGGGTTAATTGTGAATCCATCCTGCCCTTAATGAAGGAAAATGGTTTATTCATGGGTGTTTTTGGTATTGAGGTTACTACGCAATCAGAGCTCAAACGCATCGCTAAAGGTATTACCATCGACCAGATTAAGAAAACCATAGAGATCCTGCGCAAAAATGATATCGCGATTGTCGCGGATATCATGATGGGTTTTGATTATGACACCGAAGCGATTATCAAACAGCGTTTTGAGTTTACGGATCAGGTGGATCCGGATATTCTTTGGGTGGGCTACGTTACTCCTGCCCCGAATTCGCCGATGTGGAGGATTGCTTTAAAGAAAAACTGGATTGATCCTAAAAAAGTAGATTTTAGCCGGTGGGATTTCTTGCATCCGGTAATTCCTACGGACCATCTGTCTACGGAAGATCTCGGACGCCTGGGTTCTTGGTGTATGCGTGAATTTTTTTCCAAGCCCGGGCGCATTAATAGAATTATGGAAAGTGATTTTGATCCATTAGCTAAGCTTTGCTTTCAGGACGTGATGGCCGGAGTTGGTAAATGGGAAGCAGCCGCAACCAAGGGCGAAGTACAGATATAGAATTAAATCAAGGGGACGGTTCTGTTTTTTAAAATTGTCATCCCCGCGCAAGCGGGGATCTAAGATTCCCGCGTACGCGGGAATGACGGAAGTGAATAAAAAAATATAACCGTGCCCATGTTTTAAAATGGAGGATAGATGGATATGAAAATTAAAGTTAAACAGGTATTAGCCAGCTTGTTAAAAGTTAAAATTGAAGAGTTAAAGGATGAGGTGTCTTTAATCAACAGCATCGGCGTGGATTCTACGGAGATGGTGGAATCGGTGATTGTCCTGGAAAAATCATTTGGGGTGAAGCTTAGCCCTAAAGAGATTACCAAGAACTCAACGATTAACGATATCGTAAATAATATCCAGTCAAAGTTAAATAAATAAAGTTATCCACAACCGTAGGGTGGGTTTAAACCCACCCTACAGGGGTAAATAAAAAGAGGAGCCAGCCGGGTGAAGATAGTTGATTTAAGCCTGCCCATCGATGAGTCGGCTTTTGAGGTGCACAAGGTGGATATCCAGCGGATCACGCACCGAGCCGGCGTAGATAAATTTAATCGCGTGATTATGGGCAAGACCCTGTGGGGCAAAATAAAATACGCCCTGGGACAGCGCATCGTGAAAAAAGAACAGCTGCCTGATGAAGAGTTTTTATCTTTAGAGATTGTGCACGCTCCGGTGCATATCGGAACACACCTGGATTATTCCTTCCATTATGGTTCTAAATCAGAGGGCAGAGCTTCTAAGACCGCGGATGAAATACCTTTGGAATATTGTTATCAGGATGGGGTTAAACTTGATTTTAGGCATAAAAAACCTAACGAGATAATCAAGGCAGCGGATATAGAAAGCGCCCTAAAGAAGATTAATTATCAACTTAAGCCTTTAGATATTGTATTATTACAGACGGCAGCGGATAAGCTTTATGGCGGGCCAAAATATTTTTCCGATTATCCCGGGGTAGATCCCTCAGCTATAGAATATCTTTTAGATAAAGGAATCAAGATCTTTGGCGTAGATACCATGGGCATCGACCGGCCGTATAGATTTATGCTCAGTGAATTTCTTAAGACCAAAGATCCAAAGACATTTTATCCGGCGCATTTTTATGGCCGTAAAAGAGAATTTATTCATATCGAGCGGCTGGCGAACCTGGAAAAAATACCGGATTCCGGTTTTAAGATTCTTTGCTTTCCGATACGTATAAAAAATACTGGAGCGGCCTGGTCCAGAGTAGTTGCAATTGTTCAATGAAATGAGGAGGGGATATGGGCCACACGTGTAACTCAATTATTATTAATGCGCCTTATGGTTTAGTTTTTGATATTTCTAATGATATTACGCGTTGGACGGAATTATTCGGCACGGAATATAAAAAAGCAGAGGTAGTTAAGAAAGAATCCAATAAGATTACTTTCCGCCTAACGGATGAAGATGATAAATCCTGGCAATCCTGGCGGCTGCTTTTTAAAGATAAGTATTTTGCCTACGCGGAAAGGGAGGAGCCCAAATTTCCTTTTAAATATATGAAGATTATCTGGCTTTATACACCTAAGCCGGAAGGAATAGAAATGGTTTGGATCCAGCATTTTGAGATGGAGCAAAAGGCTAAATTTAATGATGCGCAGATTGAAGGATTTATTAATGAAGGCTCGCAGCATAATTTAAAGATCTTTAAAGAGATTATTGAAAAAGAAGCGTTACTGAGCCGGAAGTGAAGAAGGCTACATTTAGCATACTTTGCCTTGAAGGAGCGGTTTTATCATTTAATGTGGCCGCCGCCGCAGCCCTGATTCCGTCAATTGCCGCGGATTTTGCTCTTTCTCAGTTTTTTGTGGGTAAGATAATTTGGCTATACATGCTTCCCTATGGGCTGGCGGCATTTCTTTATGGGCCGCTGGTGCGCGCTTTTGATGCGCGGAAAGTGGAGTTGGCCTGCATCTTCTTATTCTCCCTGGCTAATCTTCTGGCAGGTTTAGCGCCGGATATTCATACGCTTTTTGTGGCCAGGTTTCTAATGGGGATTTTTGGCGCCTCGGTAATTCCTTTGGGTTTAATTCTGATTGCTAAACATATCCGGCAGAATAAGCGCGGAGGATATGTGGGAATATTTTTTGGCTGGACCTTTGTTGCTTCTTTACTGGGGTTATTTTTAAGCGGGTTAATTCCCTGGCGCTGGATATTTATAATTCCGGCAGTTTTAGGGCTGGCCCTGTGGGTTTTTATGTATTTTTATTTGCCCAGTTTTAAAGAAGGCCGGGGGGTTTTTCGTTTTGGGTACCTGGAAGCATTTAAAGATAAGAAAGTAGCGAGGATCTTTCTTTACATCTTTCTGATTAGTTTAATTTATCATGGGGTGCAGCAGTGGCTGGGGGTTTATTTTTCTACGCAGCTTTTCTTAAACCAGTTTACGATTAGCATGATGATTACCTTAACCAGTTTGAGCGGAATATTCGGGGAATTTTGGGGAGGCCATCTTGCCGATCAGATGGGCAGGCCCAAAGTAGTAAGCCTGGGTATTATTGCCATGGTTTTAGGCATCCTTTTGCTTTTATTAAAATTGCCTTTAACCTTGCTCGGCCTGGCGATGATCATTTGGGGCTTGGGTTGGACTTTTAATCATGTCGGTTTGGCGACGATGTTAACGGACCTGCCGCCAGAATTCTTAAATGAAGCGGCTAGCTTAAATAGCGGAGTGCGCTTTATTGCCGGCGGGCTGGGGGTAAGTTTAGGCGGCCTGTTGATGCTTAAAAGTTTTAATTTTGGTTTTGTTATTTTTGGCAGCGCGCTGGTTTTGCTTTTATTTTCAGGCAGAGTGTTTAAATTTAAACAACCGGCAAATTGACCGGGGCCGTTATAGAGAGAATTTCAAAGGAGGATTTATCATGGGTACGGATTTAAAAGGACGTGTTGCTATTATTACCGGAGCCAGCCGCGGTATTGGCAAGGCCCTGGCTTGCACTGCGGCAAGCCTGGGGATAAATTTGGTTATCGGCGCCCGCGGCCAGGAAGCTTTAAATGAGGCCGCCGCGGAGATTGCCGGAAAATTTAAAGTACAGGTTTTGCCGGTGGCTTGCGATGTGACCAAGCTGGAGGATTTGGAGAAGCTGGTTAAAAGCGCCAAGGAAAAGTTCGGCAAGATCGATATTCTGATCAATAATGCCGGAGTTTCCAGCCAGTATCCTTTTCAGGATCAGCCAATCGAAGATTTCGAAAGGTTGGCCCACACCAATTACCTGGGTTATGTCAGGCTTATCCGCCTGGTGATTAACGATATGATCAAGAATAAAAGCGGAGCGATTATTAACATGGTTTCCGGCTCGACTTTATGCGACCCGCTGCCCAGAAATTTTATCGTTTACAGTTCACTTAAGGTCGGCTTAAGGGCATTTTCAAAAGGATTATTTTGGGAACTTCGCGATCACGGGATCAAGGTGACCTCGATATTACCCGGAGTAACCGATACGGATTTAACCGGTAAATTACAGGAGATTACCGCGGATACCTCGCGTTTAATGACTACCGAAGCTATTGAAAATGCCGTGCGTTTTGCTTTGACTGTGCCGGCGAATGTCTGCCCTTTAGAGATCGCGGTGATTAACCAACAGACACCCTGGACTGCCCCGGTTATACCTTTCCAACAGCAGCATCCGGGAAAGTAAAAAATCAGGAGGGTATATGAACAATCAGGATATCAAGAATTTAAAGAAGCGTTATTTTATCTGGCTCTATAAAGCCGCCAAAGAAACCTTTGATAAATACGAGCGTAAGTTTACGCAAGTGGATATTGATAAGGATATCCTGGAAGAGATGGAGAAAGAGCTTTTAGGCTCCTATCTTCCTCATGAAAAAGACGCCCTGCAAAGGCAGATCAACGATTTTCAGAAATATATCGAGAATAAAGAAAAGTCTTGTTCGGAATTCAGGGACCAGCATAAAAAGATCAATCCGGATTTTATTTTCTCAGAGATAAAACTGAATGCTATTGAGAAAGTAATTGTTAAGGGGTTGGGCAAAAGGGGCTTAGAGGAAATAAAATCCCTTTATGAAAAAGAAATGACTGAACGCATCTTAAAGAATACGGAGAACCGAGATTAATGTTAATAGACGCGCATAGCCACTGGCTGCCGCTGGATATAATTACTAATGCCCACTTTTTTCATAAGGGATGGGGCGAGATTGAAACGCAGCTTAAGGTTATGGACGAGGCAGGAATTGATCGGGCAGTCTTAAGTTATCCCACAACAGACGCGCATTTAAAGTTAGGCAGTATCAGCCAAGTAGCGCATATTTATAATGATAATGTTGCCAAGATTTTAAAAGCTTATCCGGAAAGATTTATCGGTGCGGCGATTTTACCGGTAGATAATTCTTATGATATGCTGGAAGAGCTAAGGCGGGCAATCAATGAGTTAGGTTTTAAGGCAATTTCTCTCGGCTCAAGTTATAACGGTATATACTTAGATGACAAGATGTTTTTACCTATATATAAAGAAGCGCAAGAAAAGAATATCCCGGTTTTTGTGCATGCGCAGATTGTTAACCCCATAGGTTTTGAGCGGGTCAAGGATCCGCTGCTTACCCCGGTTGTTGAATATGTTTTTGATACTACGATTTCAATCGGCAAGCTTTTAATGTCGGATATTTTACGGCAGTATCCGAAGGTAAAATTTATTTTTGCCCATTTTGGCGGGGCAATCTGCTATCTAAAGCAGCGCTTTGACACAACTTACCAGATGCTGCGGGAGATGAACTTTGTCAAAGACTTGCAGGGGCTTCCTTCAGATTATTTTAAGAATATCTACGTCGATACCAGCGGAGATACGACTAAGGCGAATTTCCTGCTTGCCCTTGAACTCATGGGCCCAGAACATATTTTGTGGGGCAGCGATTGGCCGGCTAAACAAGATATAGCTAACGGTATTAAGGCGGTTTCGGATTTAGATATATCCCAGGAAGATAAACAAAATATCCTGGGTGGAAATTTAGAAAAGCTATTTGTTCTTTAACAGTTTTGCGGGTCCCCGCCACTAAATCGTTGGCGGGCAGGCTGTCTTGGGTAT
>JAHIKK010000086.1 GCA_018897555.1 Candidatus Omnitrophota bacterium
AAAATTCGCGATGCCTTTCTTAAAAATAGTAAACGCCTCTTCATTATTAAGGCAAAAAATTATTTCCTTAAGCAAGGTATCCGTTTCACGCAAATATTTCAAAACCTCCTGAGCCATAATTTTAGCCGAGGCTAATAATGGAAAACCTCCGGTACCGCAACCTAATGCCGGAAAAACGATTGAACTGATTTTTAATTCCTTAGCTAAATTCAACGCGTTCCGGCAGGCATCGCGAATTTTAATTTCATCTGTCTTTCCCGCCCAATTCTCACCAAACTCTGGCGGGATCCCGCCCGAGGCTTTATTGGATTGACGGGAAAAATCCATACCCATAGTCGCAGCATGAATGATATATTTTGCCGCCAGCTCTCCGGCGCCGGTAGCAATAGCTTCTCCGATCTCTACCGGCCCCTTACTCAGCGCCTCTTCTTCGATAATCTTACCGCCCTTTTTTTTAATTGCTCCTGCCACTCCCCCGCCCATCAGCAATTGATTATTAGCGGCATTAACAATAGCGTCCACCCGTAACTCCGTAATATCCCCCATCACTACCTTAATTTCCGTATTTTTAATTTTCATAATCACTCCCATCACTCACCGATTATCTTAATTAAAACGCGTTTCCTTCTCTGACCGTCAAACTCTCCGTAAAAAATCTGCTCCCAGGGGCCAAAATGTAATTTACCGCCGGTGACGGCTACCACCACCTCCCTGCCCATGATCGTGCGCTTTAAATGCGCATCCGCGTTGTCTTCACCGGTAAGATTATGCTGATATTTATCTTTCCCAAACGGCGCCAATTTCTCCAGCCACAGAGAAAAATCCTTATGCAATCCGCTTTCATCATCATTAATAAAAACACTGGCAGTAATATGCATGGGATTAACCAGGCAAAGGCCTTCTTTGATCCCGCTTTTAGCTAAAGCCTCCCGGACCTGATCGGTAATATTAATAAACTCCTGGCGATTCTTGGTATTAAAAATTAATTCCTGAGTGTAAACTTTCATCATTTTTTAAAAAGCACGTCCGCTAACCCCTGAATAATATTACCTACCGCTGTCTTAAAAGAATACCTGGGCTCTCCCAGCGTACCGCTTAATTTAATTACGCCAAATTTACCGCCCTCGCCGATAATCGCGGTAGCGACGTCCTTAAACGTGCCGCTTAAAGGGACCATCTCACTGATTATCTCCACATCTAAAGCCCCCTCTAAAGAATTATCCAAGCCGATTTTCATCGGGCCGGTAAGATTAGCAATGCTGCTGGTTAATTTCAGATTATCCGTATAGAGAAATTTGTCTTTTAACGAAAAATCAGCAGTGCATCCTGTAAATTCAATCTTCCCCAAATCCTTAGCCAATAACAACCTGCCTAAACCGTGAAGTAAATTCAACCCCCCCATCCTCCCCTCGGTGACCGCAAATTTGCCGGCTGCGCTAAGTTTATTCAAATCACTGCCCGTCCCATTCAGCTTGACCTCTCCCCGGAAAATCCCGGAAATATCCCTGGCCTTAGACGGCGTATCCAGTTTAAGTTTTTCTAATCTTATTCCGTTAGCGATTAATTCCAAATGGTAAACAAAATCAGCAGGATTAAAGTTCAACGCGCCTGTCCCCTCAATCATTCCGTCATAAAAAGCCAAATAGAAAAAGGGGACCCTGGCGATTCTTTGTTCTTGTAAAAAATTTAAGGATAGATCCGTCGCCTTTAAGCCATATAAAGAAAAATTACTGCTCGTAGATTTTGCGTCCAGGTAACAGTTTTTAAAATCGGTAACCGGTCCGCTCAGGTTAAATTGCGTATCCAGCCGGCCTGAGGGGGAGCTCGCTTTTATCCCGGGGTAGGTTTTCTCCAATAACTTAGTTAAATTACTCAATTCCAAGTTGATCCTGCCGGTTAAATCCACCTGCGGCTTAGCCGGATCAGCGCGGTCAATATCACCGCTGACTAAAAACTGCGAATCAAGATATTTACCCTCCAGCTGGGCAATTTTGATTTTCTTGCCCAATAAATCAAAATCTCCGCTAACGGATAAATCCTCGGAATAAAGTTTTAACTTAACCTTAGGCGCAGTAAAATCAGAAAGTGTTCCGCTAGACTGATAATTTATTCCCTGATATTTAAATTTTGTATCCGCCCAACTTAAGCCCTGCTGGCTAAATTCCAGGCTCCCGGCGATATCCTCAATCAGCTGATCCGGTTTATCCAGCTTTAAACCCGCGCCGGTAATATCCAACCTGCCCTGCGCTCTCCAAACACCCTGATCATCCGGATGTATTTTTAGAGCCAATGCCGCCTTGCCGCTGGCCGAATTAATCAGGGAAAAGTTAAATTTATCTTTAGCCACAGCCGGAAGAATATTCAGATCAAAATCCGTATTTATATCTAATACTGGAGTGCTGAAATCTTTAATCCCCAGGTTAATCTTAAATGGCGCGCCCAACAACTCTGCCTTTAAGTTATCCGCAGTTAAAGAACGCTGATCAAAAACAAACTTACCGTTTAAATTCTTTATTTGGCCTAAAAACTCTAAACCGGAAATATCCGCCTGCAAAATATCACAGGCGCCGCTAAATTCAAGTTTTTTAGTTTCTAAATTATAGTCAATTTTGGTTTGCAGGCTGGAATTTAATTTAGCCTTTAAATTGTCTTTTACCAAAATTAAATCCTTGCCTCTAGAGGAAAGCTTAACTTGCAGCATCTGTTTTTTAAGATTCACCTGAGCCTGCAACTCTATTAACCCGGAAACCAGGCCGCTTAGATCAGGATAATAAGCGCTAAACTCACGCGGGGATAAATCCTTCAAGGCAAGATTCGCCGCCAGCTCCCGGCTTAAAATCTTATATTCTCCGGAGGCATTAATTAAAACCGGCGGTTGATTAACCAGTTCCGCGCTAAGTTTAAACTTTAATTTTACCGGTAAACCCAGCTGTAAGTTCAGCTGAATATTCTTGATTTCTTTTTTAGATTTAGCTGCCAGGGTATCATCCTGAAAAACAATATTACCATCGGCAATGGTAACTTTAAAAACAGCGACACTAAAATCTACTTTTTTCGCCGATGGCTGGGGCGCAAAAAGATCCTGCAAATTAAAACTGTTATCCGCTCGGCGCTCCAGGAAAATATACGGGGATTTAAGATTTATGCCGGGAATAATAATCTGCTTCTTAAAAATCGGCCAAATAAAAATCGTACAAGATGCCTGGCGCGTACTTAAAATCACATTCTGGCCATCGGCAATTACCAGATCATGCAAAACCAGACCCCTAAAAATATTAAACTCCAGAGAGCTTAAAGAAATATCCTTGCCGGTCTGTTTGGCCAGCGTCGAAACAATTAGGGATTTGATTTTTTCCGGTAGAAATACTTTATTCAGGTATACCGTAGCGCCAAAAAGAATTAAGGACAGGATTACCGCGATAAGAATAAACTTCTTCATTTTCGGGATTTGATGAGCTTAGCGGCTAACTGCCAAGCCTCTTGCTTATTTTTAATCTTGCCGATAGCTTGTGCCTCTTCCAACTCCGTCAGCAGTTTACCGATCAGCGGCGAAGCCGGCAATTTAAATTTATCCATAAGATCATTGCCGTTTAAAAAACGCACTAATTTTTTTTCATCTTTCTGCTTTAATAATTTACGGATCAATGCCTTAACTGTTTTCTCATGCCGCAGGCGTGAGACCGCCGTAGTCAAAGGCCCCTTAGTCGCCCGCTGATCAGCCAAAGATAATAAAAGTACGGCTAAGGCGTCATTGCCGGTATCACGGAAATAACGGAAAATTGCCCGCGCAGTAGGAGGAGAGTTACCCGCCAGATACCCCGGCCTTAAATGCCAGAGCACGATCCTCTCTAAAACGCGGCCTTCATCATTAGATAATTTTAATCTGCGCGAAATTACGCGCGTTAAGCCTAAGCCTATCCTTTCATGGCCATGGAAAATAATCTTTTTCTTTTCCCGGCGCAGGGCCTTGGGCTTGCCGATATCATGCAAAATACAGGCTAACTTCAGCAGGCTGGATCTTCTACGAAAACCGGCGACCTCCTCCTGCAAATAATCATAAACCTGGGGAGTTTGTTTAGCCCGCTTCATGATCAGTTCAAATTGGCTCAAAGTTTCTAAGCTATGCTGCCAGACATCCAGATGATGATACGGCCCCTGCCCAATCCCGCGCATGGGCTTGATTTCCGGAAAAATAATCTCTAAGATCTTTAACTTATCCAGGCTGACTAAAGAAGCGTAAGCTGTAGCGCTATCTAAAATCTTAAATAATTCTTCACGGATACGTTCGCCGGATACATCACTAATTTTATTTTTTTCTTTTTGCCCCAGGCGCAATGTTTCTTTATCCAAACTAAAACCGAGTGTGCAGCTAAAACTAAAAGCCCGCAGGATCCTTAAGGGGTCTTCCTTAAACGAGCCCGGGCCGGTAACTTTAATAAGCTTAGCTTTAAGATCCGCTCTCCCGGAATACGGATCAATGATCAAAGTATCTAAATCCTGCTTCCCAAATACATCCCCTAAACCTAAAGCCATAGAGTTTATCGTAAAATCCCGATGCAATAGGTCTTTTTCTAAAGTTGCGGCGCGAAAATCCGAAAAATCAAAGGTATAAACCTTCTGGTTTATTTTCTTGACTAAACGGCAGGCAGCATGCTCTTCATCTAGAACCACAAAAGCACATCTTAATTCTTTGGCGAGTTTAGCGCCAAATCTTAAGGCGCCGGATTTTAAACAAAAATCAAAATCCGGATTCTCTTTGTTCCTATCTAAAATTAAATCCCGCAGAGCTCCTCCCACCAGATACAATTTTACCTTCTTAACTTTAGCAAAATTATAAATCGGGCTTAAGATATTTTCGTCTTTTAGGCTGAACTTGAGCATATTAAAGCTTTTCTTTATTAAACAGCTCATACTGTTTGAGAATCTCTTCTTCCACCAGGATCGGCGCATGAAACCTCACCGCCAAAGCAATACTATCACTTGGCCGGGCATCAATAGTCTTAAACACGCCGCCGGCAGTTTTAATGATCAGCTTGGCATGGAAAGTATTTTCTTCTAACTTATCAATAATAACTTTCTCGACGGTTGCCTCCAGGTCATTAATGATCATAAAAATTAAATCATGGGTCAATGGCCGCGGAGGATTAAAACCGCTGATCTTTAATTTTATGGCCGAGGCTTCATTTAAGCCGATAACAATCGGCAGAACCCTGGAGCCTCCTTTTTCCTTTAAGGCAATCAGCTGATCATGCCTTTTCTCATCAATCACAATTTTATTTAACTCCATCTCAATCATCGTCACTCCTTATTTGTTTCGTTGCCATTTTCATCATAGCGGACCCAACTTTTTACAGTCGTGCCGTGTTCATATAAAGACTCCGCGCTCACCTTGCCGCCTACCTCCCACAAACGGCTCTTCTGATTTCAGCGTTCCGTCTGCATAGTAATCTTTGCACACTCCATGGACCAGGTTATCTTGATACTTTTCTTCATAAATAACCTTCCCTCGCTCCTGAATACTTATTTTTATTATTGTATCGCTTATTCTAATTAATTACAACTTTAAACTAGGCAAACAATGGGACCGTTTCTATTTATTTTCCTCTATTCTGATAATTCCTCTAAATACTCCCATCGCGCGTAGGCCTTGGCCAGCTCATTTGACAAAAATTCTGACCTGGCCTTGGTGCTGGCGATTTCCGCAGGATCTTTCTCATAAAATTTAAAATCAGCTAAAAGAGCGTAGAGCTGTTTCTGCTCAGCTTCCATCTTCTCAATTTCCGACGCCAGGTTGTCGAGTTCGCGCTGCTCGCCAGAGATAAGCTTGCGTGCGACTACCGGTTTTTTAGGCAGGATCTTTTCTTTTACCGGTTTTGCTTTTACCGGAGCTGACGCCTCGGGTTTTCGCTGGCTGAGCCAATCATCATAGCCGCCGGCATACTCATTGATCAAACCCTCTCCTTCTAAAACCATAGTCGAGGTGACCACATTATTCAGAAAAGCCCGGTCATGGCTGACCAAAAAAAGCGTGCCGGGATATTCCAGCAGTAATTCTTCCAGAAGCTCCAGAGTCTCGATATCCAAATCATTAG
>JAHIKK010000087.1 GCA_018897555.1 Candidatus Omnitrophota bacterium
AAAAGCGTGACGCGTTGGCAGAAAAGTTACGTGGATTCAAGCATATTCTGCGCGGCACAATCGTCAAGCGTGGCAATATCTGTGGTAAAACAGGATGCAGATGCAAGCGAAAGGAAAACCCCATTCTTCATGGGCCATACCGGTATTTATCCCACCGGTCGACTAAGGCTACTAACATGATATTCTTGAATAAGAAGAAGCTTTATTACGCCGTAAGAGGCATAAAGGAATACGATAGGGCAATAAGCATTATCTACCGTATAGCAGAAATAAATTTTAAGATATTGAGATACCATTACACGGGACTTGCCGATGAATAGGAAAGCATTAGAACAGATGGTATTACGGTTGCGGGATGAAAACGAAAAACTTAGAGAGGAAAATGCCTATCTAAAATTCGAACTGGAAGAACTCAAGTCAAAGCGTTATAAATCCGGCAAAAAGAAACCGCCCGAGGATCCCCAAAACCAAATACCGGCTCCTTTGCCGAAGAAAAAAGGCGGCCTTTTCGGGCATATCGGCTGGTTTAGAAAAAAACCGGATAAGATAGACCGGGTTGAAGAGGTGCGAATGAGTTGTTGCCCGCAATGCGGCGGTTGTGATTTAACGGAATGTAAGAGCGTAGATGAGCATATCCAGGAAGATATTGTTTTGCCGAAGGTGGAAGCAGTTTTATACCGGCACCACGAATATTATTGTAAGAATTGCAAACAAAAAGTAGTGGCGCCTTTGGGCAAGGATGAATTACCGAATAGTTACATTGGGCCCAAAGCCAAAGCATTAGCGGCTTTTTTACGTTACGGAATAAAGATTTCCGAACGGGATGTCCGGGAGTTGTTTGAGAAGGCATTTAATCTGAAGATTGTTGCGTCGTCAATCGCCGGGTTCAGGTATCAGTTAAAACGGGCCGGTTCTCCTCTATACCAGGCGCTTATCGAATCATTGAAGAAGGGGTGCTTTATCCATGCCGATGAAACCGGATGGAAAGTAGATGGCCAGAGCCGTTGGCTGTGGAAATTTTCGAATAAGAATGTGTGTGTTAGTCATATCGACCAATCGCGCGGCCAGAAAGTTGTGCGAGATATCCTGGGTGATAAATATGATGGAACTTTAATTTCGGATTTTCTATCGGCGTACAATAAGATCATCACGAAAGCTAAACAACGCTGCCTTGCGCATATTTTACGGGACTTAAAGAAAGTCGAAGCATATTGGCACGACGACGCGGAAGTTTTAGGTTACGTTACGAGGCTCAAAGCAATACTCCAGGATGCGATCGCACTGTATAAGGAATATAAAGATAAAAACTGGGATGATGTTTACTGTGCCCGAAGGGAAGCGCTTAACAACGCTCTTGAAGATTTTGCATTCCCTAATCCCAATAAAAAAATACTCAAGCGTTTTGCCAAACGACTTGAGCGGCACAAAGGAGAGATCTTTACTTTTTTATATGTACGTGGAATCGATCATCATAATAATCACGCGGAGCAACAAATAAGGCCGGATGTGATATTGCGCAAGATTACTTTTGGGAACCGTTCCGATGAAGGTGCTAAATATCACAACGTGATTACAAGTATTTTACAAACCGCCAAACTCAATGGAATTGACGCCCTGCGTACGTTTGAAGATATACTTCTGAGAAAAAAGCAATATCTCCTGCTCACCGCCATCTCTCCACCGCTTTAGACCGATTCCAGGCCTCAAATTAAGCAACATCCGTCCACGGGAAGCGGCTGGATAAGACTCTATTCTTCCCAGAGCTGAACTATTACATATTATTGCTTTTCATGCTTTTGCCTTAAAAAATTTAGTTAAATAATTATAAAATTAGTAAAGTTTACCATAAAAGGAATAATTTTGCAAAAAATATCATCATGCGAAACTATATAGCGCAATGATTAAAAACAGGGATTAAGGGACAAAGGCAAAGAGGCCCTTTTTCGCTGCCTATTCTCAGCATAGTTATTCGGTTTTCGTCCTGATCTCAACATTGCTTTAGCAGCCTTTCAAAATAGACTACAACTACTATAATAGTATTTAGTAGTATTTATGTAGTATTTGGGCTATATGAAGGCTAACAGGGTGATCGAGACTATGATTGACTATCGGACATCGGCTATTGACCGGTTGGGTTAGTGGTGATACAATCTGTTTAGAGAGGTGAAATGTTATGAGAAGAATATTGTTTTTATTAACCGGTATTGTTATGACATGCGGTCTGGTGTCCTGCTCTTTGCAATATGAGATGCGCGGGCTTAAAAAACTGGAATTTAGTCATCCTGCGGACTGGAAGGCAGTTGAACCCCAGGACGATTATAGATATGATTATGTGTTTAGCTTTGCGAACCAGGGAGCAGAGTTTGAAGTCTACCTGCGTACAATCTATGCGCCGCTGA
>JAHIKK010000088.1 GCA_018897555.1 Candidatus Omnitrophota bacterium
ACAAATCTTTATTTCAGTTTGCGAATCGAGGCCAAAAAAATTATGTGTTTTGAAAAAGCCTTCTACTTCCGGGAGCATTTCCTTATCCGTCATTATCAACAATGGAACAACAACCTTGTAGCGCAAAGATAAGGCCCTGACCGACTCGGCGAAAAACTGAAATAAAGATTTGTTTTTTAGGGGAGAGATCGGAAACATCCCTTTAGGGCCATTAAAACCCAAACGAGAGCCATGACCTCCGGCTACGATCAAAACAGCTATCTTGTTCTTGTAAATTAAAGACTCACCCAATAGACGCGCCTCTTCCCTTTGCATTTGCTCATCAGAATTTTTAGAAATAGTAAATATCTTTGATGGATAGATATCTAGGTTATGCTTGACGGGGAATTTTTGCCGGGAAATCTTTTCATAAAGTGAAAAGGCGAGTTTAAAATCAAGATTACCCATTTCACTAATAAATTTTTCTCTTTCCGGAAGGCTTAGCGACTGACAATGCCTAAGAATATGAGTTTGGTTATATTTCTTAAGCAAATTTAAAAAATATTCTTCTTTCATGGCTTATCTTTGCGTATCGTTTAAATGTCTTCAATCCGCGCGGTAACGCGTCAAACGCACCTGCGATAGTAGGACAGGTTTAACTCTCCTTCAGTTGTTTAAAGAGGAGGCTAAGGAATTGGAATGATTTGCTTTTTACTATATCCGCAATTACTTTCCTTTTAATCTTTTTACTTGTCGTTTTAGGAAATTCCTCGCGCCAGATTTCAAAATCCATTATCCGTTTGTACTCAGCGAGATTTTCGCTTAATCGCGTTATTTCCGATGATATTCTTTCTTTTATTTTCTCTTCGTTGTTTTTTTCATTCTGCTCGAATATATCAAAATTCGGCACCACAACCGCATATACTTCTTCGTACCCCTTATGCGCCCCCTGCGCAGCATTCCTGCTTAAGACACATATTTCTTTAATATACGGACTATTCCCTATTACCTCCTCCACTTCTTCCGGGTATACTTTTTTACCATCACCCAAAACAATAAGGTTGCGCAAGCGGCCTGAAATATGCAAGAATCCGTCTACTTTAATTACCGAGGAGTTAAAGACACTTGTTTACTTAAGTTCATCGGAAATCCGATACAAGACTCCAGCGCTAATTTCTGGTTGAGGTAATCCGAATTTACGCGCTGAAACCACAATATGCGTTTTATTATTGGTGACCTTCTTAAGCTTAAGCGTCACACCGGCACCGTTTACATTGGCATCAATAACTCCATTTTGTTTGTTTTGTGTCTTTATCTTGCCTGCTTTCCGCAGTTGTTTTAGCCCGGTATCATAGGCTAAATCCCAGGAAGCATCAAAATCGGCTTCCGCATAATCTTTACCGGCAAAAGTAAATACCGCTGCAACCGGTAAAACCGCGACACTAGTAAACATCATCACCCCATAAATTCCCGCCCCCTGAATACCCGCTGCTTTTAAAGGCTCCGCCATAATTAAAACAGCAAGCTGCTGAACACTGGTAATATTTTTATATGTTTTTTTAAGATTGATATCATATACCTTGATTACCGGAAATTCCTTAACGCTATAATCCTTATTCACCACTCGCCCCATATGCAAATTAACCACATCTATTTGAATAGCCATCTCTTTGGCTGGTTTTTGACCATCATTTTTCTTTTTATTCTTCTGATCTTCAATAATTTTCAGGGAATCAACATTGAGTTTGCCTTCCTTGTTCTTTGTAAGCCCTAATTCTTTTAAATCAATATCAAGCTGTTTTAAGTGAATCCTCCCCTTCAGCAATGCCCCCATATTACAGGTAACGCCAATATTGGGAATATCAACTAGAATATCTCTAGAAAATCCCCTCGGGTTATACATCTTAAAGCCGGATATTCTGACTGACTGCTTGATAATACTTAATGATAATCCGCCAACATGTGTAGGGGCTCCGGTAACATTGCTTGCGACGCTGCCTATAAGCGATTTGACAAGAAAATCTCTAACCAAACAAAATCCAAAAATAGCGACAATTATTAAGATAACAATCTTGATTTTCTTTTGCATTCAACACCCTCCCTTCTCCAGGCGACAATATGACGGCTTAATTTTCCTGAACGCCTTTGTCGCCATTAACGTAGGCATCGCGCCAAAACTTTGTGCCGTGCACCGTCGCTTGCAACGCCAGCCCATTCTCGGTAAGCTGATACACGCGTAATCCGGGCGCAACCGCTACCGCTCCGCTTGCCGCTGCTCCTGCTCCGCCGCCTTTGGCCGCAGCATCTGCTTCAGCACCAAACTGCCAACCACTATTTAAAAACTTATTAAGCACTGCCCAATCATCAAAAATAAATACTGTGCGGAAATCCTTCACTCCCAAACCAAAACCTACACCGCCTTGAGCCATACGCATGAATGTTTCCTTGCCAAAGATTCCGTTTTCGTGGACAACCCCTCTTCCGCCTGTGACACTGGCTAAAATAAGGTTTACATTCAAATTCATAAATACCGCATATCCTTTTGCGCGTAAAATCTCCCATCTTGCCCGAGGCTCTGCTTTATACAGGTCGCGCAAAACTTCATCCCGGCGATACCGAATATACGTACGCCATTCTTCTGCTGTTTGAGGCTTCATATTTACCTTATTTACATAACCGGCTATATCCACCATCAATAATAGCAACAATATAAACACAAAAAGCTTTCTTTTCATAATCCCTCCCTGGCCACTTTTAAATTATTATTACTTCACGAGAACTACCAAATATCATTTTATCATAACGAATAAGAATAGATATAGATACTTAGCTGTATTGGACTTATTAAGCAAGATGGATGGATAGATGGATGGGGCAAATGTCTACCTTTTGGGCAAACATTGCTTTATCTGGCGTTCATGCTCTTTATCTTTTATCTACCGCAATTCTATTTGTAAATGGTACAGTTTTAGGGGAGGGGGTCAACTGCCCATCTTTCCTTTTCTAACTTAGTTTCTCTGGCAATTGCAAAAATTAAAATTACACAAATAACTACTGAAGAAGCCACTGTACCAAGATTGATTCCCCCTTTTTGGATGGGCTTAGTAAGAAAATCGCCAAATGTGGCACCAAACGGCCTGGTTAAAACAAATGCCACCCAGAACTTTCAAAGAAAGCTTAATCACCAGCAATATGAGGAATAAACTCATGAATATCGCAATTGTATGCCAATAACCTAAATTCAAGGTCATGGAAAACATATCTGCTCCGGTTTCCCCTAATGTAGTTGATACTATTTTGATTACCCAATATAGGAAAATAATGTGCGGAACTCTGTTTTTTACCGTTGTATTCATAAAGATATTGTCCTCTTTAATCCTAGAATTACAAGCTATTCAGTGAGCAGAAAGATTCTGTGTAAACAGGTCTTGCGTAATTTCAGCGGTATTAGCATTAAATAGCCGCCATTAAATAAGAGAGTTTTCGATATGCGGATAATAAACAAAAGGGGTGTTTCTATGTATCTTGCCCCTCGCTCTTTGAGCTCGGGGTGATTTTCATGCCTTGAAACGAGGGAAAATCAGGGTCCCTCTCGTATTTCACAAGGGGAAACCTCTCTAAATTTATTAGCCTAATTATAGACGTAATACCTTGATATATCAAGAATATTCTGGCTTTAGAGAGGTATTTCCTCACGAAAATATCAATTTCTGGACAGAATTAACTATTTTTTGTCCAATTTTGTCCGGTAATTTTTGGCTCAGAATCGCCTAACTCCTTTGGTATTAAAACGTTAGAGTTTGTCCGGTTCGAAACACCGGACATTGATGAAGAATTCGTCTTTTATGGTTTGGATTTTAGCTATGCCTCTATCCACATATTAAGCGGTGCCCCTGCTAATAACCCAGCAAACATCTTACCTCTAGTCTGGTTTAAGTATCCCTCCCGAGACTATTAGTTTTACGCCATCCTCCGCTGACATTTCTAGAAACTTTACCGCATTTTTAGGAACTAAGATGAAAAATCCGCTCCAAGGACTGGGAGTTGAGCCAATGAGCACGTGCACGAGCTCCTGACCTGTTAATTCCTGCGCCTCCCTAAAACCTTCGTTAGTCATAAAACCTACTGACCAAATTCCTTTTGAAGGATACTCTACCAAAACTACCTTTTTAAATACATCCTTATCCTTGGAAAAAATAAAACCGACTATTTGTTTAATAGACGGATATACATGTCTGGGTAATGTCTTATAATACCTGTAAAAGTAATCTTGAAAAGATAATGCCTGCCTGCCGGACAGGCAGGGTTTGTTACGGCTTGAATTGAGATCGTGGTTGTAGTGTGATGTTAGAAGCCAAGAATTTAAGCCGTTGCAAAT
>JAHIKK010000089.1 GCA_018897555.1 Candidatus Omnitrophota bacterium
TCACCTCAAACTATGTGCTGACGGACAATTAGCACAACCGAAACATCTCATTCGGTTAGATTACAAAGAGCTTATCTTGGCACGCAACAAAGTCCTGTACTAGTAATAGACGTAGGAAGGAAGAGAATCTAACAAGATTCTTGCGGATATTATCCTAACCTCTTTATTTTCAATAAGCTATTGTTGCTTAACCTGTCCCTTTGGGGAACGTCCCCCTTACTTCTTACTTATCGCTTAACACTCAATAATAATTTGTCAACAAATTTTCCAAATTATAACTCTATTCCTTTTCTGGCTTTTAGGCCCTGCCGGTAATAATGCTTAACTTCCCGGATTTGGCTGACTAAGTCTGCAGCTTTAATCAGCTGCGCGGGCGCGTAACGGCCGGTTAATACCAGTTCAATATTTTTCGGAGTAAGCTTGATTAAATCCAGCACCTCTTTAAGGCGCACCAGTTTAAATTTCAAAGCAATATTAATTTCATCTAAAATAATCACCTGATAATTTCGACAGGCAATGGCCTTGTTTATCTTCTCCATTCCCTGACGGGCAAATTCCACATCCATCTGCCGGGGTTTATCCCGGATAAAACATTCTCTGCCGAATTGCTCTAATTTTATATTTTTTATTTTCCGCAATGCTTTATGCTCACTGCAACTGCTACCTTTGGCAAACTGGCCGATATAAACATTTAACCCGGCTCCGGCGGCTCTTAAGGCCAGCCCGAAAGCAGCAGTGGTTTTACCTTTACCGTTTCCCGTATAAACCTGAATCAAGTGGTTACCGCCTTGTAGCTTAAAATACCTAAAACACATAGTGCTGAAACAATCAGCCCCGCGCAAATCACCCCGGCAATAATCGCTAAAAACGCATAACGAAAACGAATCTTAAATAACGACGCGGCAATTACCCCGCTCCAGGCCCCGGTCATCGGCAGCGGTATGGCCACAAAAATAGCCAGGCCCAAAGCT
Organism: Candidatus Omnitrophota bacterium; assembly: GCA_018897555.1. Taxonomy (GTDB): domain Bacteria; phylum Omnitrophota; class Gorgyraeia; order Gygaellales; family Profunditerraquicolaceae; genus UBA6249. The sequence continues at coordinate 972 of JAHIKK010000089.1, forward strand.
TCATATTTCTGAATAGCATCGGAATTTTTCTTAGTGCGTTCAAAGACCCAATCAAAAAAACGCGCCCAGATCTTAAATCTTCTTAAAACATTGGTAACCGGGACAAAAAGAAAAAGCGCCGGAGCCACAATCAGGCAATTACCCAGGACGGAAAGCCAAAAAGCCTTAACTAGCGGCATCCCGAATGACAGCCCCAACGGTATTGCGCCTCTTAATTCTGAAATAGGTAAAGCGCCTACAATCATCACTACATAATCTTTAGGCAGTTGGTTTAAATATTGCAGGATAATATTAAGCATGTTTAGAGGGACGGGTAAACTCCAAAATCATAAAACGCAAAAATCTTAAAGTGTCGACCAAAAAATTAATCTGGCTTTTTCCTCCGGAATAGATTGTCTTAACCGGGATAGATTCAATCTTAAAACCCAGATGCGCTGCCTTAATTAAAACTTCGGATTCCGTCTCATACCTGGAAGTTGACAAATCTATTTTTGACAATAATTCTTTTTTTATGAGGCGAAATCCACATTGCGTATCGGGAATCTGCTGCCCAACAACCAAAGAGATAAATTTTGACATTAGAAAATTGGTAATCACCCGTAAGACAGGCATTCCTTTGGTCATCCCCATACGGTTACCGACAATCAATGCACTCTGAGAGTTTCGAGCCTTCTGGATAAAAGCTAAAAGATCATCAGGGGAATGCTGGCCATCCCCATCCATACTGATCACCTCATCAAAGCCTTGCTGGAGAGCAAAATGATACCCCTTAATTAAAGACGCCCCTTTACCCATATTCCGCAAGGAAACTAAAACCTTAACGCCGCAGGCAGTAACGATCTTTACCGTATCATCAGTCGAACCATCATCAATGATAATTACCTCTAACCCTAATTTAGTAACCTGATTAATCAAATCCGCAATTGAGCGGGATTCATTATAAGTGGGGATAATTACACAAGTACGCATATTTATTCTACCCAGAACCGGCGAAAGACATACCACTGCGTCGGATACTTACGAATATAATCCTGGATAATTTTTTTGTATACATCGATTAAATCCGCTAAATCCTTTATTTTATCGCCGGTGGGCGAAAATTCTACTGCCTTTTCTATCCTTAAAGTAAAGCTATTATCCGGGTTCCTAAGCATAAATCCCGGAACAATACTGGCGCCGGTCATCAAACTCAAAGCTGCCGGGCCTTCGGGAAAATGCGTAGGCCTGCCAAAAAAATCTATGATAATCCCTTTTTCGGAAAAATCCCGGTCACCGACCAAAGCCACCATATGATTTTTCCTGATTTCGGTAATACAGCTCCTTACCGCCTTACCCATGGCAATAACCTTAACCCCTTTGCTGTTTCTCTGAGCATCAAAAAAATCATTAACCTTTTTATTTTTATGCGGCAAAGCTACCGCCCAAAAAGGATAACCCAATTGCGCAAGCACTACTCCGCCTAACTCCCAATTACCTAAATGCGCGGTTAAAACAACTACACCCTTACCCTTAGCTAAAGCCTCATCAAAATAATGCAGATTCTCTAATTTTATGTTTTTGTCTATATATTCACGATCTAATTTCTCAAAACGAAAGAAATCTACCAGGTATTTAGCAAAATTCCGAAAAACCATTCTGCTAATTTTGCGTAGTTGGCGGTTCGATTTTTCAGGAAAAATAACCCGCAGATTAGCTTTTACGCTCCGCCGGTCGCCGAAAGCAAAAAAATAATATCCTTGAGCTAAAAAAGACGCTAAAAAATAAACTAATCTTAATGGAAAGGCTAGCGCGATAAATTGGCCGAGACGATAGATATAATAATTTGTCACGATTTATAAGTTCAAAAGAAGTTTGGCAATATCCATACTTGCGCTAGGTTTGGCAATTTTTAATCCGGCGGCTCTTAACCGCTCTAATTTTTCCTTATTCTTCAACAAATCATCAATAACCCGATAGACCTCTTTAGGTTCATCCACTTCGATTGCCGCTTGCTTTTGAGTTAAGAAGTTAGTATTATTTATTTCCTGGCCGGGGATGGGCTTAACAATAATCATGGGCAGCCCCATACTTAAGACTTCGGCAGTAGTGACCCCCCCGGGTTTAGATATAATCACCTTGGAAATATACATCAATTCCTGGATATTTTGGATGAAACCAAACAGATGAATGTCTTTCTTGTAATGTTTTATTTTTCGTTTCAACGAACGGAATAATTTCTTATTGGTCCCGGCAACAATCAGCTCCTGAATATCATACTGGCTTTTTTCCAGTGACTTAACAATCGTTTTAATCGGGCCGAGGCCCTGGCCGCCTCCCATAATTAAGATCACCGGCTTATGCGGATTTAGTTTCAATTTACTGATAATATCTTCTCGGTTTAACTTCTGGTTAAACTTAGGGTCAAAGGGAATCCCGTAGGGCTTGATCTTAACAGGCTTAACTCCTTTTTTCTCCAGGCGCGCTGATACTTCCTCCGAGGGAGTTATATAATAATCCACCGCATCATAGACCCAATAAGAATGCGGGATATAATCCGTAAGCACCGCCACCAGCGGTAAATTGACGCCATAGGTTTTCTTGAAATCAGCGACCATCCCGCAGGGAAACGCTTGAGTACAAACCACCAGATCCGGATTAAAACTATCGAAGAGTTTTTTGAGTTTTGGCGAATTTGATCTATGGATGTACCGTTTAATATTTTCCAGGCCCTTAACTACGCTGGGATTATCATAAAGATAGTCCCAGATCTTAGGGGTACGCTTAATTACCTCCATATAAATCCGATTAATCACTTTTTCGGATATAGGATTAGTATAATTAAAGGCGTTAATATTTAGAATCACGCTATCCGGATGCAGCTGTTTAACTGCCTTTTCAATAGCCATCGTCGCACTGCGATGGCCGGAAACTTCAGAGATATACATTAAAATTATACGTTTAGGGTGCATAGTAGAAGTTGCGCAGTAAATGCGCAGCGATTAAATTTTACCTTCCCGGCAGAGTTCTAAAAAAGTATCCGTAACTTGCGGAGAAAACTGCTCCCCGCTTAAATGTTCGATTTCTTTAATCGCATCCGTCTTATTCAGAGCTGCCCGGTATGACCGGTCAGTGCTCATCGCATCAAAAGAATCTGCTACAGTGATTATCGAAGCAATCAGAGGAATTTGATCGCCTTTTAAGCCTTCGGGATACCCCTTCCCGTCGAATCGTTCGTGATGATATCTGACTCCTGTGACTGCGCCTGATAGCTCTTTAATCGACTTTAAGATATTTACTCCGATTAGGGGATGTTCTTTAATCCGATTACGTTCACCCACAGTAAGGCTGCCTCTTTTATTCAAAATATGCTCCGGTACACCGATCTTGCCAATATCGTGCAGGAGGCTGGAGATATGTAAATTCTCCAAGAATTTGCCGTCAAAATTTTTCTTCGCCTTTATTCCCATCCTCCGGGCAATCTCCATGCTTAAATTTGTTACCCGGCTAGTATGCCCATGAGTATAATGATCCTTGGCTTCAATCGCCGCGGCCAGGGCAATAGTCGTACGGATAAACAACTGATGTTTACGATCTAATTCATATTCCAGCTCCTTAAACAATTGCGCGTTTCTGATGGCCATGGCCAGATTAGAATTAAGCGCGACAAAAAAATCCAATTCCTCATCCATAAATTTCTTGCCGCTGTCCTTCTTACCCAATAACAAGAGCCCTAACAATTCATCCCGGAAATAACTGGGGATACAAACCACCGCTTCCAAAAGCTCCATTTGATAAAGAACCTGGGCCAGCTGCTGTTTACCTTCTGGCTTCAATTTATTGCCTTTTAATACCGATTTTGCTTCATCAAGTAATAACGCCTCTCTCCCAAAGATAAAACTGCTCTTATGCTCCCTAAAGAAACGGATTAACACATCGTCTTTATCAATACAGACTAAATCCATAGGGATTTTCTTGTTCAATGACCCCCGGGAAACCGTAAGCAGATAACCTTGTTTTTCTTTATTGTGTAAAAAAAAGCTAACGTGGGCAATCTTAGCTTTATCCACCATCATCCGCACGACCATCTTAATTAAGAGGTTCGGATCATGCACAAAGATCATGTTTCTGGCTGTATTCTCTAATTCTTTTTTATAATCAATTGCCATTTAGTTTAGCACTTTCATTTTTTCAAACTTATCAAAACTTATCTTATTTATACTCGAGAAGTCAGATATTGTCAATGGGAATGGCTAACTTTCGTTAATCACGGCTAAAATTTGCCCTACGTTTACAGTGTCCCCTTCGCTATACATAATCTCAGAGATTATTCCTTTGCCCGGGCTGGGCAGATTAAAGGTAGATTTATCCGTAGTTAATTCCACTAAATCATCATTTTCGTTTACCATTTCACCATCCTTAAAATACCAATATGAAACGGTCGCCTTAGTAATCCCCTCCCCCAATTCCGGCAAAACAACTTTAATCATCGAAACCTCCCTCAATTTTTTAAAGTTTCGTGTAAGCTTTCAGAAAAAGTAGGATGCGCAAAAATCATCGCGCCAACTTCACTGACAGTAAGCTGGCCGGAGATGGCTACGGCTAAAACGGCAATTAATTCCGTAGCCTGCGGGCCAACTATAGATGCACCAATTATCTGGCCAGTCTCTTGATTGGAAATAATCTTAACAAACCCTTCGGTTTCATCAATAATCTGCGCCATTGCGCTCGCCCGAAAATCAAATTTGCGCACATTAATCTGACATCCGCAGGCAAGAGCATCCTTTTCTTTTACGCCCACGCTGGCAATCTGCGGCTCGGTAAAAATACAGGCAGGTACAACTAAATTATCGGCCTTTTGCCTGTTACCGGAGAACATATTCTGTACTGCCATTACACCTTGATAAGCTGCATAATGGGCAAGCATCAGTTTGCCCGTACAGTCTCCGGCAGCATAAATATTGTCCTGGCTGCTCTTAAGATAATCATCAACCGCTATCCAATTATTTTTTAACTGGATCCCTAAATCCTCTAAACCTAATCCCTTAATATTCGGGGCGCGCCCAACACAAACCAGCACTTTAGAATAATTCTCTAATTCCAGAATAGAAACATTCGCGCCGGTAACTACCTTAATTCCTTTTTTCTTAAAAATAACTTCTATTTTCCTGGCTACATCCTTATCCTCTGCCGGCAAAAGCAAAGGCATCTTTTCAGCAATCGTTACTTCAGCCCCAAGAATAGAAAATAAACTGGCAAATTCACAGCCAATAACCCCTCCGCCGATAACTAACAGAGATTGCGGAATCTCAGATAAAGCAAGGGCCTCATCGCTTGAAATTATCTTTTTACCATCAATCCTTCGGCCTTGCTCAGGATTGATGGTGAGCGAAGTCGAACCATCAAATTTTAACTCCGGCAGCTGAATGGGGCGGCTTCCGGTAGCAATAAGTATAAACTTGGCATTGATTATGCGGCCGTCAACTTTTATTTCCCGGGTAGAGATAATTTTCGCCGGAGATTTAATAAAATCGGCCCCGGAAAGCCTGCTCTGCATACCCTGCGCAAGCTGGCGGATAACCTTATCTTTTTTCTCTTGAATAGCGGCTAAATTAACCCGTAAATTATCTAACTCTATACCGAAATTAGACGATCTTTTGGCAAGTGAAAATACTTTAGCGCAGGCAATTAATGTTTTGGTAGGAATACAACCGTAATTCAGGCAGGTTCCGCCAATCTGATTGGAATCAATAAGGCAAACAGCTAAACCCAGCTCTTTTGCCCTTAAGGCAGCATTAAAACCTGCCCAACCTGCTCCGATGATCGCCAGATCATACATAGGTGTAAGATTAAGCAAATAATTGTGCCGCTGTCTGAGCCACAGCCATAGCAGATTTAGTCAGCTGGGTTAGCTCATCTTGCGAAAGATCTAATTCCATAACCTGTTCAATACCGTTCTTGCCTACTCGGCAAGGAACTCCGATACAGGTATCTTTAATCCCATATTGGCCGTTTAGATAACTGCATAAACCAATAGTGCGTTTCTCATCCTTAACTATCGTTTTAACGATTGAGGCAATTGCCGCTGAAGGGGCAAAAAAAGCACTACCTGTACCCAGATTGGCAACAATCTGAGCCCCCCGGTTAATCGTACGGTTAATTAACGACTCAATTTTATCATCGCTAATAAACTCATCCAAGCTTACCCCTTTAACTTTTGCAAACCTTGGCAAGGGCAGCATGCCTTCACCATGAGCGCCGATCACCAATGCCTCAATATCTGTAGCTGGCAGGTGTAATTCTTGCGAGATTAGATTAATAAACCTGGCAGTGTCCAAACTAATTCCCATGCCAAAAAGTTTACCGGGTTTAAAACCAGTAATCTTCAAGGCAAACAAAGTCATAATATCCAAAGGATTGGTTACGATGATAACAACCGCATCCGGCGCTAATTCTTTAATCTTTAAACATACATCTTTTAAAATCTGGGCATTTTTAGTGATTAATTCCTCACGGGTCATTCCGGGTTTACGCGCTAGTCCCGCAGTAACCACAATGATGTTGGAATCCTTAATTTGGGTAATATCATCACTGCCTTTAATACTATAATTACTTTTTAGAAGCGGCCGGGCGTCCTCTAAATCCAAGGCCTTCCCCAAAGCCAGCCCTTTCACTATATCAATCAGCAAAACATCCCCTGAACCATCTGCGGCAATGCGCATGGCAGCTAAACTTCCCACGTTTCCTGCACCAATAATGGAAATCTTCATATCCCTATATTTTTTTTAATTTATTGATAATAGCATCTGCCATCTGCGCCGTACCCACAGCCGATGGATCAAGCGGATCAGGTTTTAAATCGTAGGTTACAGATTTCCCTTCGGCGATTACCTGCCTGACTGCTTCCTCTAAATTATCAGCTGCCTTATTTTCCTGAATATGGCGCAGCATTAAAACACCTGATAAAATCATGGCGCAAGGATTAGCCTTATTTTTTCCCTGATATTTAGGAGCAGAACCGTGCACTGCTTCAAAAACAGCCATTTGCGCGCCAATATTAGCCCCGGGAGCAACCCCTAAACCGCCGATAAGCCCCGCGCAAAGGTCCGAAATTATATCCCCATAAAGATTGGGCAGCACCAAAACATCATAATTATGCGGTTTTTGCACCAACTGCATCGCCATATTATCCACAATCGCTTCTTCAAAAATTATTCTTCCGGCAAACTCGCCGGCAACCCGGCGGGCAACTTCCAGAAATAAACCATCAGTGAATTTCATAATATTTGCCTTGTGCACACAGGTAATTTTCTTGCGTTTATTCTCCAAAGCATACTGGAAAGCAAACCGGACAATCCTTTCGGAAGCAAATTTAGATATCGGCTTAATGCTTATTCCGGAATCATAACGTATGCTCTTATTTGTACTCTTTTGGATCTGGGCAATCAGGCTTTGGGTTTCAGGTTTACCTTCCTGAAACTCTATTCCGGCATAAAGATCTTCGCTATTCTCCCGGATAATAACCAAATCAATATCCTTAAAGCGGCTCTTGACTCCGGGATAGCTTTTTGCCGGACGCACACAAGCAAAAAGATCCAGGGCCTGCCTAATCGCTACATTTACGGAACGAAACCCGGTAGCAATCGGTGTAGTCAACGGCCCCTTTAGGGCAACCTTATTTTTCTTGATTGAATCCAGCGCACTCTGCGGCAGAAGCTCTCCGGTTTTCTCCAAGGCATCCTGGCCCGCCAGCGCCTTATCCCACTGAATACCAACGCCGCAAGCCTCGATGCATCTAGTAGCAGCCAGGGAAACTTCATAACCAATACCATCACCGGGAATCAAGGTTATTTTATGCTGCATTTAAAGTTTTAATTCTCCGTATTTTTTATAATAATTAATTATTCCGCCTTCCGCCAAAAGATCCTGCATAAATTTAGGCAAGGGTTTAATCTCTAAATCCATACCTTTAGTTAGATTCTTCACCAACCCCTTATCTAAATCAATTTGCAACTGATCACCCTCATCAATTTTACTCGTGTCAGTTTCAATCAAGGGTAAACCGATATTAAAACCATTACGGAAAAATATACGCGCAAATTGCCCTGATAAAACCGCTACAATTCCTGCTTCTTTAATGACTAAAGGAGCTTGCTCCCGGCTGGAGCCCATGCCAAAGTTGGAACCCGCGACAATAATCGACTCACCCGGAGTAATCTTTTGCGCAAAATTAGGATCAATATCCTCCATAATATGTTTAGCCAACTCCTTCATGTCGGTAATGGCAAACTTATACCTGCCGGAAATAATAAAATCCGTATTAATATTATCACCGAGTTTTACGCTTTTTCCCGTGATACTCATAGCTGCTTAAATTCTTCCTTATTTCTTGTTTTAGACATCGCGACATCCAAAGTAATTAATCCTCTCTGCATCAGGGTTTTAAGGCAGCTATCCATGGTATTCATGCCATATTGTAAACCTGTCTGCATCGCGGTGGGAATCTGCTCAATCTGCTGCTCACGGATAAGATTGCGAATACTGGGGGTAGCCACCATAATCTCCGTAGCCAACACCCTGCCCTTTCCTAAGGCATGCGGAAGCAAAAGCTGTGAAACTACTCCCTGCAAACAATCGGCAAGCTGCAATTTAACTTGCTGCTGTTGATGCGGCGGAAAAACATCAATAATTCTGGAAACAGTTTGCGGAGCATCCGGAGTATGTAAAGTAGCTAAAACCAAGTGTCCGGTTTCAGCGGCAGTTAATGCGGTAGAGATAGTCTCTAAATCACGCATCTCCCCTACCACGATGACATTAGGATCCTGGCGCAAAGCATGCCGCAAGGCCTGAGCAAAAGAATGCGTATCCGCATAAACTTCCCGCTGCTTAATAATACTTTTTTTATTAGCGTAAATAAATTCTATGGGGTCTTCAATACAAGTAATCAAGCATTCCCGTTCGCTGTTAATCAAATCGATCATCGCCGCTAAGGTAGTGGTTTTACCCATACCCGTAGGGCCGGTGATCAAAACTAAACCGTTTGGCTTCCGCGCTAAATCCGTGATAATCTGCGGTAAACCTAGCTTCTCAACCGTAGGTATTTCGATAGGAATCCGGCGAAAAGCCCCCTCGACACTACCTTTCTGCAAATGAATATTTACCCGAAAGCGGTCTAAACCGGGCAAAGCCAGTGAAAAATCCAATTCCATTTCCCGCTCAAAAACTTCTTTCTGGGCATTAGAAAGAACGCTATAGAGCATCTTCTTTAAATCCTGTTTATTTAAAGTCTCCAGATTAGTGCGCACCAACCTGCCATCAATCCTTAAAATCGGTGGTTCACTCTCCGTAACATGTAAATCCGAAGCGTTTTTTTCAATACACATCAGAAGTAAATCACGAATTTCCATTAAGACCTCCTCATTTTTCCCCAGCCTCCGGCGCTTGGGGAAAAATGACCCCGAGCTCCCGCGAGGGGAGACTAGAAATAACCTCTGGGGTCACTGATGTAACCCTTAATTGCCGAAGCCGCCACTGTTGCCGGAGAAGCTAAATAAATAAACGCCGCGGGATTGCCCATTCTACCTTTAAAATTACGGTTGGCGGTTGAGATCACGGCTTCCCCGTCACTAGGAATACCATTGTGCGTGCCCACACAAGCTCCGCAGCCGGGGGCAACAATAACCGCGCCAGCTTTAATAAATATTTCCACCAGTCCCAGCCGCAAAGCCTCCAGATAAACCTGCCGTGAACTGGGAGCAATAATCAACTTAACCTCAGGGCTAATTTTGCGTTTATTTAAAACTTTTGCCGCCGCCTTAAAATCATCAATACGGCCGTTAGTACAGGTACCCAAAAAAGCTTCGCTAATTTTGACCTTATTTAAAGAAGAAGCCTGGGCAACATTATCTACACTGTGCGGCATAGAAATCATCGGCTTAAGCTTAGAGATATCAAATTCATAAACGCTCTCATAAAGAGCCCCTTTATCTGCGAAGATATTTTTAATCCTCTCATGCTTAACACCCTTAAGTTTTAACCAGGAAGCAGTTTTTTTATCCACCGGCATAAAACCGGCTTTAGCGCCCATTTCCACTAACATATTCGCTATGGTAAAGCGGCCGTCCATTCCTAAACTATCAATCACCGGCCCGGAAAACTCAACAGCTTTATAGGTTGCCCCATCGCTTTTTAGTTTACCGATTATATACAGGATGATATCCTTGGCAAAAACGCCGCTTTGCAATTTGCCCTTAACGACAATTTTTATAGTCGCGGGCACCTTAAACCAATTTTTTCCGGTAGCCAAAGCGATAGCTAAATCCGTAGAACCAACACCGGTAGAAAATGCGCCAATTGCTCCGTAAGTACAGGTATGAGAATCCGCGCCTAAAACTAAATCTCCCGGTAGAATCTTGCCGGATTCCGGGATTACCTGATGACAAACTCCGCAACCGATATCAAAAATTTCTGTTTTAAAATTCTTCGAAAAATCGCGCATCTTCTGATGCACCCGGGATACCCCTTCACTGGGACTGGGGGCACTATGGTCAATAACCATACAAAATGCGGTCTTTATTTTTGTTACTCCCAGCTCCTTAATCCGGTCAATAATTATTGATGAAGTGCCATCCTGGCCAAAAGCAAAATCTATTTTACAAATGGCAAAATCACCCGCGGCTAAATCTTTACCAGCGTGTTTACTTAAAATTTTCTCGGCAATTGTCTTTGGCATCTTTGAAAACATGTTAACTATTGATTTTACCTGCCCATTCCTGTATTCTGTCCATGCCTTTTTGCAATTCATTCATACTGGTGGCAAAACTTATTCGGATATGATCATCCATTCCAAAGGCGCTTCCCGGAATAAGACAAACATACTCTTCCTCCAGTAACCTCTTGGCAAAAGTCATTGAGTCCAAGCCGGTTTTAGAAATATTGCAAAACATATAAAATGCCCCCTGCGGCAGGCAGAAATCCCAGCCCTTAATCTCCCTGATTCTGGCGGCTAAATAATCCCGGCGTTTGGAAAATTCCTGGCACAATTGATGCGAAAAATCATCCGGAGCGCTTAAGGCAGCCTCGGCTGCTTTCTGGGCGATAGAATTAGGATTAGAGGTTGAATGATCCTGCAGGTTGGAAATAGCGGCCGCTACGTCAGGCGGAGCGCCAAGATAGCCGATACGCCAACCGGTCATCGAATGGCTCTTGGATAAACCGTTAACCGTAATCGTTAAATTATAGATATCTTTATTAAAACCGGCAATGGATTCATGTTTTAAGCCGTCAAAAGTAATCTTTTCATAAATCTCATCACTGATCACAAAGATATTTTTCTCTACGCAGATTTTAGCAATTCCGGCTAATTCCTCTTTATTGTAAACCGAACCCGCGGGGTTTGACGGGCTATTCAAAATCAAGATTTTGGTTTTAGGAGTAATGTGTTTGAGCAGGTCTTTAACGGAGATTTTAAAATTATTTGCCGCAGTTGTCTTGATAAAACGCGGAGTTGCCTCGCAAAGGTTAACCATCTCCGGATAGCTCACCCAGTAGGGCAAGGGGATGAGTACCTCATCAGAGCGGTTGGAGAGCACCATCAGCGCGTTATAAATACTATGCTTTGCCCCGTTAGAAACAATGATTTGATCGGGCGCGTATTCTAAAGAATTATCTTTTTTAAATTTCTGACAAATGAGCTTTTTTAATTCCGCGGTGCCGGTGGTAGGGGTATACTTGGTAAATCCTGACTGGATTGCCTGAATTGCCGCCTCCTTGATAAAATCAGGAGTATCAAAATCCGGCTCCCCGGCGGCAAAATTAATAATATCCTTACCTGCGCTTTTAAGCTTTTTGGCTTTAGAGGTGATTGCTAATGTTGAAGATGGATTTATTTTTTTCAGGCGCTCAGCAAGCCTTGTATCTATTTTCATAAAAGTTTTTCTTTACCCCGTTAGAAGTCCCGTGACACGGGGTGTCACTTCTAACGGGGTGAATTTATAAAGAATCACTTTTCTTCTTAAATATCGTCCTTAAGCCGCCCATAAACTTCTTCTGCGGCTTTTTTTCGTCAACCGGTTTATCTTTAAGCGTTACCTTGGATTCCTTTTTGGGTTCCGGCAGAGATTTGGCCTCGGCGGTCTCAATATCCTCGACAGCTGCTTGCGGTTTTGCTTCTTTAGCCGGCTTTGATTTCTTGGCTTCTTTAATCTTTAATTCGGTAAGCTCAAAAATAACCATTTCGGCATTATCCCCGCGGCGCTTACCTAAACCGATAATCCTGGTAAAACCACTACTGCGTTTGGCAAAACGCGGCGCAATTTCATTAAAAAGCAGATTCACCAACTTATGCTCACCCAAAACTTTTTGCGCTTGCCTGCGGGCAAAAAGCGTATTTTTCTTACCCAAAGTTATGAGTTTTTCAATCATCTGCTTACTGGCTTTGGCCCTAGTTAAAGTAGTTTTAATACTTTGGCAGATGACCATATTCCTAGCCAAACTCCTGATCGTTGCGTCATGCCAACTAGTAAAACGACTTAATTGCAGCCTTTTCTTTGCGTGTCTCATTTTAGTTTAACCCTTCTTTATTTTCTTAGGATCAACCTGCATCCCTAAAGTAACTCCCATGCCCACCAGGAGCTCCTGAATCTCGGTAAGAGATTTTTTACCAAAGTTCTTAAAGTTAAGCATCTCCTCTTCGCTTCTCTTAACTAAATCGGCAATCGTCTTAATCCCTGCTTCCCTTAAACAATTAGAACTTCTAACTGAAAGTTCAAGCTCCGAAATCGGCAGCTTTAATTTCTCATACAAGACTGCATCTTCCTTGGTCATTTCCGGTTCTTCTTCCGCGATATCCTCAGGTAACTGGCCAAAACTTACAAAGATATCCAAATGCCTTTGCAGAATATTAGAGCCGTAAAGCAAAGCATCTTTAGGATTAATGCTGCCATTGGTCCAAATTTCAAGAATCAACTTATCATAATCCGTACGCTGGCCTACACGGGTATTCTCCACAAAATAATTAATCTTCTTAATCGGTGTAAATATTGAATCGATGGCAATGAAACCGGCAGCCTTATCTTCTCTTTTATTCAACTCGCCGGCGACATAACCCCGGCCGCGCGCTACCTCCATCTCAATATTCAGCTTGGTATCTTTGGTAAGGGTGGCAATATGCAATTCGGGATTAATGATCTCGATTGTCTCATCTGCCTGGATATCCTTAGCTTTAACGATGCCCTTCTTATCCGCTTTTAGATAAATTGTTTTAGGAATCTTGGAATGAGAATTTAAAACTATACTTTTAATATTCAAAATAAGTTCCGGGACATCCTCCAGAATACCGGGGATAGTCGAAAACTCATGAGAGATTCCGGCAATTTTAATCGCGGTAACCGCGCTACCCTCGATAGAAGAAAGTAGGACCCTTCTTAAAGAATTGCCCAAAGTTACGCCATATCCTCTTTCAAAAGGAGCCGCCTGGAACTTTCCGTAAGTATCAGTATAGGTTGACTCGTCACATTCAAGCTTTTTAGGAAACTGAAAATCTCTCCATTTTATTCCCATCTTTCCCCCCTGATTATATTTGATAAAACCGCTTAATTAATTTCCTTCTTTATTTGGAATACAACTCAACGATCAACTGCTCTTGTATCGGTTGCTGAATATCGGTTTTTTCCGGAAGCCTTAAAACCTTCCCCTTCATTTCCGCGGCGCTAAATTCCAGCCAACTGGGGACGGTCCTATCCTTAGAAAGCTCCAGATTATCCTTAATCTTGATCTTAACCTTATCCTTAGCCTTAATTTCAACCAGATCATCCTTATCCACTAAATATGACGGAATATTAACCCGCCGGGAATTAACCGCGATCAAATTATGCCTGACAATCTGGCGCGCCTGGGAGCGTGAAATACCCATTCCCATACGAAAAACCACATTATCGAGCCTACGCTCTAATAATTGTAAAAGCACCTTACCGGTTACCCCTTTAGTCTTAGAGGCAACTTCGAAATATTTACGGAACTGTCTTTCCAATACCCCGTAAATTCTTTTAACCTTTTGTTTTTCTTTCAGTTGTACTCCGTAATTAGAAAGTTTCTGCCTGCGGCCCTGTCCATGCTGGCCCGGCGGATACGCTCTTTTAGCTGCTGCGCATTTTTCAGTCTGGCATTTAGTCCCTTTTAAAAACAGTTTCTCGCCTTGCCTGCGGCATAACCTGCAAACTGCACCAATATAGCGGCCCATAAATTAGACTCTCCTTTTCTTCTTAGGACGGCAACCGTTATGAGGAATAGGCGTTACATCCTTAATTAAAGTTACCACCAAACCCGCTGCCTGAAGCGCGCGGATTGCTGACTCTCTGCCAAAACCCGGGCCCTTCACATAAACTTCCAATTCTTTAACCCCCACCTCTTTAGCCTTACGCGCAGCATCAGTAGCGGCCACCTGAGCGGCAAAAGGGGTAGATTTTTTAGAACCGCTGTAACCGACGGTACCCGGAGCGCTCCAGGCTAAAACATTACCCTGTTTATCGGTTATCGTAATGATCGTATTATTAAAACTTGCCTGAATATGCGCAATTCCACTGGTTACACCCCGAGCGATTTTTTTCTTTTTTGCCTTTTCTTTTGTTGCCATTTTATTTTATATCTCCTCATTTTTCCCCAGCCTCCGGCGCTTGGGGAAAAATGACCCCGAGCTCCCGCGAGGGGAAGCGAACTAACACCAATACCTTACTTTGCCGGAGCCTTGGCTTTTGATAGGGCTTCAGCTTTTTTGATGGTTGGCGCTTGATTTGTTCTCTTCTTTCCTTTTCTGGTGCGCGCATTTGTACGTGTACGCTGCCCTCTGACCGGAAGGCCTTTTTTATGCCGCATCCCTCTCCAGGAACCAATATCCATCAGGCGCTTAATATTCTGGGATATATCCCGCCTTAAATCACCTTCAATCTTTAAAGACCCTTTTTGCAAAATTTGAGTAATCCGCGAAACTTCTTCTTCGCTTAAATCTTTGGCCCGCTTATCCGGATTAACCCCGGCCTCTTTAAGTACAACATTCGAAAGTGCCCTGCCTATCCCATATAAATAAGTAAGGGCAATCTCAATTCTCTTCTCTTTAGGTATATCCACACCGATAATTCTTGGCATATCCTCTCCTTAAAAAATACTCTAACCTTGTCTCTGTTTATGTTTAGTAGTAGCGCAAATAACCCGCACCACTCCTCTTCTTTTTATTATTTTACACTTGTCGCAAATTTTACGAATAGAAGCTTTTACTTTCATCTTATCTCACCCGAAAAGTAATTCTCCCCCGGCTTAGATCATAAGGAGAAAGTTCTAATTTAACTTTATCACCCGGAATAATCCTGATAAAATTCATGCGCATCTTTCCTGAAACATGCGCCAATACTACATGCCCATTTTCAAGCTGGACCTTAAACATGGCATTAGGCAATGCCTCAATAATTTTGCCTTCTGTCTCAATTAATTCTTCTTTTGCCATTTTCTGAGCCTTAATTTAATTTAGTTAAGATTACCGGCCCTTTATCCGTAACCGCAACCGTGTGTTCAAAATGCGCTGAAGGAGTGCCATCCGCCGTTACCGCCGTCCAGCCATTCGCCATAACTTCACACTCCCAACTGCCAAGATTAATCATGGGTTCAATAGCTAAAACCATTCCGCTTTTTAAAAACGGCCCTAAACCCGGCCTGCCAAAATTAGGAATCTCCGGTTCCTCATGCAAGGCAACACCGATCCCATGCCCCACAAACTGCCGGACTACTGAAAAACCCTGCGCCTCTACAAAACTTTGAATACTATGAGAAATATCAGTTAAATAATTTCCAACTTGCGCCTGTTTGATTCCGATAGCTAAAGACTGCTTGGCTACGGCAATTAACTTTAGCCTGTCCGCATCTACTTTACCCACCGGTAAAGTCACGGCCATATCCGAAAAAAAACCTTCGTAATTTACTCCTAAATCTATGCTGACGATATCCCCTTCTAAAATTACTCTTGAACCCGGAATACCGTGAACAATCTCTTCATTCACCGAAACGCAGGCTGTCCCCGGAAAACCTTTATAACCTTTAAAAGCTGCCAACGCCTTTTCTTTACGAATTAATTCCGCGCTCAATAAATCAATATCCAGAGTGGTCATTCCCGGCCGCAAGGCAGCTTGCAGTTTTTGCATTACAGAAGCCAAAATCACTCCTGAACGCTTAAGCATGGTTAAATCTTTTTGCGACTTCAGGGGAATCATTTAAACTTCTGCGCTTAACTCAATAATCTGCCGCAAAACCACTTTCGCTTCTAAATCCGCGTTCAAGCTGTGTAGTTTTTTTGTTTTCTTATAATACTCTATCAAAGAAGCAACTTGCTGTTTATAAACTTCCAGGCGCTTGACCACCGTTATTTCATTATCATCAGAACGCTGATATAAAGGCCCCTGGCAGCTATCGCATAAACCTTTTACTTTAGGGGGCATGTTGGAGGCATGGAAATTAGCTCCACACTTAGAACAAACTAATCTTCCCGTAAGCCGCTTGATAATTACCTGATCACTAGTGTCCAGGTAAACAACTAAATCTACGGCTAAACCCTTAGACGCCAAAATTGCATCTAAAGAATGGGCCTGAGGCAAGGTCCGGGGATAACCGTCTAAAATAAAACCTTTTTTTATATCCGGATTACTAAAACGCTCATCAAGCATTTTGGCAACCAGGTCATCCGGCACCAGCAATCCTTTTTCCATGATACCCTTGGCCTGTTTGCCTAAATCCGTATCCAGCGAAACATTCTGCCTTAAGATATCCCCGGTTGAAATATGCGGCACTCCTAATTTTTCTGCCAGCTTTTTTGCCTGAGTACCCTTACCTGCCCCCGGAGGGCCTAAAAGCACCAAATACATTATCTTCTTCCTCTAATCTGGCCGCTTTTAATAAAACCTTCATAATGGTGTGTCAATAAATGTGATTCCACCTGCTTTAAAGTATCCAGCATCACACCGACGATAATTAAAACCCCGGTCCCTCCGAAAAATGAGGCCACTAGATACGGCACCTTTAACCAAGCCATGATAAAGTCCGGAAGAATAGCAATAATGGCAATAAAACTTGCGCCCGCCAAGGTAATCCTGGTCATTACAAAATCCAGAAATTCCGCCGTGGGTGCCCCTGGACGGATCCCGGGAATAAAGCCCCCGTACTTTTTCATATTCTCGGCCAAATCATTCGGATTAAAAACAATAGCGGTATAAAAATAACAAAAGAAAATTATTAGAAGAGCGTAGACTACCGAATAAAGAACCTGTCCCCGGATTAAACTCTGCGCAAAGCGCTGAAAACCTGGATTAGGAATAAAAGATGCCAGGGTTGCCGGAAACAAAATAATTGACTGGGCAAAGATAATGGCGATAACTCCGGAAGTATCCACTTTCAGCGGTATATAAGTGCTTTGGCCGCCATAAATTTTACGGCCCACGATACGCCGGGCATATTGCACCGGTATCTTTCTTAGGCCTTGCGTAATCAGAATTACCGAGAAAACTACCGCCACTAATAAAACAGCCATAATTAACAAAGTAACCGGCTGGATCTGCCTGCGGCTGGCAGCAAAAGGTGAAATCAAAACCCAAAGCTGATTAAGCGCTGTGGGAATCCGCGAAATAATACCGGCGGTAATTACCAGAGAAATACCGTTACCGATACCCCGCTCCTGGATTTGCTCACCCAGCCACATAATAAAGATGGTTCCGGTAGTAAGCGTTAAAACCGTTAAGATCCGAAACCCCCACCCCGGATGCATAACGATCTGCAGCCCTTCAAAACGCGCCGGATTTTCAAGCCAGAGAGCGATAAAATAAGATTGCACCACCGAAAGTAAAACTGTCCCGTAACGCGTAAACTGGTTAATCTTTTCGTATCCGCTTTTACCCTCTTTGGCCATTTTCTCAAAAGCCGGTACAACGGCCGTAAGTAATTGCATGATAATCGAGCTAGAAATGTAAGGCATGATCCCCAGGGCGAATATAGTTAAACGTTCCATAGCGCCGCCGGAAAACATGTTAATTATGCCAAAGAGCGTGCCACCTTGGGTTTTAGAAATGCGGTTAAAAAAATCCGCCAGGGCTGCTCCGTCAATACCGGGAGTGGGAATATAACAACCCACGCGGTAAACCGCAATCAGGGCGCCGGTTATAATCAAGCGCCTCTTTAAATCCGGGATCTTAAACGCATTAACTAGCGCGTTAAACATTTATGATTTCTGTTTTACCACCGGCGCTAGCAATTTCCACAGCCGCACGTTTTGAAAATGCGTGCGCCTGGATAGTCACCGCATTTTTAATGGAGCCTTTACCCAATATTTTAATTAAAGCAGACGCATCAGAAATTAAGCCGTTTGCTTTTAAAAGCAGGGGCGTAATGGTAGTTTCCTTAATAGAATTCAAATCGCTTAAATTAACAATCTGATAAACTTTCTTAAAATTACTTACAAATCCGCGCTTGGGCATTCTACGGATCAGCGGAGACTGGCCTCCTTCAAAACCTAAATAAAAATGCCTGCCGGCGCGGGAGGTCTGCCCCTTACTTCCCCGGGTAGAAGTCTTACCATGCCCGGAGCTGGAACCGCGGCCCAGGAGTTTTCTCTTTTTACGCGAACCAGGAGGGCTCTTAAGATTAGACAAAGAAACCACATTGACAGAAGATTCCTCTTTAACCTTTTTAGGCGCTAGATTCTTGGCAGTTTTCTTGGTTACTGGTTTTTTATTAACCGCTGTTTTTTCTGCAGATTTTTTTTCTTTCATTTTCTTAAGCCTTCAGGTTCATTAAACCCTGCATCGTAGCTTTAATAACATTAATCGGATTATTTGATTTTAAACATTTAGTAAGTATATCCTTAATACCGGCGGCTTCACAAATTGCGCGCACCGGGCCTGCCGCAATAACCCCCGTACCTTCGCTTGCCGGCTTAAGCATTACCGAGGCCGCTCCAAATTTCCCGATTATTTCGTGAGGAATAGTTGAGCCCTCCAAAGGAATCTTAAACAAGCTCTTCTTGGCTTTAGTTAAAGATTTGCGAATCGCCTCGGCAACTTCATTAGCTTTGTCCAGGGCAAAACCTACCCTGCCCTTAGTATCACCGACCACCACCAAAGCGCTAAAATGTAATTTCTTTCCGCCCTTGGTTACCTTAGTCACGCGGTTTATACTGATAACTTTTTCGATTAAATCTGACTGCTGTCCAATGTTTAATTCACGCATAGTTTAAAACTCCATTCCGCCTTTTCTTAATGCCTCGGCAAAAGATTTAACCCTGCCGTGATAAAGATATCCTGCCCGGTCAAAAATTACTTTGCTTACCCCTTTTTCCTTGGCTTCTTTAGCAAATAATTCACCAAAGAGTATCGCGGATTTAAGGTTCCCCGCGCTGGCAAACTTTTGTTTGATGGACTTATCTTTAGTCGAAAGAGAAAATAAAACCTTCCCCACAGTATCATCTAATACCTGCGCCGAAATATTCTTTAAAGAGCGGTGCACCACTAAGCGCGGTTTCTCTTTAGTGCCCAGCATCTTCATTTTGATTCTCTTGTGCCTCTTTTGCCTTAACTCTTCTTTTTTTCTCATTTTATTTACCGGTTGCTTGCGCCTTTCCCACCTTCTTTTTAACATGCTCCCCTACATAACGAATCCCTTTTCCTTTGTAAGGTTCCGGAGGATAAAAAGCGCGAATTTCACTTGCCACTTTCCCAATCAACTCTTTATCAATACCTTTAATCACTATCTGTGTCGGCTTAGGAGTTTCAATTTTAATACCCGCGGGAATTACATAATTTACCGGATGCGAAAAACCTAAGGCCATATTCAATTTATCCCCGGCTACCGCAGCCTTAAAACCTACTCCCTGAATCTCCAATTCCTTAAGATACCCTTGAGTTACTCCCACAATCATATTGACGATAAGCGCGCGAAATAATCCATGCAAAGATTTATCGATCTTAGTATCCGTGGCCCTTTTTACTAAAAGAATACCCGCATTAATCTCTACGCTTATCCCGCCGGATAGTTTACGCGCGAGCTTTCCTTTTGGCCCCTCTACGCAAACAGCCCCATCCATAACTTCGATTTTCACATCTTTAGGTATCGCTACTGTTTTATTTCCCAGCCTAGACATTTATTTTCCTTTACCAGATATATCCGATAACTTCGCCACCCACGCCTAACTCCCTGGCTTCCTTATCGGTAATTACACCTTTAGAAGTAGAAACAATCGCCAGTCCCCTGCCGCGTAAAACCGTAGGAACTTTCTTTCCTTTAACATAAACCCTTAAACCGGGCTTGGAAACTCGTTTAATATTACGAATCACAGATTTACCCGCAACATATTTTAAATAAACCCTGACGATTCCCTGCTTTTTATCTTCAATCAGTTTAAAATTATCAATATATTCATTCTTTTTAAGAATAGCCATAATCGATTTTATATTACCGGAAGCCGGAAGATCCACGGTATCCTTCTTAATCCTTATGGCATTACGTATGATCGTAAAAACATCTGCAATTAAATCTGTCCTAGACATTTAACTCTCCTATTTACCAACTGGCCTTTTTAACGCCAGGGATCAGCCCTTGCCAAACCAACTCCCTAAAACAAATACGACAGAGTTGAAATCTTCTAAGGTACCCACCGCTTCTTCCGCAGATTGAACAACGGTTATATTTACGGGTGGAAAACTTCGCCGGCCTCTTCCATCTTGCGATTTGCGAATTCTTTGCCATTTTTTATTTTTCTTCCTTCTCTTTTCCCGCCAATTCAATCTTTCTCTAGCGGGATCCCGCGCCAAATTTTATTCGCCTTCGCGGGAAAAAGGCATGCCAAAATATTTTAACAAAGCCCTTGCCTGATCAACATTCTTGGCATTTTTAATTACAAAAGTAATATCCATACCCTGAGTACGGGTGATTCTGTCGTATTCAATCTCCGGAAAAATAATTTGCTCGCTTAAACCCAAAGTATAATTGTTGCCTTGATCAAAAGAATCCCGGGAAACCCCGCGGAAATCACGGATACGGGGTAAGGCAATATTCAATAAACGATCGATAAACTCATACATCATCGCTCTTCTTAAAGTAACCTTAGCCCCTACC
Organism: Candidatus Omnitrophota bacterium; assembly: GCA_018897555.1. Taxonomy (GTDB): domain Bacteria; phylum Omnitrophota; class Gorgyraeia; order Gygaellales; family Profunditerraquicolaceae; genus UBA6249. Next base: position 22,089 of record JAHIKK010000089.1, read on the forward strand.
GACTGGCCTTCTCTAACTTTAAAATTAGCAATTGCTTTTTTTGCCCGGCGGATAAGCGGTTTCTGTCCGGTGATATTGGCCAGCTCCTCAACCGACTTCTCCAATAACTTGATATCCTGAGTTCCCTCGCCGATACCCATATTCACCACAATCTTGTCGATTACCGGCACGGCCATTTTATTCTTCAGCTTAAAATCTGCCATAAGTTTAGGGACAATTTCATTACGGTATTTTTCTAACATTCTAGGTATCATCTTATAGCGCCTCTTTACAGCTCTTGCAAAATCTGGATTTTGTGCCGTCTTTTAGGATCATCGATCCTACGCGGGAAGGCTTTGAACAATGTTTACAGAAAATCATAAGATTAGAAACACTAAGCGGCATCTCAATTGAAATTATCCCGCCTTTCTGATCCTGGCGGCTCTGGCGCTTGTGTTTCTTGGATAAATTCAAGCCTTCAACGATGGCCCGCGAACCATCTTCAATGATGCTGATTACTTTACCTCGCTTACCCTTATCTTTACCTTTAGTTATTTGGACGATATCATGCTTCTTAATTTTTTGCATTAAATTACCTCGGGCGCTAAAGAAATTATCTTGTTAAAATTTTTATCCCTTAACTCGCGGGCAACCGGCCCGAATACGCGCGTACCTCTGGGGTTATCTTTATCATCAATAATCACGATGGCATTGCGGTCAAAACGCAAAATCGAACCGTCCGGCCTTCTGATGTCATGCCTTGTGCGCACAACTACTCCCCGGGCCATCTCCCCTTTTTTCACCGTCGCGCCCGGAATAGACTCCTTGATATTCACCCTGACCACATCTCCGATACTGGCATTAAAACTACCCATTTTGCCCAATACGCAGATTAACGAGGCCCTGCGCGCTCCGGTATTATCCGCAACATCTAAAATACTACGCAATTGCAGCATTTATACAATCTCCTCAGGTTTTACCAGATGCACATTTTCAGCCTTCTTCAGCACCTGCTTAACCATAAAATGTTTATCTTTGGATAAAGGGCGTGTTTCCACGATGCTTACCGTATCCCCAAGCTTAGCGATCCCTTTTTCATCATGCGCCTTAAATTTATTATGAAGCTTAACCGTTTTAGAATATTTAGCATGCCGGGTTAAATGCATGGTTTTTACCACTACGGTTTTCTGCATTTTATCGCTGATCACTACCCCAGTAAATTCTTTTTGTTTACCCATCTTATTTATCTTTCTTTTCGTTTAAGATTGTCCTGATACGCGCGATATCTCTTTTGACCAGTGCAAACTTATGCGGCTTCTCTACATTGCCTGTATAACGCTGTGTATTTAATTTAGCTAATTCAGCATACAGCCCTTTTTCTTTCTCCAACAACTCTTCTTTAGATAGATTTCTTATCTCTTGCGGCTTCATCCTTCGACACTCCCTGTTAAATCCATTACCTGCTCAGGATGACCCTGAGCGAAGTCGAACGGGTCATATTATTTATGCACCCTGGTTACAAATTTAGTACGCAGCGGTATTTTATAGGCGGCCAGGCGAAAACAAGCCTTGGCATATTCCTGAGGGACGCCTCCCAGTTCAAAAAGCACACGCCCTCTTTTGATTACGCAAACCCAATGATCCAGGTCCCCCTTACCTTTACCCATACGCACTTCGGCCGGTTTCTTGGTTATCGATTTATCCGGAAAAATTCTGATCCATAATTTTCCGCCCTTATGCAGTTGGCGTGCCAAAATAACGCGCACGGCTTCAATCTGCGTATTCTTAATCCATCCGTTTTCCAGAGATTTTAAACCAAATTCTCCAAAAGCAACGCTTGAGCCGCAAGTAGCTATCCCCCGCCTCTGGCCTTTTTGCAATTTACGATATTTAACCCTCTTGGGCATTAATGCCATTACTTACTCCTTATCTACTAGATAACACCGGTGCTCCCCGCCAGGGGACACCGGCGCAATTCAAATAAGCGCCGGGTGACTTCTTAGCGCCGGGTGTTTAATGTGGCCGAGCAGGCCGAGATGCTTCCCTAGACCCGGATTGCTGCTGCGCGGGCTTGGTCTCTTCCTGAATAAATTGTTTTCCTAAGATATCGCCCTTATAAATCCAAACCTTGACTCCGATTAAACCATAGGTAGTCAAGGCTTCGGCAAAACCATAATCAATATCCGCGCGTAAGGTTTGTAAAGGAACCTTGCCCATTTTATAAGTTTCCTTGCGCCCCATTTCTGCGCCATTAAGGCGGCCGGAACAACTCACCCGGATACCTTTTACCCCGGATTGCATTGATTGCTCCATCGCCCTTTTTACGGCCCGGCGAAAAGCAATTCTCTTTTCCTGCTGTAAGGCAATATTCTCGGCAACCAGCTGCGCATCCCAGGTAGGATTATTTATCTCCTGAATATCAATGGAAAGCTCATTCTTCACTAAACCATTTAAGTCTGAACGCAACCGCTCAATATCTGAACCGTGCCGTCCAATAATGATTCCCGGACGCGCCGAAAATATACGAATCTTAATTCTCTCCGCTAATCTCTCAATAACGATTTTAGAAATCGCGGCTTGCTTAAATTTGCTCTTAATAAATTTCCTAATCTTATAATCCTGCTGGATAAACAGAGGAAAATCTTTAGGCTTAGCAAACCAACGCGAATGCCACTGTCTAATAAAACCGATCCTTAACAATAAAGGACTTACCTTATGACCCATGAATTATTCTCCTCATTTTTCCCCAGCCTCCGGCGCTTGGGGAAAAATGACCCCGAGCTCCCGCGAGGGGAAACATTACTTTATGCTTTTAAATCCAACTCTAACTTAATATGCACTGTCCGCTTGACTATTGACGCGGCCCTGCCAAAAGCCGCGGCCTTAAACCTTTTCCACATCGGCCCGGGGTTACACAGAACCTTGGAAACATATAATTTATCCGCCGCAAAACCCTTAACCTTAGCATTAGCAATTGCGGATTTTAATATTTTTATCAAATATTCTTTTGGCCTTTTATTCAAATGCAGTAAAATACTCTGCGCTACGAGAGCATCCTTACCGCGGATAAGATCTAATACTAAACGTACCTTACTCGGTGAAATCCTTAAAAATTTTCCTTGGGCACTGGCAATCATTTTATGTTTTCTCCAACCCCTTCTTCGCCTTGATACCGCCATGCTTCCTAAAAATCCTGGAAGGAGCAAACTCACCTAATTTATGCCCCACCATATTCTCGGTAACAAAAACCGGGATGTGTTTTTTGCCGTCATGCACCGCGAAAGTTAAACCTACAAAATCCGGAATAATCGTTGAACGCCGGCTCCAGGTTTTAATTGCCTGGCGTAACCCGGCCTTAGTTTGTTTTTGAATCTTCTTTAATAAACTTTCCTCTACGTATGGGCCTTTTTTCAGTGAGCGTGGCATAATTATGGCTTCCTTCTTTTAACGATAAACTTATTGGAATACTTTTTACGATTCCTCGTGCGATATCCTTTAGTGGGTTTCCCCCAAGGAGTAACCGGATGCGGATTACCCTGGCCACTTTTACCTTCACCACCACCGTGCGGGTGGTCAAAAGGATTCATTGCTACGCCGCGAACGGAAGGCTTAATCCCCAACCAGCGGCTTTTTCCGGCTTTACCTAAAATAATCGCGTCATGATCAACATTACCAATCTGGCCAATAGTGGCATGACAATCTAAACTTACTAATCTTATCTCACCGGAAGGCAACCGGACGTGTGCCAAATCCCCCTCTTTAGCCATAATCTGAGCGCTCGTCCCCGCGCCGCGCACGATCTGTCCGCCTTTACCCCTGGATATTTCAATATTGTGAATAAGCGTTCCGGAAGGAATATTACGTATCAAGAGGCAGTTGCCCTGTTTAATTTCAATTTCTTTTTGATTACTGGCAATAATCGCATCTCCAACGTTAAGGCCTAAGGGAGCAATAATATAGCGCTTTTCTTTATCCGGATATTCCACCAAAGCAATCCTGGAGGAACGGTTAGGGTCATATTCAATGGCCAGAACCTTTGCCGGTTGATCAAGCAGATCGCGTTTAAAATCAATTATACGCAACATCCGCTTATGCCCGCCGCCGATATGCCTGGTCGTAATCCGGCCGTAGGCATTTCTTCCGCCGGTTTTTTTAAGCGGTAGCAGCAATGAGCGCTCAGGCTTATGCTTGGTAATCTCCTTAAAATCCGGTCCGCTCATATGCCTGCGGCTGGGTGTTGTCGGTTTAAATTTAATAATACCCATCTTAAACTACCTCTATTTTTTGGCCGGCGGCTAATGTCACTACGGCTTTTTTAGTATCCACCGTACGGCCCAATTGATGCCTTACTCTCTTTAACTTTCCCCTGGAGATAAAAGTATTCACATTCTTTACCTTTACCTTATACGCCTGTTCCACCGCCCGCTTAATCTGAATTTTGTTGGCAGCATTATTTACCAAAAAAAGATATTTACCATCGGGTAAATAAGTGCTGGATTTTTCCGTAGTTAACAGGGCTTTGATAATCAACGCGATCTGGCTCATGCCTTTAACCTCTCCGTAAGCACGTCCAAACCGGCTTTAGTAATCAACAATTTTTTATTATTCATTACTTCGTAAGCGTGACAGTCAGAAGCCAGGTCTACGGTTAAGAAACTTATATTTTTTAAGGCTCTTTTTAATTGCGCGTCTAATTTATGCGTCAGAAATAAAACTTTATTTGATTTTTTATCTTTTGGCGAAAATAATTTCAGATTAGAAAATACTCCCACTGCTTGTTTGGTCTTGGGCTCCTGGACTTTAAATTCATCTAAAATCATAAAATTATTTTCATTTAATTTAACATTTAAACTTGTCTTTAAAGCCTGCGCCTTGATCTTTTGGGGAATCTCATAAGAAAAATCACGCGGGTGCGGCCCAAAAACTACTCCACCGTGCCTCCAAAGAGGAGAACGGGTTGAACCTACGCGCGCCCGGCCTGTTCCCTTTTGTTTCCAGGGTTTCTTGCCGCCTCCGGAAACCTCACCCCGCGTCTTAGTCGAGGCTAATCCTTTTCTCTGATTAGCCTGAAACCCTAAAATTGCCTGGTGAAGGCACTCGAGATTTTGACTACCGTCATACACCTGGGCATTGAGTTTTAGCGTATCGACTTCTTTGCCTTCGCTATTATAAACAGGTAAAGTAAACATATTATTTCTTAACCGCTGCTTTCTTAGGCCTCTTCTTGATGGCCTTAGTAATGACTAAATATCCGTTCTTATGCCCGGGAACCCCTCCTTCAACCAACAGAAGGTTATTGGCTAAATCTATCTTAATAATTTTTAAATTTTGCACAGTTGCTTTTTTTGCGCCCATATGCCCCGGCATATGATGCCCTCTAAAAACTCTTCCGGGAGTAGTGCTGGAACCAATAGAACCGACCCTGCGATGAGAAGTTGAACCATGCGTCCGGGGGCCGCCCTTCCAATGCCAGCGCTTCATACCGCCGGCAAAACCCTTACCGATAGAAATTCCGCTTACATCTACAAAATCCCCTTCAGTAAAAAGGTCAACTTTAAGCTCATCCCCAACCTTATATTCAACGCCAACCTCCTTGGAAAGATCCTTAATTACCTTGCGGGGAGTAATATTTAATTTCTTATAAAGCCCCAACTGCGCTTTCTTTAAACTTTTTTCTTTGACGGCATCAAATCCCAACTGAACATTTTTATCCATGACCATCAGAACCGGACAGGGCCCGGCTTCGATTGCGGTAACGCCAATCTGGCTATTATCTGCCGCAAAAACCTGGGTCATCCCAATTTTTTTCCCAATCAATCCAATCATTTAATTTATCCGTTTTGACACATTCGACTACGCTCAGTGTCAACCCTGAGCAAACCCGGGTTTACTGTGGGGTGCGTCGAATGGGTTGATTTGCTACTTGATCTCTACGTCCACTCCTGCAGGCAGGTTTAATTTCCTTAATGAATCGATGGTCTTAGCTGTGGGTTCAAAGATGTCAATAAGGCGCTTATGGGTAGATAAATCAAACTGTTCCCGCGATTTTTTATCAACATGCGGAGAACGTAATACCGTGTAAATTTCCCTTTTTGTGGGAAGCGGTACGGGGCCGGAAATCTTGGCCCCGGTACGCTTAACGGTATCCACAATTTCAATTACTGCCTGATCGAGTAACCGGTGATCATAGGCTTTTAATTTAATCCGAATCTTTTGCGTATTCATCTGTTAGGCGATTACCTCAGTAACTACTCCCGCGCCCACGGTATGGCCGCCTTCACGAATAGCAAAACGGGATTCTTTCTCGATAGCAATGGGAGTAATCAAATCCACGTCCAAAGACACATTATCCCCGGGCATAACCATTTCTACGCCCGTTGGAAGCGTAGCTGCGCCGGTAACGTCGGTGGTCCGAAAATAGAACTGCGGCCGGTAACCTTTAAAAAACGGGGTGTGCCGTCCGCCTTCTTCTTTGGTTAAAATATACACTTGAGCTTTAAATTTTGTATGCGGGAGAATGGATTTAGGCGCAGCAATAACCATTCCGCGCTCAATATCATTCTTTTCTACGCCCCTTAACAGCAGTCCGACATTATCGCCAGCCTGGCCTTCTTCCAGCAGCTTACGGAACATTTCAATTCCGGTAACCACGGATTTCTTAGCTTCCGGCCTTAAACCGATAATTTCAACTTCTTCCCCAACTTTTACTTTACCACGTTCAATTCTTCCGGTAGCCACGGTACCTCTACCTTCAATACTAAAAACATCTTCCACCGCCATCAATAAAGGCTTATCCAGCTCTCTAGGAGGAAGAGGAATGAACTCATCCACCGCTTTCATTAACTCCATGATACATTTAGCATCTTCGCAAGTGGCATCAGGGGCTTTATAAGCTTTATTTGCACTACCGCGGATAATCGGTGTCTTATCTCCCGGGTACCCATACTTCGTTAAAAGATCCCGGATCTCCATCTCCACTAAATCCAAAAGCTCTTTATCATCTACCAAATCTACTTTATTCATAAACACGACCATACTTGGCACATTCACCTGACGCGCCAGAAGAATATGCTCTCTGGTTTGAGGCATCGGGCCGTCAGCGGCAGAAACTACCAAAATTGCGCCGTCCATCTGGGCAGCGCCAGTGATCATATTTTTAATATAATCGGCATGGCCCGGGCAATCTATATGCGCATAGTGGCGCGCGACAGTCTCATATTCAACATGGGCAACGGAAATGGTAACCACCTTTGTCTCATCTCTGACCGTACCGCCTTTAGCAATATCCGCGTAATCTCTGGCTGTAGCTTGCCCGAGTTTTGATAAAACATTACAAATGGCGGCAGTAAGCGTGGTTTTACCATGATCAATATGCCCGATGGTTCCAATATTTACGTGCGGTTTACTTCTTACAAATTTCTCTTTGGCCATTTTCTTATCCTCCTGTTTTTAAAAAGTTTTTCTCGCGTTTATATTTACAGATCCTGAAACCACTTTTTCCGCTACATGCGCGGGAACTTCGCTGTAGAAGGAAGGTTCCATTGTATATGATGCGCGGCCTTGTGTCAAGGACCTTGTTATAGTCGCATAATTAAAAACTTCCGACAGCGGAACATGGGCCCGAATCGTACGTAAATTTAATCTCTGGCCAAGAGCAATTATTTTCGCGCGCCGGCTGCTTAAATCACCGATGATCTGCCCCATAAACTCTTCGGGCACAATTACCTCGATATCCATAATCGGTTCTAATAAAACCGGATGCGCTTTTTTCATCCCGTCTTGAAAAGCAATAGAACCTGCCATTTTAAAAGCCAGCTCCGAAGAATCGACTTCATGAAATGACCCGTCAACCAAGACCACTTTCACGTCGGTAACCGGATAACCGGCTAAAACTCCATTCTTGGCTGCCCCCACAACACCCTGTTTTACCGCGGGAATAAATTCACGCGGAATAGAACCACTTTTAATTTTATCTTCAAAAGTAATACCGGTACCGGGAACTTCCTGCGGGCTCATTTCAATAACGCAGTGGCCATATTGCCCGCGCCCTCCGGACTGCGAAATAAATTTTCCCACGCTGGAAACACTTTTTCTAATTGTTTCACGATAAGCAACTTGAGGAGCCCCCACCGTAGCCTCAACATTAAATTCGCGCAAAATTCTATCTACAATAATTTCCAAATGCAACTGCCCCATTCCGGCAATCAAGGTCTGCCCGGTTTCCTGATTATAAGTAACCCTAAATGAGGGGTCCTCATCTTCTAATTTATGCATGGCCATGCCCAATTTTTCCTGGGCATCCTTGCTCTTAGGCTCAATCGCCTGCTGAATAACCGGCTCCGGAAAACGCATTGCTTCAATAAGTATTGGATTTTTTTCCATGCAAAGCGTATCGCCAGTTTTAGTATCCTTTAAACCTACCAGGACGGCAATATCACCCGTAGCAATACTATCGGTTACCTCCTGATGATTAGCATGCATTTTAACAATCTTAGTTACCCGTTCTCTTTCGCGTTTAGAAGCATTATAAATATAGGTTCCCGAAGTGAGCGTCCCGGAATACATCCTGGTAAAATAAATTTTACCCACAAAAGGATCCGTAGCTACCTTAAAACACAAAGCAGTAAAAGGCGCTGCATCATCCGCCACCACTTCCTCAAATTCACCCGTATCCGGATTAGTACCTTTTACCGGAGGCACATCCAGCGGAGAAGGAAGATAATCTATTACCGCGTCTAAAACCATTTGTACGCCTTTATTCTTGAGCGATGAACCGCAAAGCACCGGAATAAATTTATTAGCAATACACCCCCGGCGAATCCCGGCTTTCAATTTCTCATTAACAATTATTTTACCGGCCAGATAATCTTCCATAATTGCATCATCGGCTTCGGCAACCTTCTCCACCAAAATCGAACGATATTTTTCAAATTCTGCCGTCATTTCTGCCGGAATTTCCTTCACATCAAAATCTTTCCCCAGGTCATCATTATAATGAATCAATTTTTTATCCACCAGGTCCAAAACCCCGCTAAAACCACCTTCCACGCCTACCGGAAGCTGGATGGCGGCAACATTCGCACCTAATCTTTCGTGCATCTGAGCAACGACCCCAAAAAAATCCGCACCAGTACGATCCATCTTATTTATAAATGCCAAACGCGGCACACTATATCGATCTGCCTGACGCCAAACGGTTTCTGATTGCGGTTCAACTCCGCCTACCGCGCAAAAAACAACTACCGCTCCGTCTAATACTTTTAAAGATCTTTCAACTTCAATCGTAAAATCCACATGGCCCGGAGTATCAATTAAATTAATCGTGACCTCCTTCCATTTACAAGTGGTGGCAGCAGCGGTAATAGTAATCCCTCTTTCCTGCTCCTGGACCATCCAATCCATGGTCGCCGCGCCGTCATGCACCTCACCGATTTTATAGTTTTTTCCCGTGTAAAACAAAACCCGTTCGCTGGTCGTAGTTTTCCCTGCATCGATGTGGGCAATTATCCCGATATTCCTGATTTTATTTAAAGGTATCTTTCTCATAAATTACCAACGGAAATGCGCATAGGCCTTATTCGATTCAGCCATCTTATGCGTATCATCCCTCTTTTTAATTGCCGAACCTTCGCCTTTGTAGGCGGCAATGATTTCATCGGCTAACTTTTCCTGCATGGGTTTACCTTTTCTATTCTGGGCAAAATCCCTGATCCAGCGCAAAGCAATAGAAGTACCGCGTTCCTGCCTGACTTCTATCGGTACCTGATAAGTAGCTCCGCCAACTCTGCGCGGTTTTACTTCCAGGCGCGGCCGGGCATTATCCAATGCCTTATAAAATACTTTTAAAATATCCTGTTCATTTAAATTCTTCAGCACAATATCAAAAGCGCTATAAACCAATTTTTCCGCAATTGATTTTTTGCCATCAAGCATAACCATATTCATAAATTTAGCGATTATTTTACTGTTATATTTAGGATCTGCTAAAATAACTTTTTCCTGCGCTTTTCTTCTTCTCATCTTTACTATTTCCCTTCCTTTGGCCTCTTGGCTCCATATTTAGAACGGCTCCTTCTACGCGCATTAACCCCGGAAGCATCCAATGTTCCTCGGATAATATGGTAGCGTACGCCCGGTAAATCCTTAACCCTGCCGCCTCTAACTAAAACTATGGAGTGCTCCTGAAGGTTGTGCCCCTCTCCCGGTATATAAGCCGTAACTTCTAAGCCCGTAGTCAACCTGACCCTGGCAATTTTTCTCAAAGCCGAGTTTGGTTTTTTAGGTGTCATCGTCCGCACCTGAAGGCACACCCCTCTTCTCTGAGGACAAGCCTTTAAAGCCGGAGACTTACTTTTCTTTTTCTTGGAAATTCTACCAAATCTGATTAACTGGGAAATTGTAGGCATAGGTTATTCCTTTTCTTCTTTCTTTTCAGCGCTGTCTTGCGCGGCAATCTTTACTACTTCAATATCGCGATGCGCCCTGAATCCGGTACCCGCCGGAATCAAGTGCCCCACGATAACATTTTCTTTTAAACCGAATAATTCATCCCGCTTACCGCTGGTTGCGGCTTCCGTTAAAACGCGGGTAGTCTCCTGAAAACTGGCGGCGGAAATAAAACTCTCCGTAGTCAATGAAGCCTTGGTTATCCCCAAAAGTAAAGGTGTGGCTTGAGCCGGCTTGCCGCCTTTTTTAATCACCCGGGTATTTTCTTTTTGAAACACCCATTTATCCACCTGTTGCGTAGCCAAAAATTCCGTATCACCCGGATCTTCAACCCTTACTTTTTTAAGCATCTGGCGGATAATTACCTCGATATGTTTATCATTAATCCGCACCCCTTGCAGGCGATAAACCTCCTGCACCTCATTCACCAGGTACTCCTGCAAAACCTTATCACCGCAAACACTCAAAATATCCTGTAAGACTACCGGCCCATCGGTAAGCTGCTGGCCGGCGACCACCTTATCTCCTTTATAAACATTCGGATGTTTACCATGCGGAATAATATATTCTCTAGCCATACCGGTCGCAGATTTAACAATGATCACCCGCTGATTTTTCTTGGTTTCGCCAAACTCCACAAATCCATCTATTTCACTAATCAGCGCCGGATCCTTCGGGCGCCTGGCTTCAAAAAGCTCAGCCACGCGCGGTAAACCACCGGTAATATCACGGGTCTTAACCACGGTACGCGGAATTTTCGCCAAGAGATCCCCTCCTCCTACTTGCTCGCCGTCCCGCACGATAATGTGCGCGCCAATAGGAATAGGATAAATACCTAAAACTTCTTTTTTCTGATCCAGGATAACTACCTGCGGATGATATTCCGGCTTATGTTCAACGACTACGCGCTCCGTTAATTTGGTAACCGGATTAACCTCCTCACGCATAGTGATATTTTCCCGTAAATCTTCAAAGCGCACTAACCCGCCAACTTCGGTAAGCACGGGCAAAGTATACGGATCCCAATGCACTAAAGACACTCCCTTTTTAACTTCCTGCCCGTCAACAAAAGTAATAAAGGCGCCCTGGGGAAGCGAATAACGCTCAAACTCCCGCCCTTGAGCATCATTAACACTAATCGCTCCTTTTCTATTTAAAACTACGTTTTCCTTATTTTTCAGCGTAACCCTTAAGTTATGGTACTTAATAAAACCTTCATTTTTAGCCTTAATAAATGACTGTTCAATGGTTCTAGAAGCTGTACCTCCGATATGAAAAGTTCTCATGGTCAGCTGAGTACCGGGCTCTCCGATACTCTGCGCAGCCACTACCCCTACTGCTTCCCCTAACTCAATTAACCTGCCGGTAGAAAGATTACGGCCATAACATTTAGCACAAACTCCTCTTCCGCTCTCACAGGTCAAAACACTACGAATACGAATTTTCTCAATTCCCAGTTTTTCAATCTGTTCAGTTTTTTCCTCAGTTATTTCACAGCCCTGTTCAATAATAACTTCATCCGTGATAATATCCACGACATTATCTAAAGCCACTCTTCCGATAATCCGGTCATTTAAACCTACTACTTCCTCGTCACCCTCAACAATCGCCGAGACAGTAATACCATTAAGCGTGCCGCAGTCTTCTTCGCAAACAATTACCTCTTGGGCAACATCCACTAAGCGTCGGGTCAAGTAACCCGCGTCCGCGGTTTTGAGCGCCGTATCGGCCAAACCTTTACGCGCGCCGTGAGTAGAAATAAAATACTCTAAAACATTTAACCCTTCACGGAAATTAGCGGTAATCGGGTTTTCAATGATCTCTCCGCTGGGTTTAGCCATCAGGCCGCGCATACCGGCAAGCTGCCTAACCTGTAAACGTGAACCACGCGCCCCGCTGTCGGCCATCATAAAAATAGGATTGAATGAATCCATCCCTTTAAATAACAGGTCCGAAATGTTATCCGTGGCGTGCGTCCAAATATCAATTACCTTGGATTTACGTTCACTATCCGTAATAATACCTTTACGGTATTGATCTTCAACGCGCGCGACCTCTTCTTTAGATTCTTTCAAAACTTGCGGCTTAGCCACCGGTACGGTCATGTCATCGATACCGATAGAAATACCGCCTAATGTCCCCATCTCAAAACCTAATCTTTTAATATCATCAAGTAGTTTAATAGTCGTAGTATGGCCGAATCTTTTATAACAACTCACCACAATATCGCTCACTTTGCTTTTCTTTAAATCACAATTAACAAATCCAAACTCCGCGGGCAGGACCTGATTAAAGATTACCCGGCCGACAGTAGTGGTAAGCATCTGATTTCCAGCGATTACTTTTTTCTGGTCGAAATCATACAAGCCGCTGATCCGAATTTTAATTTTCGCGTGTAATTCTACCGCTTTATCATCGTAAGCGATGAGGAGTTCATCGGCACTGGAAAAAATCATGCCTTCTCCTTTAGCCCCTGCCTTTTCCCGGCTTAAATAGAACACACCCAGAATTATATCCTGAGTAGGAGAAATTACCGGACGGCCGTCAGCAGGAGAAAAGATATTATTGATGGCCATAATCAACACCTTGGTCTCTAGCTGCGATTCCAGGGATAACGGCACATGCACCGCCATCTGGTCACCGTCAAAGTCGGCGTTAAAAGCAGTACAAACCAGCGGATGTATCTTTATGGCTTTTCCTTCAATTAATAACGGCTGAAATGCCTGAATACCCAAACGGTGCAGGGTTGGCGCGCGGTTAAGCATAATCGGATGGTCTTTAATTACTTCATCCAGAATATCCCAAACCTCAATCTTACCGCGCTCAACCATGCGGCGAGCGCCTTTAATGGTATGCACAAAACCTTTTTCTCTTAATTTCTTAATAATAAACGGCTCAAATAATTCCAGGGCCATTTGCTTAGGAAGGCCGCATTCATGCAATTTAAGTTCCGGGCCCACCACAATCACTGAACGGCCGGAATAATCGACACGCTTACCCAGAAGATTCTGACGGAAACGGCCCTGCTTGCCCTTAAGCATATCGGAAAGAGATTTTAACGGGCGATTATTGGCGCCATTTACCGGCTTGCCATGACGGCCATTATCCAGGAGCGCATCCACTGCCTCCTGAAGCATGCGTTTCTCATTACGGATAATAATCTCAGGAGCGCTTAGCTCCATCAACTTCTTCAGGCGGTTGTTACGATTAATTACCCGGCGGTACAAATCATTAAGGTCACTGGTAGCAAACCTTCCACCCTCTAGCGGAACTAAGGGGCGTAAATCCGGAGGAATTACCGGCAAAATTTCTAAGATCATCCATTCCGGCTTATTCCCGCTCTTCTTAAAATCCTCAACGATCTTTAAATTCTTAATTGCCTTACGATTATTTAAAGCATCTTTGGATTTTTCCAAATCTTTCCTGAATTTACGGCAAACCACATCCAGGTCTAATTCTTTTAAAAGTTCGCTGATTGCCTCAGCCCCGATCTTAGCCTTAAAATTTGTTCCATATTTACTTAAAGCCTCCTGATACTGTTCATCAGTAAGCAGCTCTTTTTTCTTTAGCGGCGTAGTCCCGGGATCCGTAATCACATACTCCTCGTAATAGATGATCCTCTCTAAATCTCTTAAGCCGATATCTAAAAGCGCGCTCATCCGGCTAGGCACAGCCTTAAAAAACCAGATATGCGTAACCGGTGTAGCTAAATCAATATGCCCCATGCGCTCACGCCTTACGCTTGAACGGTCAACGGTAACTCCGCAACGGTCACAGGTAATGCCTTTAAATTTTATTCCTTTATATTTACCGCAGTTACACTCCCAATCACGCACCGGCCCGAATATTTTTTCACAAAACAAACCATCTTTTTCCGGCTTAAGTGTACGGTAATTAATGGTTTCGGCTTTTTTGACATCACCCTTAGACCAGGATTTAATTACCTGCGGGCTGGCAATCTTAATTGAAATACTATCAAACGATACGATCTCTTCCATTATTTAACCTTTTCTGTCCTGATATCAAGGCATAGGCCTTGTAATTCTTTGATTAAAACATTAAATGACTCCGGAGTTCCATGGGTTAAGCGCTGCTCACCCTTAACAATCGCTTCATAAATTCGCGTCCTGCCGCTGACATCATCACTCTTCACCGTAAGCATTTCCTGTAAAGTAAAAGCCGCCCCATACGCCTCCAACGCCCAGACTTCCATTTCACCTAATCTCTGGCCGCCAAATTGCGCTTTACCGCCTAACGGCTGTTGTGTAACCAAAGAATATGGCCCGATAGAACGGGCATGAATCTTCTCATCAACTAAATGGATGAGTTTTAAAATATACATATACCCTACGGTTACTCTCTGGTCAAAAGGCTCACCGCTATAACCATCATAAAGGGTAATCTTGCCGTCTTCCGGCAAGCCTGCTTTCTTAAGTAACTCCTTAATTTCAGCTTCTTTCGCCCCATCAAACACCGGACAGCTGACATGCATACCTAAAGCTTGGGCTGCCCAACCCAAATGGCATTCCAAAATCTGGCCGACATTCATACGCGAAGGCACACCTAACGGATTTAAAACTACATCTACCGGCGTGCCATCCGGCATATAGGGCATATTCTCTTCAGGAATAATCCTGGCAACCACACCTTTATTACCATGGCGGCCGGCAAGCTTGTCACCTTCAGAAAGCTTACGTTTGGTAGCCACATAAACCACAACTCTCTTTAAAATGCCCGTAGGTAATTCATCACCGCGGCGCACCTTCTCAATCTCCTGCTCCTCTTCAGCCAACAGCTCCTGCATCTGCTCATCAAAAGAAGCCGCTAAAATCTTTGCCTCGTCATTGTCACTAAAATCAAACTTCTCAACTTTTTTCTTGTCACACCCTAACATCTGGGATAAACGTAAAGTTTTCTCCGTTTGTAAAAACTCGATCTCTTGTTTGTAATAAGCTTTTAACTCCCGGATTTTAGCTAACTCTTTAGTTTTTTCTTCTTTGGTCTTCCGGCCGCGGTCCTTGCGCTGAAAAACATGCACATCGATGACTACCCCCTCAACCCCCGGAGGAACAATCAAAGAAGTATCGCGCACATCCCCGGCTTTCTCTCCGAATATCGCCCTTAATAATCGTTCTTCGGGGCTAGGCTCAGAATCCGTCTTGGGCGTAATTTTACCGACGAGAATATCTCCGGCGGCAACCTCCGCGCCAACCCGGATAATCCCTTCCTCATCCAGGTTCCTTAAAGCCTCCTCGCTGACATTGGGAATATCCCGGGTAATCTCTTCATTTCCCAATCTGGTTTCGGCAGCTTCAATATCAAATTCTTCGATATGAATAGAAGTAAAAGCATCAATCTTAATCAATCTTTCGCTAATTAAAATAGCATCTTCGAAATTATAACCTCTCCAGGGCATTAAAGCCACCAGGACATTCTTGCCTAAAGCCAATTCACCTTCTTTAGTAGCAATACCATCAGCAATCGCCTGATTCGCTTCAACATAATCACCTAATTTTACTAACGGCCTTTGATTTATGGAAGTATCGGCATTGGTGCGTAAAAATTTCTTTAAGTGGTAAATTTTCTTACCAATAGTAATTGCGGCGGCATCCACACTGGTTACTTTTCCGCTGGCTTCAGCCATAACCACTGTTCCGGAATCTTGAGCGACCTTACCTTCCATATCCGTGCCCACCAAGGGAGCTTCAGTGATCATCAAAGGAACCGCCTGTCTTTGCATGTTTGAACCCATCAAGGCGCGATTGGCATCATCATGCTCTAAGAAAGGAATCAATGAGGCGGCAACGGAAACCAGCTGCTTTGCGGAAACATCCATGTATTGCACATCTTTACCCGGAACCTTGGGAAAATCATCTTTATAACGGCAAGTAACAAATTTATCCACAAAACAACCTTCGCTGTCAAGCGGAACATCAGCCTGAGCAATATATTTATCTTCCTCGATATCAGCAGTTAAATATTCAAACTTTTTAGTCACCCGGCCGTCTTCTACTTTACGATAAGGAGTCTCAATCAACCCTAAAGCGTTAATCCGCGCAAAACAACTTAAAGAAGCAATCAAACCGATATTCGGCCCTTCAGGTGTCTCGATAGGACAGACTCTTCCATAATGCGAAGGATGGATATCCCTGACTTCAAACCCCGCTCTTTCGCGCGAGAGCCCTCCCGGCCCTAAAGCACTCAAACGGCGTTTATGCGTCATTTCCGCCAAAGGATTAATCTGATCCATAAACTGGGATAACTGGCTGCGCCCGAAGAAATCGCGGATCTGATTACTCAAGAGTTTGGAATTAATCAAATAATGCACGTTTAAATTATCAAACTCACCGAGAATACTTAATCTTTCTTTAATTGAACGTTCAATCCGGGAAAGGCCGATGCGCACCTGATTTTGCACTAATTCCCCTACACTTTTTACGCGGCGATTTCCTAAATGGTCAATGTCATCAATTTTACCCGTGCCGGCATTTAATTTAATCAAATACTCAATTACCTTAATTACGGTATCCGAATCCAGTATCCTCTTCTCTAAAGATACATCCATGCCTAATTTACGGTTTAAAATAAAACGCCCCGCGCGTTCTAAATCATAGCGGGCGGGATCAAAAAATAATCTATAAAACAAACCTTCGGCTGCCTCTTTAGTTACCGGCTCGGTGGGGCGCATTTTACGGTAAAAATCAAGATAAGCTTCCTCTTTATTTTTAGTATAATCTTTCTTTAAGGTGTTGATTATTTCCGGATGCTCTTTACCAAAAGCAGCAAATATCTGGCTGTCTTCGGAAAAACCCAGGATCCTTAAAATCTGGGTTGCGGGAAAATTTCTGCGCCGATCCACATAAGCGGTGACTGTTTCCGTGAGGTCATATTTAAATTCCAACCAGGCGCCCCGGTAAGGAATAACCCGGCCATAAAATATTTTCTTTCCGGTGGGATGCAGCTCTTCTTCAAAAGATACTCCCGGAGAACGCTGCAGCTGGCTAACCACTACCCGCTCATCACCGTTAACAATAAACGTTCCGGTTTCAGTCATTAAAGGGATTTCGCCAAAATAAGCATCCTGCTCTTTTGTTTCATGAGGAGTAGTTAAGCGAAATTTTACTTTTAATGGAGCAGCGTAAGTTAATGAACGATTCTTGGATTCACCCATGGTATATTTGGGCTTACCTAAAGAATAGCTGATAAACTCCAGCTTTACCGAGCGGTCAGAATTTTCTAGCGGAAAGATTTCACCAAAAACTTCCTGTAACCCCTGGTTCTTCTTTTCCCCCGCGGATACATCCATCTGCAGAAATTCACGATAAGTATCCAACTGGACATCTAAAAGGTCGGGCAAATCATAAACTTCTTTGATCTTGGCAAAATTTTTTCGTTTTATCATATCCCTTATGGCTAACCTCAGCCTATTTAGTTTAATTAAACTTACTTATACTTACTTTCTATTACTCAGTATTACTTACTTAGAATTCATTAAACTTACTTATCATTACTTATAATTACGTTAATTCTACGGTTGCACCCACTGCTTCTAATTTCTTTTTCATTTCCGCAGCTTCATCTTTACTTACGCCTTCTTTAATCGCTTTAGGAGCAGCATCCACTAAATCTTTGGCTTCTTTCAAACCTAAGCTAGTGATTGTACGCACTTCTTTGATCACCGCGATTTTATTTGCGCCGCAACTAACCAGCATTACCGTAAAGGCGCTTTTCTCTTCAGCCGCGGCAGGCGCAGCAGCGCCACCGGCAGCGCCCGGAGCAGCCATCATCGGCATATTCGCGCTAACACCAAACTTCTCTTCCAAAGCTTTAACTAAATCGGCGAGTTCCAACACGCTCATCGTCTCGATAGATTTAATTAAATCTTCCAATTTTGCAGTTGCCATTTCTTCCTCCCCTTAGTTTTAGTTATTTGACTTTTTCTGTTTAATTTGATCTAAGCAATACACGAACTTTTTCAAGGATTGATTCAAAACAACGACTAACTTTAAAATCGGAGAATTTAATACCACCACCAACTTGCCCCTCAGCGCATCTTTAGAAGGCAATTTGCTCATCAATTCAATATCTTTTAAAGTTAATAGTTTATCCTGTAATAATCCACCCTCTAATATCAACTTTTCATGTTCTTTACGGAAAGCGCATAATATCCTGGAGATATCCACCGGTTCATCCTTAAAAAAGATCATTCCGCAAGGCGACTGGATAGACGGAATTAAGTTCTCCAGGCCCAACTCCTTCATTGCCCTTCGGGCAATGCTATTTTTAACTACAAAAAGATCAGCGTCAGAGCCTTTAAGCGTCTTTCTTAAAGCGCTCATATCAGGGCTGGATACTCCGGAGTATTTTACGATAATTAAGCCTAAAGATGCTTTAAAGCTGTCCTTGATACGGCTCTCTGAGGTTTCCTTAACTAATTGACCGATTTTTTTCATCTTAGCAAACAATCCTCAATCCCGGATTCATGGAAGTAGTTATACTTAAACTTTTAACGAACTTGCCTTTTACGGAAGCCGGCCTGGACTCACTGACCGCTTCAATAACTTTAGAGGCATTATCATTTATCTGATCCTCAGCAAATGAAATTTTGCCCACGGATAAATGCATCCCGCCCTGCTTATCCACGCGAAATTCAACTTTCCCTTTTCTTACGTCTTCGATAGCTTTGGAGATATCATTAGTCACGGTACCGGTCTTAGGGCTGGGCATTAAACCGCGCGGGCCTAACACTTTGCCTAATTTACTTAAGTCTTTCATCATTTCAGGGGTAGCGATAGCACAATCAAAATCAAGAAATCCGGCGGCAACCTTATCCATTAACTCCTGAGCCCCCACATAATCTGCCTTGGCTTCTCTTGCCTGGCGTTCATGTTCCCCTTTACAAAATACTGCTACCCGCACTTTTTTCCCTGTGCCATGGGGAAGCACAACTGTGCCCCGAATCATCTGATCGCTTTTTTTAGTATCCACGCTCAAATTAAAATGCAGGTCAACTGAACCGTCAAATTTCGGCTTAGGCAGCTTTTTCAATATCGCTACTGCTTCTTTCAATTGATAGAACTTATCCGGCCCAACCTGCTTAGCGGATTCTTTATATCTCTTACTTTGCGTTTTCATATTTTATCCTTCAATAGCAATACCCATACTACGGGCAGTGCCGGCAATAGTCTTGATTGCCTGCTGCATATTATTAGTATTTAAATCCGGCAGCTTAAGTTTGGCAATCTCCTCAACCTGCTTTTTAGTCACCTTGCCGATAGTCTCTTTACCGCTAATCCCCGAAGCCTTAGCCAGATTCGCTGCCCTCTTCAATAAAATAGATGATGGCGGGCTCTTTATAATAAAGGTAAAGGACCTATCTTCAAAAACACTGATCACTACCGGCAGAATTAACCCGTCCCTGCCTTTAGTCTGTTCATTAAACTGCTTGCAGAACTGCATAATGTTTACGCCATGCTGGCCTAATGCCGGGCCTACTGGAGGAGCCGGATTGGCCTGCGCTGCCGGAACGTGCAACTTAATTTGTGCCTTGATTGCCTTTGCCATGGTTATACCTTCTCCACCTGCCAGTACTCTAACTCTACCGGCGTAGAACGGCCAAAAATAGAAACACTCACCTTAACTTTTCCTTTTTCAGGATAGACTTCTTCAATTGTTCCGTTAAAATTTAAGAATGGGCCTTCATTAACCCTGACCTGTTCACCCTTTTCAAAAACTATTTTCGGTGACGGCTTGGCTGCGGTTTCTTTGGTGCGTTTAAGGATACTCTCCACCTCTTCCTGAGGAAGCGCCACCGGTTTCCTGCCTAATCCGATGAAACCGGTAACCCCCGGAGAATTCTTAACAAAAAGATAGGTCTGCTCATTTAAATCCATTTCCACTAATAAATATCCCGGGAAAAACTTTCTCTGCGTAATCTTCTTTTTTCCAGCCCGGACTTCAGAAACTTGTTCGGTAGGAATAATCACGCTAGAAATCAAATCCTGTAAACTTGCCGCTAAAACCCGCTTATCTAGCGATCTCTTTACTTTTTCTTCTATTCCGGTTTGCGTATGGACAACGTACCAATTTTTCATTTAAAAACCACGCTTAGAAATCTGGATAAACCCAGATCCACTATCCCGATAAAAACCGTTAACATTACCGTAACCGTAATCACTAAAACCGTGGAGGCCAACAATTCTTTCCGCGTTGACCAAGAAACTTTGCTTAATTCACTTCTAACTTCCTTAAAAAAATTTATTGGTTTTGCTAAAATACTCATAACCTTAAAATCCCCATAAGTCAAGCCGCTCTTACTTTTTCAAAACCACAGGAGCGGCAGGACTTGTCCCGTTTCTCTGGATTTATACATTTTGGAAACGGGATCCCGCTTGCTTCTTAAATTAATTAGCGGGAAACCTGCACATCATATTTACGCCGCTCTTTTTTTCAAAACCA
>JAHIKK010000090.1 GCA_018897555.1 Candidatus Omnitrophota bacterium
AGCCCCGTCAGGGATTATTCTGCCTAAAAGAAACAAAATCTTCAAAAATAGGCAGAATCAAGGGGTTAAATACCCCTAAAAAAGTGAAAAACATAAATACATCGGGGAAATTTTATTTTTTGGAGTTTTGAAACAGACTCATCAGCGGGTGCGGGTTCCTGTCGGCAAGATTTTGACTGGCCAGCTTCTCCATCAGCGAAATAAATGCCTCTTTTGCTCCGGTGACTTTGAGCGCTAAATTATCGGCTTCTTTTTCAAATAACCGGCTGACCAAAGCCTCCAAAGGCGCCATAATAATCCCAAATAATATAAAATAAAGAAAAACCAGCGGCAGGCTGGCCATTTGCGCAAGAGAATCTAATTTAAATACACCTAAAGTATAAACACTGGTCCTAAAAATCAGATAAAATAACCCCAGGGTTAGCAGTGAATTTACGGCAATAAGTTTGAGCATATGTTTAAGCCGATAATGCGCAAACTCATGCGCCAAAATTACTTCCACCTCATCCAGAGTATATTTATCTTTTAAGGTATCCGCCAGCAGCACGCGTTTGGTTTTACCCATCCCGGTAAATGCCGCATTGGCCTTGAGTGTCTTTTTGCTAAAATCGATTTCAAAAACATCCATTAGCTTAACCTGCATTTTCACGGCTAAATCAAAGATTCTCTGGCGCAATACTTCATCTTCCAGTTTCTTGTACTTAAAAAATAACGGGATAATTAAAACCGGAGCCAATTTAGCCAAAACTACGCTAAAAACTATCCAAAAAATAGAAAGCACCAGCCACCATTGGATAAATTTCCCTAAGACCCAATAAAAAGACAGAACCAGTATTAAAGAAATTATATACCCCAATATTGCGGATTTTAATTGATCTAGCCACCAGGCTCCCGCCTTTTGCTTAGTCAGGTTGAATTTATGCTCCAAAGTAAAGCTGGTATAAAAATTAAGCGGCAAACTCAATAAATAATAGAGAAACAAAATAACCCCTAGATACACGGCAATTAACAGATAAGGGGGCAAGCCAAAACTCTTAAGAAAATCCTCTAAGTATAAAGAAAGCCCTGATCCTAAAAAAATTAGGAGCAGGGCTATACTGTAAACTGTATCGATTATACTTAAAGTGTACTTCTGATGAGAATAGCTTTTAGCTAAACCCGGCATTTTACTTTTTAACTATTTTTGCTACAGGAGCAACATTTATAAATGTGCGCAGCTTACCATGACTGGTCTTCTTACGCGTAAAATAAACTTTACCCGCGCAAGAGGCGAATAATGTGCCTAAACCGCGAACATTGACTCCCGCCTTATAGGTATCAACTCCGCGCACCAAAATTTCACCGGTCTTAACCAGCTTACCGCCGCTAGACTTAAGCGCTTTATCTTTTTTAGGAGTAGAAAAACCACCGATCATTTTAGTCCTTCCTACCTGCGTATAAACAGGCTTATTGTTTTATATGGAAAATAATATTATCATAAAATTCTTAATTAAGCAATACTTCTTCATCCTTATCCGGGATGCGCACATCCAACCCCTTTTGCATCAATAGCTCAGCTAAGGCTTGAGATTGTTCGACTTCTCCATGCACCAAGAAAATCCGCTTAAGCGGCAAGCATCCCGAAACAAAATCCAGCAGTTCCACCTGATCGGCATGGCCGGAGAAAGAGTTAATCACCACCACTTCCGCATTCAACTCATACTCCACTCCGAATATTTTTACAAAAGGAGTTTTTTCAACTATCCTTCTGCCCAGGGTATCCTGGGCCATATATCCGACCACTAAAATCATATTGCGTGAATCCTCGATATTATTCTGCAAATGATGCAGCATCCTTCCGGATTCACACATACCGCTGCCGGCAATAATAATCATCGGCCGCTTATCCGTGTTTAGGGCCTTAGATTCCTTTTGTTCGCGGATGAAACGTAAATTTAATAATTCAAACGGATTATCTCCCCGGCTAATCGCCTGACGGGTCCTGCCATTCAGAAAATCCAAATGAAACTTAAAAAGATCGGTAATATTGGTGGCTAAGGGGCTATCCACGTAAATCGGTACGCAGGGAATAATTTTTTCTTTAAGTAGTTCATTTAAAAAATAGATTACCTCCTGGGTACGCTCCAAAGTAAAGGAGGGAATGAGCACCTTTCCCCCTCTTTTAATCGCCCGGGAAATCGCCTCTCTTAACTTTGACTGCGCCTCCTCAATTGGCCGATGCAGCCTTCCACCATAAGTAGATTCTAAAATTAAATAATCCAGCCCCTTAGGAATCACCGGATTATTCAAAAGAGGGAGATTTTTTCTGCCCAAATCTACGGCATAACCCAGGCGTAAAGAGCGGTCTGCATCCTTAATATCTAAAATAATAATCCCCGAACCCAAAATATGCCCCGCATCAACAATCGTAGCAAAAATATCTTTGGCAATGCAAAATTTCTGGTTATAAGCAATAGAACGAAAGATCCGGGTGGCTCCGGAAGCCTCCTTGGCCGTGTATAAGGCTTTACGCAAAGGCAGCCCCATGCGCCGGTTAATTTTATTTACATAGCGCACATCTTCCTCCTGGATCTTGCCTGAATCCACCAGCATTAGATCTGCTAAGTCCTTGGTGGCCGAAGTAGTATAGATCTTACAGCGTAATCCTTGCTTGATTAAATTAGGAATATTACCGCAATGATCAATATGCGCATGCGACAGAACCATGGCTTTAATCGTCCGCGGATTATAATGAAAGGTGGTGTTAATTTTATAGAAGGCTTCGCGATGCCCCTGAAAGAGGCCTCCATCAAGAAGGATATCCGTATTTCCCGCTGAGATTAAATGGCTTGAGCCGGTAACAGTTTTTGCGCCTCCCAGAAATTTTATTTTGACCGGCATAATTAAGAAAAACTTCCTTTAAGTTACAAAAAGATTGCGGGAGGAAAACTTCCCATCGGTAGTTAAATTTACCCCTAACCGCTTTAGCCCCACCTCATCTCCCGGAGTAGGAATATGGGTCATATGGACTTCACAACCTCTTAATAGCCCAAGTTTTTGCATGGCCAACTCTGCGGTATGGCTGGTAGCGGCGCTGATGGAAAGGGCAATTAAACATTCTTCTAAATCCAGGTTTTCTGAATCCGCCTTTAAAATATCTTTTTTTAGTTTGGCGATCTGATTGATAATATGCGGGCTTAAGAGCAATAT
Source organism: Candidatus Omnitrophota bacterium (assembly GCA_018897555.1). Lineage (GTDB taxonomy): Bacteria > Omnitrophota > Gorgyraeia > Gygaellales > Profunditerraquicolaceae > UBA6249. The sequence goes on from JAHIKK010000090.1 coordinate 3,190, forward strand.
CTCATCCGGAATACGCGCTAAGACCTTAATCGCATTCATCACCAGGCTGGAAGCAGCATGCATAAGTTTGGAATTTTTTCCCGTAATCATCTCCCCGCTGCCCAGCTGAATTGCCGCTCCGCAGAATACCCCATCATGGCCCTTATCTTGTTTCTCCGCGTCTTGGGCGGCTTTTCTGGCTATTTCCACAACCAGCCGATCCGTAACTTTTACCTCCATCTCCTCCATCAGCAAAACTACCCTCTCCACGGTTTCTTTTTTCTCAATACCTAAAATATACTCACTGTTATATCTAAAGTAGCGGCGGATAAGTTCTTGCTTGGCCGCTTCCTGCACTGCCAAATCATCAATAATACCAAAACCGGCGCGGTTAACCCCCATATCCGTAGGAGAATTATAGGTAGGAAAATTATAATTCTTAGTAAAAATCCTGCTTAACATAAGTTTGAGAATAGGAAAACTTTCCACATCGCGGTTATAGTTAACCGCAGGCTGGGCATATTTATCCAAATGGAAAGGATCGATGAGGTTAAAATCCTGGATATCCGCCGTAGCTGCTTCATAAGCAACATTAACCGGATGCCTCAGCGGCAAGTTCCAAATCGGAAAGGTTTCAAATTTTGCGTAACCGGCGTTTATCCCGTGCTTATGCTCATGGAACAACTGCGAAAGGCAAGTCGATAGCTTTCCGCTGTTCGGGCCGGGAGCGGTAACCACAACGATGGGATTCTTGGTTTGGATATAATCATTTTTCCCAAAACCATTTTCGCTGACAATGGCATCCACATCCACCGGATAACCTGAAATAGGATAGTGCAGATAAACCTTTATTCCGCGGCGCTCTAGTTTATTCTTGAATATTGTTGCCGATGGTTGATGAGCAAAACGCGTAATTACCACCGCCAGGATATCCAATCCCCACTTCCTCAGGTCATCAATTAATTTTAAAGTAGCCTCATCATAAGTAATCCCGAAATCACCGCGCACCCTGCCCTTCTCAATATCTGCAGCATAGATGGAAAGCACAATATCAATCTTATCCTTTAAACACTGTAACAACCTGATCTTGACATTAGGATCGTAACCCGGCAGGACGCGGGCGGCATGATAATCAAAACAGAGCTTGCCTCCGAATTCCAGGTAAAGCTTGTTATCAAAACTCTTTACCCTATCCAGGATAGCCGCCGTCTGTTCTTTAAGGTATTTCTCGTTATCAAAACCTGTTTTTTTAATCATCTTTTGCCTAATTATTAAGCTTATTGTATTATAGGTTGGCTCATTTGTAAAGATAATTGGGCAGGGCAGGGCTTCTTTTTGCGTCCGGTAAACTACTATTGATCATAAGTAGAATAGAAATAAGGGGTATGCGCCTTAAACTCTGCCGCGCAGGTATCCACCAGTTTAAAATCGACAACTATATTCATCGATCTTCTTAAATTATAAACCTCTGTTTCGCTTAAAGATAAAAGCTTGGCCAACTGTTTATCGCTAAAACCGTACTCCTTGGCCTTCTTCAGAAGTTCGCTGGAAAGGTTAGACTTATGTTTAAGCAGCTCTCTCTCGCAATCAATGATCTCTTGGATATTATGTAAAAACCAGCGGTCAATCTTGGTTAAATCCTGGATCAAGCCGATATCCAATTTAGCGCGAAAAGCATCGCCAATATAAAAAATCCTTTCGGCATTAGGCTGCCTTAACTTCCGGTAGATTTTATCCAAAATCTCATTTTCAATTTTACCCTCTTCTAGATTCTTAAAGAGGATACTTTCTAAACCGGACTTTTTAATTTCTAATGCGCGCAGCCCTTTCTGCAGGGCTTCTTTAAATGTGCGGCCGATGGCCATCGCCTCGCCCACGGACTTCATGGATATCCCCAGCGTATTTTCTGCCAAGGCAAATTTTTCAAAAGTAAAACGCGGTATCTTGACTACGCAATAATCAATCGCCGGTTCAAAACAAGCGGGGGTCAGGCGGGTGATATCATTAGGAATCTCATCTAAGCTATACCCGACAGCAAGCTTAGCCGCGATCTTGGCAATCGGAAAACCTGTGGCTTTTGAAGATAAGGCTGAACTCCGCGAAACCCGGGGATTCATCTCAATGATCACCATCCTGCCGGTTTCCGGATGCACGGCAAACTGAATATTTGAACCGCCGGTCTGTACGCCAATCTCGCGGATACAAGCAATAGCGGCATTACGCATTAACTGATATTCCCTATTCGTTAATGTCTGGATGGGAGCCACGGTAATGCTGTCTCCGGTATGCACCCCCATCGGATCAAAGTTTTCGATCGTACAAATAACCACCACATTATCTTTTAAATCACGCATGACTTCCAATTCAAATTCTTTCCAGCCGATAACCGACTCTTCAACTAAAATCTCGCTAATAATGCTGGATTCCAGGCCGCGCTTAGCTAAAACCTTAAACTCTTCAATGTTGTAAGCAATTGAACCTCCGGCTCCTCCCATCGTAAAACTAGGGCGGATAATCAAAGGAAAACCGATTTTCTCCGAAACGGCAATTGCTTCCTCCAGATTATAAGCCCGGCCACTTTTCGGCAGGTCCAATCCGATCTTTTTCATTGCCAACTTAAACAATTGACGGTCCTCGCCTTTTTTTATCGCCTGGATATCCGCTCCGATAGTCTCTACCTTATATTTCTTTAATACCCCCTTCTGCTCTAACCCGATCGTCGTATTCAAAGCCGTCTGGCCGCCAAGAGTAGGCAGCAGCGCATCCGGCCTCTCTTTAGCAATAATCTTTTCAACCATTTCTACGGTAATCGGTTCAATATAAGTCTTATCGGCAATCTCCGGATCAGTCATAATCGTTGCCGGATTCGAATTCACCAGGATTATTTTATAGCCTTCCTGTTTTAGAACTTTACAAGCCTGGGTGCCGGAATAATCAAATTCGCAGGCCTGCCCGATAACAATAGGGCCGGAACCGATAATTAAAATCTTCTGGATATCCGTTCTTTTAGGCATATATTTATCTTTTTTTTGACTTCTGCATTAATCGGGTGAATTCCGCAAATAGATATTCGGCATCCTGCGGCCCCGGAGCTGACTCCGGATGAAACTGCACGGAAAATATCGGCAGTTTTTTATGGCGCATCCCCTCTAAGGTACCGTCATTTAAATTCACATGGGTCAGCTGAATATCTTTTTTCGGCAAAGAGTCGATATCCACACAAAATCCATGATTCTGGCTGGTGATATAAACTTTACCCGTCTTCAAGTCTTTTACCGGATGATTTGCGCCATGATGGCCGAATTTAAGTTTATAAGTTGCCCCGCCTAAGGCCAATGCGAGCATTTGATGCCCCAGGCAAATTCCGAAAATCGGAACACGGCCGATCAAGCCGGCAACCGTCTTGACCACATACTCTACTGCCGACGGATCACCCGGCCCGTTAGAAAGTAAAACTCCGTCAGGATGGACAGCCAGGATCTCTTGAGAGGTTGCCTGCGCCGGTAACACCGTAACATTACATTTATAACGCAGCAATTCCCTTAATATATTATATTTTACCCCGCAGTCTAAAACCACCACCTTAAATTTGGCGTCTTTAATCTGGGTATAAACATACTTCCGGGGAATGGTAACCTCCTTAACCAGGTCCAGGCCGGTTAAACCCCGGCTCGCTTTTGCCTTCTCCAGGAGGCTATTTTCATCGAAATCTAACGTCGAGAGAACCGCTTTCATCGCGCCTTGCTCCCGAATATGCAAGGCCAACCGGCGGGTATCAATTCCTTCAATTCCCAGGATATTATTTTCTTTTAAATATTCCCCTAGCTCCTGATCTTTCCTCCAGTTACTGGCAATCTTACTATACTCCTTAACCACAAAACCCTCCAGGAAAGGCCGGCGGCTCTCGGCATCTTCCTTATTCACTCCATAATTACCAATTAAAGGATAGGTCATCATTACGATCTGGCCTTTATAAGAAGGGTCCGTAATAATCTCCTGGTATCCGGTCATGCTGGTATTAAAAACAATTTCACCAAAAGCTTCGCCGCTTGCGCCAAAAGACCGGCCCTTAAATATTTTACCATCCTCTAAAACAAGAAATGCCTGCATCGTTATTTTTTTTCTGCCGCAGCGCGGATGAGCCCGCTAAACAAAGGATGCGCTGCATCGGGTTTGGATTTAAATTCCGGATGAAATTGCACAGCAATAAAATACGGATGCCCCTTTAATTCTACGATTTCCACCAGGTTCCTCTTCTGATAAATACCGGAAAAAACCATTCCTTTAGATTCGAGTTTCTTACGAAATTTATTGTTAAATTCATACCGGTGGCGGTGCCGCTCCGAGATAAACTTCTGCTTATAGATTTTGGCCGCCAGAGTATTGGCTTTAATCCTGCAGGGATATGCGCCCAGGCGCATGGTACCACCCAGCTCCAAAACATCCTTCTGCTCCACCAAAAGGCTGATCACGGGATTTTTGGTTTTCGACTTAAACTCCGTAGAATTGGCATCTTTTAAACCGCAGGCGCCTCGGGCAAACTCCGCTACCGCGCACTGCATCCCCAGACAGAGCCCCAAAAAAGGGATCTTGTTTTTCCGCGCAAACTCAATTGCCTTGATCTTACCTTCGATACCGCGGCCGCCGAATCCCCCGGGCACCAAAACCGCGCCTATTCCTTTGAGTAATTTTTCCGGGCCGTATTTTTCAATATCCTCGGAATCAATCTTTTTAACCTCAACTTTTACCTGATTACTGATCCCCGCATGAGTAATCGCTTCATAAATAGATTTATAGGCATCCTGCAGGCCGATATATTTACCCACTACCGCTACCTGCACTGTCTGTTTAGGGGAAAAAAGCCTCTCCACCACATTCTTTTCCCAATCTTTTAAATTCGAAGGCTTAGAAATCAATCCAAAATGGCTTAAGATTATTTCATCTAAAATTTGCCCTTTAAAAACCAAGGGAACCTGATAAATCGATTCAACATCCGGAGACTCAATCACTGTTTCTTTCCTCACATTACAAAACAGAGATATCTTTTCTTTAACCTCATCAGAAAGTTGCTTCTCCGTACGGCAGATCAATATATCCGGCTGAATACCGATTTGGCGTAAAGTTTGAACGCTATGCTGCGTAGGCTTAGTCTTGATTTCATCCGCAACCTTGATATAAGGAATTAAGGTCAAATGGATATACAGCACGTTCTTTTCTCCGGCATCCAGCTTAAACTGCCGCGCTGCTTCCAGAAAAGGAAGGCTTTCAATATCCCCCACCGTCCCGCCCACCTCAATCAAGACTATCTCCGCCTGGCTGACTTGGGCAACCTTTTTAATTCTACTCTTGATTTCATCGGTAATATGCGGAATAACCTGGATAGTTTTACCTAAATAATCCCCGCGGCGCTCACGCGAAATTACCGTATTATAAACTTGCCCGGTAGTAGCATTATTAAATTTAGTCATCGAGGCTTTGGTAAACCTTTCGTAATGGCCTAAATCCAGATCGGTTTCTGCGCCATCCTCGGTAACATACACTTCTCCATGCTGATAGGGATTCATTGTCCCCGGATCAACATTGATATAAGGATCAAGTTTCATTAAGGTTACCTTCAGGCTCCTGGATTCCAAAATCTTAGCAATAGAAGCAGAGGCTATCCCCTTGCCTAAACTTGAGATTACACCACCGGTTATAAAGATGTATTTAGTCATCGGTTTACATGAAGAAGACGTTTGGTGCCGAGTATTCGGCTCCTAAACGCCTTTGTTTATATAACTATAACACTGGTTTCCGAAAATGTCAATTTATTTTTAAAAATTCCTTTCCTTCCTTCCAGGGATTAAGATACCGCTGAATGCTTAAGCTGCTATCCTGGGATAAATCCACCAGGCGTTTTTTATCTTGCGGAGAAATGATCTCAATTTTTGGCCGCCGGATATCAGCTTCATTCTCTTCCCTGACTAGGGCAATACTTCCGTCATTTAATCCTACTACTGAGCCGATCGGCCAAAAGCCCATAAATTTAAAAAATTTATCCAGCAACCCCGGATTAAAAGAACTCCCTTTATCTTTATTCATTATATTATAAACCACATCCGGGGAATAATCCTGTTTATAACCCCGCCTTTGCGAAAGGGCATCATAAACATCACAAATAGCGACAATGGAAGAAGCGATATGCTGCTTTCTTAATAAGGGCAAGCGGGGATATCCGGACATATCATATTTTAAATGATGTTCAAAGCTGACGACCACCGGTAAAATACCCAGAGTATCGACATACTTAAACATAAATTCACCGCCCAAAACCGTGTGGCTCTTGATCCGGGTAAATTCCTGTTCGCTAAGTTGAGCGGGTTTATGCAAAGTCTTACGCGAAATATACATCTTGCCGATATCATGAAAAAGGGCGGCTACGCCGATATCCAACACATCATTTTTCTCAAACCCTAAGCGTGAAGAAAAATACATGGAAAAAATTGCAACATTAAGCATATGCACGTAAACTTCCACATCATACCTTTTTACCGTGGCTAACTTGAGCAGCTCTTGGCGCTGTACACTTAAACTATCAATAATGTTATTTAAGGAAAGCTTGAGTGCCCGCGGATCAATCTTTTCAAGATTAAGGACACTAGAGATAACCTGAGCAACCTTATCCATAGAAGAATCGTAAAGATTAAGCTGGTTAAACTCCGCTGTACCCTTATCCTGCTTGTCCGCAACTTTAAGTTTACCTATGTTGATATTTTCTATTCCGGCAAAAACCAGCAACTGTTGAGGGTCTGTCTTAAACTCCTCTTTCGGTCCGCTGATCACATTCACAAATTTACCTAATTCTTCCTTGCTTAAACCACGGTAAAAAGCAAGCCTCTCGATATTTCTCTCTTTCAAATACAAGATCGCCGGCCTTAAAAGCTTGCCCAAATCAAAGAAAATCTCTTTTTCATAAGCCAGTTCATCCCCGACGATACCGATAATTATCTCCTGGCGGTCATTGAAAACATCCTCAAAAGCCGCAAATGCCTTCTCCAGAGAGTTCTGAAACATCGGATGTACCGTGCCGTACATCTTCGCCGCCTGCAGGCAGGTGAGCAATTCTTTAAAAGCTACTTCGATCTTAGCTAACATTCCACTCCCTTAATATCCGGTTTGCCTTAGCGCGCAATTCTCGATTCCAGAAAAATTTCCGGCGGCTAAAATCACGGATATGCCCGGCGGCTTCCATAAACCCCAGGTCAAAAACAATCTGCATATTCTCAATCAACAGCTCATTCTTGGAGCCGCAAAAGCTAGGAATTCCAAACAACAGCTCTAAAGCGCCATTTTTTGCCTGCGGATCTAAGATCAAAACAGAAAGTAAGTTTTTTCTCAGTGACGGGGAATCCGTATTCAGTTGACGCATCAAAAACTCCGCATCCACCTTCTTTAATTTGCGCATGGCATTTAAAATCTCAACTTTAATTAATTCATTAGCTGAAGAATAAATATGGTCCAATATACTTAAAATTACAGGAGCAGTGAGTTGGCCTAGGGCAGTAATTAAGCTGGAAATAAACTCTATGTCCTGTAGCCTTTGCTCAACTTTCAAATAAAAAATATCCAGGTTCTCCGGAAAGAATTTGAAAAATAAACTTAAAATATGCTTATTCACTTTTTCAACAGTAAATATTTTATCCAGGTAGGCATTTAACTCCCGGCTGGGCAAAGAAATCCTCTCCAGCAGAAATTCCTGCTCAGGACTTAAGTGGCCGCTTAAAGCAATGTTCTCAATAGCAGAAGAAAAACTTTTTTCAAGATCCATGCATGCTTTTATGCCTGCCTGCTTTCTTTTGGCTAATACCTCCCCGAGGTCTTTGGCAAAACCAGCAGCATTATCCTCAAATACGCCGGCTAACTCCTTCTCTAAAATCGCTGCTGCCATCTGCAGGATATCGACCTTTTCATCGGTTGCCAGTATGCCCAAAACTATATACCGGTAATTTTCCACAAGCATCCGGTGGTCAAAAGACAGTTTACCGGAAAAAGAAATATTCTTAACTAAAGCATCCAGTGTATTGCGGTAGACCGCAGACATCGGGTCATCCTGAGAGCTGCTTAATAAATTCCGGATTTTATTTGCTACCGCGGGGTCATCCTTTAAACCCTGCTTTTCATTCATTTTACTAAAAAAGTTTTTAGCAATCTGGGGGGAATCCTTCTGTTCGGAGATTTTGGAAAAAAGCTGTAGGCTTAAAGAATCAAAATTATCTTCCTGTAAAAATCCCTCTTGGAGTAGGGAAGTAAATTCCTCCTGGTTTAAACCATTAAATGCCGGCTTGAGCTTTGCCAGATTATCCTGGTTAAGTGTCTTTTTATTGCGCAGAAGCCAAAGAAAAACATCATTTAAACATTTATCAAACTTATCTTTGTTTTTATTCCTTAAACAAATCAAGAATTCATTAACCTCGGTAGAAACCCCCTCGGCATCCAGAAAATCTTTCTCATTAACCCGCTTAATCAGCGAGCCAAAGCTATCCGCAAGTTGGTCTATTTTAACGGCATTATTACTATGCACCGCCTCTTTAAGCATATATCCCCAGATATCAGTACATTCCTGGCCTTCCCCATGCAGGAATGCGGAATAATCCAGCTCCTGAATCGTAAAATGCGCCAGAGGCTCCTTCTCTAAAAGCGCGCTCAAACCACCGCTCTTAAAGATCTCCTTTGGCGGCAGCGAAATAATACCCAGGAATTGCACTATCTCCTGCAGGCTTGCGCCGCCTTTGATTTCTATGCTTTTTATTTTACGCTGATGCAGCAGGCGCGCCAGTTCGTCATAGAAACCGGCTCTGTTGAGATCCTTACCGTCAACTACAAGCCCTGAGCTTGTTACTCCAATTTTAAACGGGTTAGAAATAACCAGAAGTGTTTCCAGTTTGAGCTTAAAATTCTCTACGGATTTAGTAAAATAAGGATGGTCTTTAGTGTAAGAAAAAGCATTGGTGAGCGCGACTTTTAAACTGCGGAAAAATTCTTCGATAATTTCTTCTTTGCTCATGAATGTTATTTTACATCTAAAAAAGCTTACCCGCAACTATTTTTAAAATAATGGAACGGTTTAAAATAAAGGGACCGTTTCTATTTTTCCTGAGAAAAATAGAAACGGTCCCTAGTTTCAAAAACGATCGCTGTCCCTATTTAACAACTATTTCTCAACTCAACCTTTCATTATTTTCTTAGCTTTATCGTCTGCTGCATCGGTAATGAAAGGCACCTTGGTTTCATTCTCGGTTTCACGATTCGCCGAAAAGATATCATTACGGGTAATCGCCTTAAGCGTAAATCTTCTGGCTCCTGCCATTAACTGCTGCAGGCCTGCGGCTAACTTATCCGCCAGAGTCCAGAAGGCCACTGCACCTAAGGGTACATTCTTCATTTCATCCTTGCCCACCTTCTTTTGCAAGTCATAATAACCGGCAAAAAGCTCCTCGGCCGTTGTACCAAGTTCTGCTACGGAGGCGGG
>JAHIKK010000091.1 GCA_018897555.1 Candidatus Omnitrophota bacterium
CTTTGCTCAATATTACCAACAAATCTATTTTCAAGAAGAAACCTCTGGGATTGGCTCAATGCGCCATTTCATGAAAAGAGCGAAGCGCCGCCAGAGATATTACAGCTAAAGTTTAGTTTTTGCTAATTTGGACAGCTATGGATTTTTTTAAAAACTAAACGGGTTGGCATTTTATTAATACATCTCTTTTTAAGGTAACTGGCCGTTTTTTTAGCGGTAAAATAAAAACCCTTGCTTAATAAATAACGCCTGAAAATCCGATAGTTTTCTTTTAAGCTTCTTTTTAACCTTACATGCTCAAGCCATCTTTCTACCGCCTCTTTCCTTGCATTCTCTAACTCTTCAGCAGTCAGGCCTTCCAATTGCATGACACTCTTAGAGTTTCCATCGTAATCAGACCAATCTTTTGAGAGTATCATTCCTTTTTCATCCAAATACCTGAAGTATTCTGTCCCCGGATATGGGGTGGTAATGGAAAACTGGGCTGAATCCGGGCTTAATTCCAGCGCATAATCGATTGTTTTCCTGATCGTCTCTTTGGTCTCTCCGGGCAAACCAAAGGTAAAGGTAAGATGGGTTTTTATGCCCAGCTGTTGAGTAAGCCTGATCATTTCATCTGCTTTCTTTAAATCCATGGCTTTATTTGAACTATCAAGCAATGCCTGTACCGCAGATTCAACTCCGTATTTTACCGCATACAATCCCGCATCTTTCATCCGCTTCAATATTTCCTCATCCATGAGATCTGCCCTGGCCATAATCGCCCAAGGCACGTTCAAATTCCGCCGCTTTATCTCATGACAAAATCTCAACATTCTTGGTTTGCCTATATTAAAGGTATCGTCATCGAAATATATTGATTTAATACCCATCTGTTTCACCAGATGCTCCATCTCATCCACCACTTTCACCACGTCTCTTGCGCGATAATGGTTGCCTCCGTACATTATCTGTGGCCAAACACAAAAGATACATTTAAAAATACAACCCCTGCTTGCCCACATTTGGGCAGTATAGGCAGGCATTTCGCAAGGCGCATCCAAATATTTCTTCAGTGGGAGCTGTTCTCGTAACGGCCAGGGTAACTCATCTAAATTCTCGATAATGGGCCGCGGAGGGTTTTCTCTGACATTACCGTTATTGTCAAGGTAGATCAACCCCGGCACATCTGCCAGATCTTTGCCGTCGCGCAGATGCCGGGATAAGTCAAGAAGCGTAAATTCATATTCTCCAAATAAAATATATTTAATAAAACTGTTATTTTTAAGAAATAGCGGATCGCGTATATTTATATCCGGTCCGCATAAAACAAGAGGGATATCTTTACAAAAGTTTTTTAAAAATTCTAGGTCACTTTTTAATGATACGGTGGAAGTCTCCACTACCAATAAATCCGGATGGATATTGATAATCATTTTTGAAAAAACAGTCTCGGGTATTTCTTCCGCAATAGCATCTATCAACCTGACTTTAATACCGTTTTTATTTAAGAGTGCTGCGGCATAAGCCAAATAAAACGGGAATGGCAAATAACTGCCTTCAGCTTTATCTTTTATATGCGGCCATCTTGAACCGGCCCTTACGCCCCATCTTCCGTTATTCTGCCAAGGCAAATTTACAAGTAAAACCTTGAAGCTGCCGGATTCTTCTTGTTCCTGGTTATCTCTAGAAGACTTTCCCAATGAAAGTAAATTCCACGGCCTTTTCTCTTGATTAAGCAAATTCTTCTGGCTTATCTGGTCTGCCCCCCATAACGATATGCCTATAGAAGTAAGTTCATGCGTACCGAAAAGATATTCGGTGTGCGCCGATTCTACTGGCAATTCTATATTCAAAATCTCTCTTTCTGCGGCCTCCGTAATACTACATACAGGGGCAGCCGCCATATTATCCCCTTTAAAATGAAACAGCACTATGGGCAGATAATATTTTAAGCTCGAGCTTGCTAAGGCTCTCCCATTAAAAAGAATCTTCCATTTATTGTAATTTCCCGAAAGAATCAAAGAAACCCTCTTGGCATCTATAGCTAGATCCTCTTCCAATTCAAGTTTTATATCTATGCTAATCTCTCCTGCGCCTAACAAAGAAATCTGCCAGATTTGGCTCAACGGTAACCTTTTCCACCTGTTTCTGATAATCAGGGAATTGCTACTTATCCTTTTTACGCTACAATGGGCATCGCTAGAATTTTCGCAAACACCGACTACAGAGATCGCCGTTACAGTACTGATACCGAGGTTTAATTCCTGGTTATCGTAATATATATTTATATTGCCGTTGTAGCTTATAATTTTTAAGCCATCTTTTTTTATCTGAGCGTATTCCCCTTTTGCTTTATAGCAAACTGTTTTAAGCAGGAATAAAAGATAGTCTTTAGTTTTTCTTAAAGTAAAAGCTGCTCCTTGTTCACGCAAATATCGTTTTATTTTTCTAGTTAAAGTGAAAATCTTCATTTTTACCCTATTAAGCCGGACAATAACTCTTAAAGAAATCTTTCGAGATTATACATTTTAAGCTCTTCCCGGATATCCCTTAAAACCTGATGGGTATCGCAATGCTCGCAATGCTCGTCGTATAATTTTGCGCCGTTAATGAATGCTGCGGTTTTGTTATCTTTTAAATATTTTGCCTGAAACCTGTATTTTTCATATTCTCTTGAATCCCACACCTGTTTAAACGAATTTTCTGCCAAATACACCACTGTCCTCAAATGACAGCAAAAACTAATATCTCCCAAAGCAGGAATAAGGCAGAAAAACCAACCGATAAAACATCCCTCCTGTAGAAAAACGTTTTTAGACCATGCCCCTGTATTCTCTTCATAATGATTAAGCTGAAAATCGGCGGTATCCAGGATTTCGACATTTTTGTTTTTGAGGTAATCTTTTACCTTCAACAAAGATTCCTTTATAAATTGCGCCTCTTTGGGCTTAAGCTGGAGAGACCTATTATTATCATCAAGACGAATAAGATAGAAACGAATTACGTTTGCGCCTATCTCCACATCATTTTCAGCCATCGCCATAATTTCTCTATAGTTGAGCGTATGAATTACATGTGTCATTATCAACCGGGGGTGCAATTCTTTTGCCTGATTTTTTAATACGCCTAAATTTTTTAGATTTTCGTTAATTTTTTTAAAGGCGCCAGGGTCTTTATTGTGCGCAACCAGAGCGTAGGTTTTATCCGTACCCGCTGGAAGGCTGCAGTATATCTCGGTAATTTTTAATTTCACCACCTCCTGCGCGGTTCTCTCATCTAAAAGCAAGCCGTTAGTAAAGAATGACACCGCTATATCCTTGTTACGCGCATACCTGATCATCTCAAAAAGTTTATCGCATAGAAGCGGCTCTCCATCTCCTTGAAAGATAATACTATCAACGCGGAGCTGGCAAAAATCATCGATCATCCTTTTATACAGATTAAAATCCAGCTTTCTATTCAGGAATTCCTGGGTATGTTTTATCCCGGGCATATGAACCCAGCAATGCAGACAATTACAATTACACCGGTGATGAGGATCTATAACTACCGTCTGCGGCCCTATAAAAGCATGCTCGCTGATTACCCCTAACATTCGCAAAAGCCTGCGTTCATTATATGGGTTTGATTGATTGGCAATATTTCCCAGCAAATCAAACAATGTTTCGTCAAATAGAACCAATTTGATTTCTTCAGTATTGATTCTTGCCTTTATCTCTTCAACGTAGTTAACAAAACTAAAATATAATTTATGCGCGGGAAATAAACAGAGGGATACGCCGCTTAAGTCCACATTTTGCCTTAAGAGAGACGCGCTAAAATCAACTATTTCCTTTAGCCGGTAGAAGTTATATTTCGATACGCCTATTTTTATATTTATTCTTTTATTTTCTGATAAAATTTTCTTTATCTTAAATGTCATCTCTTGAAAATCATCCCTCTTACCGGCTATCCTATCGTGTAATTCCTGGGAATCTCCAAAGATATAAAAAATTTGCTTATCCAAAGGCAGGAGTTTAGAATCTTCGACATAACCGTCGATTATATTTTCATCTTCTATCAGCTTTACGCTGGCTGAACACCATTTGTAAGTACCGGGCAGATAATGTCCGTCTTGGCCGGAATCCTTTAATTCAAACTGCACCGCCCTTGAACTAAGC
>JAHIKK010000092.1 GCA_018897555.1 Candidatus Omnitrophota bacterium
AATTCAACGCTTCATTAATAGATATATTAAACTCAAAGACAAAACTAAAAATCGTTAAATTCTTATTAACTCACGAAGCTTCAATGAGCGAAAGAGAAATTGCTTCTGTCCTAAAGGTATCCCATATGAGCATAAATAGAACGATGCAAGAATTGTCTGAAGTGAACTTTGTCAATTTTATCACCATTGGCAAAGCCCATTTATGGAAAGTTAATCGCAAAAGTTATGCTTTTAAAATGTTATCTGAATTTATCGAAGGTGTTTCTCGCATAAAAGATCCTTTGGATGACCTAAAAAATATTATTTTAAAGAGTACCCCTAAAGCCTTAGTAAAAAAAGTGGTTTTATTTGGCTCTGTTGCTAAAGGTGCGGGAAAATTAGACAGCGATATTGATGTTTTTTTCTTAGTCAAGGATAACAAAGACAAAGAAAAACTTGGTTTTGCCTTGGAGAAATTATCAAATGCTTGCCTCGAAACCTACGGAAATAGACTATCCCCATATATATTAACTGAACAAGAAACGAAGAAAAAGGCAAGACAGAAGTTTCTTTCGGAAATAAATAAGGGCATAAAAATATTTCCCTTCTGAAAGGATCGGACATGACACCAAAATTTAAAACTAGGGATGTGCAAAAGTCTTTATATACTAATTATTTAAAAAGAGCGGAGGAATGCTACCATGCGGCAAAAAATTCCTTTGAAGCCCAGGAATGTAATGCTGCTACTATAAGCGCTATCCACGCATGTATCGCTGCTTCTGACGCAATGTGCATATATTTCTTAGGCAAGCGTAATGCTAGCGAAAACCATAATGAAGCAGTGGCTCTTTTTAAGACGATAAAAGCCGATGATGAAGCAATAAATACCAATGCAAACAGGCTCTCAAGAACCCTCAGTATTAAAAATATGGCTGAATATGAAGACAGGCTGGTCTTTAAAACAGAGGCTGAGAAAGCCCTAAAGGATTGCGAAAGATTCCTTGAATATGTCAAAACAAAACTGCAAAAATAATAGTAGCTATATGAACTGCGCGATCTATACTAGGGTTTCTACCGATAATCAAGCCGAAGTTGAATTTAACTCCTGCCAAGCACAAGAACAAAAGATTAAATCGTTCATCAATAGCCAAGAAAACTTTTTTGTTTATAAAGTTTATAATGATGCTGGATTTACTGGTGCTAACTTAGAACGGCCTGCGCTTCAAGAAATGCTAAGAGATGTCCAAGAAGACAAAATCAATATGGTTATTGTTTATAAAATAGACAGACTTACACGTTCGCCCAAAGATTTCTATGCCTTAGTGGATATTTTCGAACAACACGAGGTTGATTTTATCTCTATTACAGAAAGATTCGATACCTCTACTCCCTCCGGCCGGCTTCTTCGTAATATTATGCTTACCTTTGCACAGTTTGAAAGAGAACTTACCAGCGAAAGAACCAAAGATAAGCTTTTGGAGCGCGCACATAAAGGAATGTGGAACGGCGGCAACGTGCCTTTTGGTTATAGGGTAGTAGATAAGCGGCTGGTGCCAGATGGGCAAAAATTAACTCAGATTTTTGTAATTTTTGCAGAAAGTGGCTCTTTGGCAAAAACTTATACGCTATTAAAAGATAAACAAATACTTAATAATAAAAACTTACCTTTTAGCAAGGCCCATTTACAAAGCATATTAAGAAATCCTATTTATACAGGTAAATTCAGATATTCCGGGAAGATCTATCAAGGAATGCACCAGCCGCTTATCTCAGAGGAACTATTTAACCATGTTCAGCAATTCTTTAGAGATAAGATACGGAAGCTACGCCTATATAAAGAGTATACTCTTGGCGGATTGGTTAACTGCGCAGAATGCGGCTCTCATATGACATCCTCGCACACAAATAAAGGAAATATGAGACGATATTATTACTACCGATGTACAAAGACGTTTAAGCAAGATTGGCTTGCGTGCTCTACGCGACAGGTTAATGCTAATAGATTAGAAGATTTTATAATAAGCAATATTAAAAGAATCTCGGTCGATAAACACTATGTCGACAGTTTGATCTTCAAGCTCAATTTTGAGGGCTCGCGCGTTCGCCAAGGACTCGAACCAACTGAATTGTGCTCTGAAACAGTCCAGAAAAACCTGAAAGAGTTCGTGGATTACATCGAAAAAGCAAACAAAATTGAACAAGCTTTGCTAATGCGCAAATACATTAAAAACATTCTTTATTTTAAAGAATCCATCCAAATAAATATGCTTTGCCATCCAGAAGTTATTGACAGACAAAGCATTAAAAATCCCGCCCCCCTTTTAGATGTTCAGGCTTGCGGCTGGGTGGGGGCAGCCGCAAGCCCAGCGATTTTGGAAAAATTTCAAAAAAATAGCCCTACTCAAATGAGTAGGGCTACGTTAAAGATGGCTCCCC
>JAHIKK010000093.1 GCA_018897555.1 Candidatus Omnitrophota bacterium
AGATTTAAAGTGTTTTCTCAGGAGTTGGAAAAAGCACAGCAATTAAGAACCTAAAATTCTTCGCGCTTCTTTAGGCGTTAAATTCGAGGATAGAGAAGAAAAAACAACATAAAGCGTAAAAAAACATTTCACGTTTTATTTTTTTGCGGTATAATACAGTGTTATATAGATAACACTGTAAAAAAGGGGGTTACAAATGGGTATGGAAAGTTATGGCATGCTAGAGGGAAGAAGAAAAGCTTTATTGAGGAAGATGTCCAAGGTGGGGCCGTTTATGATGGCGACAGCTACAGATTTAAGAGTCAAATGCGGCAATCCCAAGTGTAAATGCAAGAAAGATCGCCAGGCAAGACATCAAGCTATGCATTTAAGCTGGACGGATGCCGCGGGTAACGGCACACAATATGTTCCTGTGGGCCTCAGGGAGGAGGTATTGGAGTGGATAGAGAATTACTGGATAATAAAAGAATATCTGAAAGAGATGACAAGTTTAAGCCGCAGGATGATCAGGCTTTATGTAAAGAGTCAAAAGAAGACAAAGAAAAGGAGAAAAATTTAGTTGCTGTTTTATCAACTACAATAGGGCATTATTTTCCAGAATTTAATAAGTGGTTAAAAGAAATAAGCGATCCTCGGGAACAAGAAGCCATAGACTTTACCAGAGAGACCCAGATATGGACAGGGATAATATTATTTTTGACTAAAAGAGGAGCGCGTAAAAAGATCAGCGATGAAATGAGGACAAAGGAATTTTGCGAGAATTTAAAGACATTGAGCGCTCAGGCGAATTTAGAAAGAGTAGCGCATGGGGACGCGGTAAATTATGCTTACATGCGATTTAAGGAAGAAGAATTCGAATTGCTTCTGGTTAAAATGATGCGGCGATTATTAAGGGTGCGCGCGTTGGAGAAGTATCGGTTATTAGGCAAGTATTATACAATTGCCATTGACGCGACAGGAGTATATAGTTTTAATTATAAGCATTGCGAACAGTGTTTAATGCGGGAAGATAAGAAAGGCAATAAGAAATGGTATCATCTTAAACTGCAAGCGAGTTTAGTAACCTGGGATGGATTATGTTTGCCGATGGCGAGTGAGTGGATAGAAAATGAAGCTAAATTCAGCAAGCAGGATTGTGAGATAAAAGCATTTTATAGATTAATAGAAAAGCTGCGCAGATTATACCGGCAATTACCGATGTGTATTCTGCTTGATGGATTATACGCGGGAGAACCGAATTTAAAGCGTTAGAAGAAAAGCGTATGGAATGGGTCGTAGTATTTAAAGAAGGGGCCATGCAGGAGGTGTTTGACTGGACGATGAAATGGAAGGCTGAGTATGGATTGGAGAATGTATTAGTCAAAAAAGAAAGAAAGGAAATTGGGGTTAGGAATAAGCGTACACATCAAGAGAGATTAATGCGTAATAAACCGGGGCATCAAACCAGGATAGTAGATAGAGAAAGGATTTATACCTGGATGCAGGGTATAAAACATTGGAATAATCAACGCCGGTATAACCTGCTTACGTGCAAGGAAAAGGAAGATGGCCGAATAAACTGCGATTATATCTGGCTTGTAAGTAATGGGTTATTATTATGCCGGGAAACGGTGGAAGAGTTATCCGAGAAAGGAGGCCGATGCCGCTGGAAACAGGAGAATGAAGGATTTAACACGCAAAAAAATGGGGGGTATGGTTTGGAGCACTGTTATTGCCGCGATCCGGCGGCAATGAAAATCTGGAATCGCGTTTTGGAGATTGCGTATTTTATCAGTCAACTCATCACGCGGGGTTCTTTGGTTGCTAAAGAGATCTATGGCAGCGTAATAAATATTGCTCATCGGATGTTTGAGCATTTTAGATATTTTGTTTTTAAAAAGCCGTTGACTCCAAAGAAAATTCAAATTCGATTATGTTGGGATACGTCTTAAAACTAAAATAAAAGGGGCTCCAAACAATACCCCCGTATCATATTAAAGAATAAGCTGATTATTCTTCTGGGCCCCTTTACCCTCTATTTTATGCCCTGCTTTAAATTTTTGCAAAATATTTTTTCACCTTATCCTTTTATGGTTTTTGAAGTGCCGGTTCTTAATCCCTGGAAAAAGCACCCTCGCATGGCGAAGCAAAATAAGATATGGTATACTTTAAAGCCTTTTTAATCATCTTATTATTAAATAGATGGAGGGAGATTATGGTAAGGCTGAAAAAAATAATTCATTAAATCGGATGTAATAATGAACCTAAAGCATTGGCCGCTTTGAGAGAGCTTTCAAATTATGCGAAAACCATTCAAACTAATAGCAATTATTGTTATTGAGGCAGTATTATGCTTAGACTGTGCCTGGGCAACGCAGACAATGCGGCCCGAGCCTCATGCCGCGTGTTTTTTGTCGCCTTCTTTACAGCTCGACTCTTCCGGATTTCAAAGCGCTGTGATCAGATTTAATGAAACTATCGTAGCAGACAATGC
>JAHIKK010000094.1 GCA_018897555.1 Candidatus Omnitrophota bacterium
ATAGCAGGGGTTAGGAATAAAAATCAAGCAGAATTTTGACGCAACGCATTGGAATGACGTAAGTTATGTATTTACAAAAGTTACATAAAGACAGTTTTTAAAAATAATCGGGAAGAAGAATATTTTTTAACAATGTACTGCTATACAGTAGGGGAGGTTTAAACCTCCCCTACTGTTGAAAGTCATTAAATTTCATTTGATTTATTTTTATATTTTGTTAAAATTAACATTGATAAGCCTGCCTGCCGGCAGGCAGGGCTGCCGTAGGCAGTCAGGGAGGTGAATAAATCCCGATAATTTAAAAACAACAAAACGTCATAATAATCAATTTGATAAAATATAGAGAGGAGAGAGGTATGAAGAGGTTATTGAATTTTGGTATAGCGGTTTTAGTTTTAGCAGCATTATCTGGTTGTAGTAAAAAGCCGCAGGATGAGGAGTTGCAACCTATTACCATGGAATCTTTAAGTATGGCGGATAATCCTATTCAGGCTGCGCCGGATCTCAAAGCTCCAGAAACTAAAATTTTAACTACTAATGCAAGTGCAGCTGCTCAGGCTAAAGAACTGTTGCCTTTACCGCCCGCAGGCCCGTATAAACCGACGGGTATTGAAATCCAGACGGCTTTAAAGAACGCGGGTTTCTATGTTGGTAAAATCGACGGAAATATTGGCCCGAAGAGCAAGAAGTCTATCGAGGATTTCCAGAAGGAAAATGGTTTAAAAGTTGATGGCAGGGTCGGCCCAAAAACCTGGGAAGCGATGAGTAAGTATTCTAGTACGACGGCAGTTAAGCCGGTTAAACGCTAGCCTGAAAGTTCTATCCGGGGAGAACAGTTTTGTTTAAAGATAATCCCAGCATTTTATGTTGGGATTATCTTTTTTCCGGTGCTATAATATAACCCTATATGCATAAATTTCCGCAAGCCTTTCTTTGGGGTGCAGCAACTTCGGCGCATCAGGTTGAGGGCCAGAATATTTATAACGACTGGTGGCAAGCTGAGCAGGGCCATTTTTTAAAAGAAGCTTCCCATTCAGCCTGCAAGCATTATGAACTTTACGCAGAAGATTTCGCCATCGCTAAACAACTTAATCATAACTGTCACCGTTTTTCCATAGAATGGAGCCGGATCGAGCCGTCTGAGGGGAACTTCCAGCCTT
Organism: Candidatus Omnitrophota bacterium; assembly: GCA_018897555.1. Classification (GTDB taxonomy): domain Bacteria; phylum Omnitrophota; class Gorgyraeia; order Gygaellales; family Profunditerraquicolaceae; genus UBA6249. The sequence goes on from JAHIKK010000094.1 coordinate 1,161, forward strand.
TAGAGATCGAGCACTACCGTAAAATTATTGCGGATTTAAAGAGTAAAGGAATAGAGCCGATAGTTACCCTGCATCATTTTACCAATCCTATCTGGTTTAGCCAAAAAGGCGGCTGGGCTAAATTCAAGCTGCAAAGGTATTTTTTGCGTTTTGTAGATAAAATAGTCAGAGAGTTTGCCGGCCAGGTAAAATTCTGGATAACCATCAATGAGCCGCTGGTTTATTCTTCACATGCTTATCTCTTAGGTGCTTGGCCTCCCGGAGAGTGTTCATTATTTAAGACTGCTAAAGTAACCCTGAATTTAGCCCAAGCGCATATTAAAGCTTACCGGATAATACACAAAATTTATCGTCAAAAGGCCTTAGCCCGTCCGATGGTTAGTATCGCGGCTAATTTACAGGCCTTTGAGATTTGCCAGCCGACATTAAAAAATAAATTGGCCGCCTACCTGCGGAATAAATTATATAATTTTTATTTTATCGATACACTCCTGCGCGCCAAAACCCTGGATTACATCGGAATTAATTATTACGGCCGGAACCTGGTGGATGCGCGCAGCTGGCGGATCAGGGATTTATTGCTGCGGACCTGTCAAGATAATCACTACCCGTTGCGTAAAAATTCTTTAGGCTGGGATATCTATCCGGAAGGATTGTTTAAGTTACTGATTACCGCCAAGAGGTATAATCTGCCAGTTTTGATCACTGAAAATGGTATCTGTACTGAAGATGATGATTTAAGATGGGATTATATTCGTGAGCATCTGGAGCAGTTACAGCGGGCTATCGGCGGAGGGGTTAGAGTTTTAGGGTATATTTATTGGTCGCTGATAGACAACTTTGAGTGGGATAAGGGTTTTGCCCCCCGTTTTGGCCTGGTGCATGTGGATTATCAAAATTATAAACGCACGATTAAAGCCAGCGCAATGAAACTGGCGGAAGTTTTTAAAAGCGGTGAAATTTAAATGAACCCGGAAAATAAAGAATTTATTATCAGCGAGCTGTCATTTTTTGCGGGTTTGAGCAAAAAAGAGTTGGCTATAATTAATGCCAAAAGCCAGGTTATTGAATACCGCAAAGGCCAAATTATTTACGAAGAAGGCTCTGCCCCCAGCGCTTTTTATTGTATTATTTCGGGAAGGGTGCAAATTTACACTAAGGATAAAGACGGTAACCAATTAATTTTAGAATATTTGCACCGGGGTAAATATTTCGGCATTATTTCTTTGCTTACTAATGAAACACATTCGGTCACTAGCGAAGCAATGAATGATTGTGCTATTCTGGTGATTCAGAAAGATGATTTCAACCCCCTGCTGCAGAGTATCCCGCATTTGGCCATTGATTTAAGCCGCTCCTTAAGCCGGCGGCTTAAGCGCAAAGACATCCATCAGAAAAAAATTTTTGAGAGTACGGTTATTTCGGTATTTAGCTCTTATGCCCAGGCAGGAAAAACAGTTTATGCCTTGAATCTCGCGCTCAGCCTTAATCGTGAAACGCATAAATCGGTAATTGTTTTGGATATTTTAGCTAAAGGCAAGATCCATACTTTGCCGCAAAAGCTCCAAATCCAGCAGCCGCCGGTATTTGATTTATCCAGCAAGGCCGATATTCATGTCCTGCCCAAAGATCTTATCTTAAAAAATAACTTTGGTATTGAACTGCTCTGTTTTTATTATGAGGAGGATAATGATTCCTGCCTTAAAAGGTTAATTGAAATATTAAGTATTCTGGTTAATGACTACCACTACATTATTTTAGATTTGCCTGCGGCGATGGATCGTTCGATCATCAGCATGCTTAATCAAAGCGACTTAATCCATATATTGAGCAGCCCGGATGCTTGCGATTTAAAACGTACGAATAACCTGATCAGCCGCTTGAAAAAAGATTTTAATTTTGATCCGGGTAAAATCAAGACCATTATTAATGAATATAAATTATCCAAGATCGGCCATAGCGACCAGTCAGAAATCCTGGGCCAGGATATTTTCGCTACTATTCCTAAGATAAAATTTGACGCGCCAGCCCGGTTAATTATTGATGCGCCGGATTGCGAATATTCCCAGGCAGTCAGGCGGATTGCCCGGCAGTTAGGGGATTGCCTGGTGGGTTTAGTGCTGGGAGTAGGGGTAGGGTATGGTTTTTGCCATCTGGGGGTATTAAAGGTTATCGAGGAAGAAAATATTCCGGTGGATATCATCGTCGGCTCCAGTATCGGCGCGCTCATTGCCAGCCTCTGGGCTGTCGGTAAAAGCAGCGGTGAAATCTTAGAGATCCTGCGGGAGTTTAAAGAGCCCAAGCATATTTGGGGCTTGATCGACATAACTTTTCCGCGCCTGGGTTTTATCAAAGGCAATAAATTGTACCGGTTTTTAAAGAAGCACCTGGGAGATAAAACTTTTTATGATGTAAAACTTCCCTTAAAGATAATTGCCAGTGATGTGCATAAGAAAGAACCGAAGATTTTAGACAAAGGGCTCTTGGTTGATGCTATAATGGCTTCTTGTTCCATGCCGGGGGTGTTCGCGCCTTTTAAGTTCAAAGAAGAGGTGCTTTTTGACGGCGGGGTGACCTATCCTTTGCCCACTGAGCCTTTAATGCAGATGGGGGTTAAAAAGATTATCGCCGTCAATGTCACTCCCTCCCGGGAGGATATTTTAAATCAGCTAAAAAAACTAAAAGAAGGAGTTCCGCCGGAGCCTGGCGTGGAGATTCAGAAAACCAGCCGCCCGGGTTTGCTTGGACGGCTAAAGAACTTTTTTAACTTTAACATTGTAGATATTATTTTTAGTAGTGTTGAAGTCTTGCAGTCTGAGGTCGCCAGGCGTGAGGGTGAATTGGCGGATATTGTTTTACATCCGGATACGACAGGTTTATTCTGGCTGGAACTGCATAAGGCGGATGAATTTGCCAAGCGCGGAGAGGCTGAGGCGCGTAAACATTTAGCGAGGATTTGGCAGTTGGTCAATGAATGATTAAAATTAAATAATATAGTATTTCCCCCTCGCGGGAGCTCGGGGTCATTTTTCCCCAAGCGCCGGAGGCTGGGGAAAAATGAGGAGCCATAAATGAATAAACGTTTTGTTTCGATCGCTGTATGTTATTTACTAATTATGGTTTTGTCAGGCTGCGCAACAGTCAAAGAGATGGGGAAAGGTTTTATCGGCGTATCTACGCAGGTCTTAGAAGAAAAGCGCAAGGATGCCCTGAAGAAAACTTTTGCCCTGGGATATAATGACTGCTATGTTAAAGTTAAGGATATCTTGAATATGAAAGATAAAGAATCCAGTATTTATGCAGAGGATCTTGAGAAAAAGATGATCGCTATTTATTTTTCTTCCACAGACACTACCCCTGTAGGAATATTTTTTACTGAAGAATCAAAAGTCAGCACCTTGATTGAAGTATCTAGCCCCAGTATGTACGCTAAAGAAGAAATCGCAAGCAGGATTTTTAGCGGCTTGTCTCCGGCAAGCCCTAACCAGAAGGAGAATAAAGCTGATGTTAAAGAAGAAACTGGCAATTAGTGATTTGATCAAAGAATGCCATCGCGTTGCTAAAAGCAAGGGTTGGTGGGATGATACGCGTAATGACGGGGAGTTGATCGCGCTGATGCATTCGGAATTATCCGAGGCCCTGGAGGCAATGCGCAGCCACGATAAAGAAAATAATCTGGCGGAGGAATTGGCAGACTGCTGTATCCGCATATTCGATTATTGCGGCTCGCGAAAAATAGACCTGGAAAAAGCGTTATTAAAGAAAATTGAATATAATAAAACCCGTGCTTATCGGCACGGAAAGAAGTTTTAAAATACTAAGGAGGAATAATGCCCTACGATAGCAGTTTGGATACGCAGGTGTTTACGCGGTTTTGGGAGAATGATTCCGGTAAAATTGTGGTCAGTGTTTATTCTTATAACAAGGGCCCTAAAAAGATTCAAATCGTCAGAGAGGTAAAGGATCGGAACGGCGAATATGCTTTCGCCAAGCTTGGGCGCCTGGTGAAAGAAGAAGCTGAGGGCGTATTGCCATTGATCCAGGAAGCGCTTAAATCGATGCAGTAAAATGATGGCGCAGAAAAAAAAGAGGGATAGCTGGGGGTCGCGTCTGGGAATTATTATGGCGGTGGCGGGTTCAGCCATTGGCCTGGGAAATTTCCTGCGTTTTCCGGCTAAGGCTGCGGCTAACGGCGGGGGAGCGTTCATGATCCCCTATTTTATTTCTCTGTTGCTTTTAGGAATACCCCTGATGTGGATTGAATGGACTCTGGGCCGTTACGGAGGAGGGTTTGAGCACGGCACTGCCCCCGGAATATTCCATAGCCTCTGGCAGAAAAACCGCTTTATTAAATATTTCGGAGTCATCGGAATATTTGGCCCGCTGGTTATCTTCATCTATTATATCTTTATTGAATCCTGGACTCTGGCTTACAGCTTCTTTGCTTTAACCGGCAGGTATACCACTCTCCTGGATCAGCATTCTTTGCGCAGCTTTTTGATCGGTTTTCAGGGGTTAGAGAAGAATCAGTATTTTAATAGTATAGGAACCGCCTACACCTTCTTTTTAATTACTTTTTTATTGAATGTTTGGGTAATTTTTTATGGAATAAAAGGGGGGATAGAAAAGCTCTGTAAGTGGGCGATGCCGCTATTGTTTATTTTTGGCTTAGTGCTGATGATCAGAGTGTTTACCTTAGGGGTGCCGGATTTAAGCAGGCCGGGTTGGAATGTTTCCGCGGGATTTGGTTTTTTATGGAATCCGGATTTTTCCGCGCTCAAGTCGGCTAAAGTCTGGCTGGAGGCAGCTGGACAGATATTTTTCACTTTAAGTGTGGGTATCGGAGTAATTCTTACCTATGCCAGTTATTTGAAGAAAGCCGATGATGTTGTGCTTTCCGGGCTTACCGCCTCGGTGACTAATGAAGTTGCCGAAGTTATCCTGGGGGCCAGCATAATTATTCCGGCGGCATTTGTATTTTTTGGGCCGGTGGATATTAAATTAATTGCGCAGTCCGGGGTATTTAATTTAGGTTTTGTAACTATGCCGCTAGTTTTGAATAAATTACCCTGGCCGCAGCTTTTTGGTTTTTTTTGGTTTTTTTTATTATTCTTAGCCGGGATAACCTCTTCGGTTTCTTTGGCGCAGCCGGCAGTGGCATTCCTAGAGGATGAGTTCAATATTAACCGTAAACGGGCAGTTTCCATATTTGGTATAGTTTCGTTCATCTTGTGCCAGCCGGCAATATTTTTCCTGGGCCGGGGAGTAGTTGATGAATTGGACTTTTGGGGCGGCACATTTTTTCTGGTAGTTTTTGCCACCATTGAGACCATATTATTTGCCTGGGTATTTGGTATGGATAAAGCCTGGGAGGAGATCCATCAGGGCGCGGATATGGCGATACCTAAGGTTTATAAATTTATCATTAAGTATATCACGCCGTTATTCTTATTTATTATCTTAGGCATGTGGTTTGCGCAAGAGTGGCTGCCGATAATCATGATGAAAAATGTATCCGGCGTAAATAAGCCGTTTATTTTTTGTACACGCTTGGGTTTATTGCTGGTATTTATAATCCTGGCGGTTTTAGTAAAGATTGCCTGGCGGCGTAGAAAGCTAAATAGGGGAGGGTAGTAGAGGTGAAATTAGGAGGATGGATTTTTTTGATTTTTTCCTGGGGATTAATTATCGGCCTGACTATTTTCTGTTTTATTAAAGTTTTTTCAAAAAGGGAGCCAAGATGAAAAAGTGTTTTGCATTTACCCTATGCTTATGTTTTCTGTCATTAATTTGTGGATGTGCGCCTCTGATTATCGGGGCAGCCGCAGGCGGTTTGGGCGCATATGGGGTAAGCAAGGATACTGTGCAAGGGGATACGGATAAGAATTATGAGGCGCTCTGGGGCTCGGCCTTGAGTGTTGCCAGCGCTTATGGCACAATCCTGCAGGAAAATGCCAATACCGGTTATATTGAATTAGAGGCGCAGTCGAGTAAAGTTTGGATAAAATTAGTCCGCCTGACTCAGGCGACCACCCGGGTCAGGGTCTCTGCGCGTAAATACCACTTCCCCAACATAGAGATGGCCCAGGATATTTTTGTGAAGATTATTACCGGTGTGAGATAAGAGTTTCCCGTATTTTCCCAATTTTCCCGTATTTTTCTCTTTTCTTTTTGGGGAATCTGTGTACAATATAGCAAAAGCATTTAGCCGAGATAGCTCAGTGGTAGAGCGCGGCCCTGAAAAGGCCGGCGTGGGGGGTCCGATTCCCTCTCTCGGCATTTTATAAAAAGGGACTGTCCCCGCAGGGGACTGTCCCTTAACTATTTATGGCGTAATTGTGTGTGAATAATGGGACCGTTTCTATTTTTCGTAGCATTAAAAAATAGAAACGGTCCCATTTATTGGAAACGGTCCCATTTATTGTAGATAGAATTCTCGACTTAGATAAGGTTTGTGAAGAACAGGGAATTGAAAGGCAATACTTGCATATTGTTAACACATTAGATGGTCGTGATCACGAACAAGAGAAAGAGTTATTTAAA
>JAHIKK010000095.1 GCA_018897555.1 Candidatus Omnitrophota bacterium
AAAGCATTAAAAATCCCGCCCCCCTTTTAGATGTTCAGGCTTGCGGCTGGGTGGGGGCAGCCGCAAGCCCAGCGATTTTGGAAAAATTTCAAAAAAATAGCCCTACTCAAATGAGTAGGGCTACGTTAAAGATGGCTCCCCCTCTAGGACTCGAACCTAGGACCTGGAGATTAACAGTCTCTCGCTCTACCAACTGAGCTAAGGGGGAATTGTGAGAGATATCTTAACACTAGATAATTTGATTTTCAAGGGCTTTTATCTCGGCGTCCATCTCCGAAAGAAGCTTTTCAATTTCTTTCATCCTGCGGCCATACTCTTTAGCTGTTTCTTCATCACGATAAAAATGCGGATTGGACAAAGCCCGCGCCTTGGCATAATTTTCCAGCTCTAAATCTTCCTTTTTCTTTAAAATTTTATTTATTCTTTCGCGGATTACGGAATTATTGGCTTTGCGTTTCTTCTCCTGGCTCTTATCTAGCTGCTCCTGTTCCTTGGCTTTTTCTTTTACTGCATCGACCTGTTTAGCGGGTTTTGGCTTGGATTTAGCCGCAGTTTCTGCATCCGTTAAAGTATCGCGCTTCTGCAGGTAATAATCAAATGACTCGGGGAATTTCCTGATCCTTCCGGACTTAACCTCAAACACATTATTCGCTACCGAACGTACAAAATAAATATCGTGGCTGATAAAGACTATCGTTCCTTCGTAATTCTTAAGCGCCCGCACCAAAGCATCAACCGCATCCACATCCAAATGCGTGGTCGGCTCATCCAGGAGTAAAAAATTCGGCGGATTAATTAAAAGTTTAGCCAAAATAAGCCGGCTCTTTTCTCCTCCGGATAATACCTTAACTTTTTTCTGGGCATCATCGCCGCTGAATAAAAATGCGCCTAAAATAGTCCGGACCGCTTCTTCCGCCATGTAACCCGGCGCCGCGCTGTAAGCCTCCTGCAGAACAGTATTTTCAATATTTAAAACATCGGTGCGTGTCTGCGAAAAATACCCGATATCCACATTATGGCCAAGAACCCTATTCCCGCTATCAATAGGCACAATCCCGGCTAATATTTTCAATAAAGTAGATTTACCCGCGCCGTTTTCTCCGGCTAAAACTGCTTTTTCTCCCTGAACTATTTCAAAATCCAATCCTTCATAAACCCGGATATCTCCGTAAGCCTTAGAGATCTTTTCTAACTTAATCACCCGATAACCGGAGCGGCGTGTCTGCGGAAAAGTAAAATTACCAATACTCTGCCGCGGGTCCGGCGGCAGAATAACTTTTTCCTCATCCATTCTTTCTAAAACCCGGCGCTTGGCGCGCACGGAAGCCGCTTTATTCGGCTGGGCGTGGAATCTCGCCACAAACTTTTCCAACTGCTCTACCTTTTTATCCTGCTCCTTAGATTGTTTAATTAGATGTATGCGCTTCTGCGCTTTTATCTCTTCATAATGTTCATAATTACCCTGCACTTTAAAAATCGAACCATTCTCTAGAATCAGCGTGTAATTAGTAACATCAGTCAAAAAAGCCCTGTCGTGAGAGATCATGATAAATGTGCCCCGGAAACCCGCCAGATAATCCTTAAGCCATAAAGCGGCATTCAAATCCAGATAGTTAGTCGGTTCATCTAAAAGCAAAAGATCATAATGATAAGTAAGCAGTTTGGCTAAAAGAGCGCGCATCTGCCAGCCGCCGCTCATCTGGGAAATCGGGCGGTTAAAATCTTTTTCCTTAAAACCTAATCCGGAAAGTATTTTTTTAGCTTTATGCTCCAGCTCAAAAAAACCTAAAGTCTCCAGGTCATGTAAAATCTCGCCATAGCGCTTTGATCCGGCCTGATTAGCCGACTCCAAAGTTTCTTTTTCTTTCTTAAAACGCATAATCCTCTCATCGCCCTCAGTTAACTCCGCCAATACCGTACGTTCGGAGGTTCCCGCCTCTGGCGGGATCCCGCCTGATACTTTAATATCTGGGCGGGAAAAACTTGCCTCTTGAGGAAGATAGCCGATATGCACACCCTTATTTAATCTTACCTCTCCTGAAGAAGTTTCAATCTCCTGCAAGATCAAAGAAAATAGCGTACTCTTACCTGTGCCATTTGGCCCAATCAAACCAATCTTCTCCCCCTGGTTAATATTCAGAGAAACATCTTTGAAGAGAATTTTAGGCCCGTAATTTTTTGAAAGATTCGTAATGTTGATCATAATAATTAGTTGTTGAGATCCTTCGGCTCCGCCTCAGGATGACTCCACTAAGACATAAAAATTGGGTGGAGTCAAATTGTACGGCGAGATTCTAAAGACATGGAAAGGGTAGTCGCGTCGGCATATTCTAAATTCGAACCTACGGGTATGCCCAGGCCGATGCGGCTTAAATGCACGCCTAACGGCTTAAGTAATTGCGTCAAATACATGGCGGTAGTTTCTCCTTCGGTATCCGCGTCGGTGGCAATAATTATTTCTTTAAGGCTGCCCTGTTTTATCCTTTGGATCAGTCCGTCAATCTTTAGGTCGCTCGGGCCCCTTCCTTCCAACGGGGATATCGAGCCTAAAAGGACATGATAAGCGCCGTGAAAATTCCCCGCTTTTTCAATTGCCGTAACATCGCTGGGTTTCTCCACCACGCAGACTATATCCTTCTGGCGGCTAGAGTCCTGGCAAATTTTACAAGTCTCTTCTTCGCTTAAATTATTACAAATGCGGCATGAACGCACGCTCTCCTTTACCTTAGACAAAGATGCGGATAAAATCTTGATCTCCTCATTCGTCGCCCCTAAAACATGCGCGACAATACGTTCAGCGCTGCGCCGGCCAACTCCGGGAAGCTTGATTAAACATCCAATTAATTTTTCGATAGACGCCGTATAATTAGCCATTAATTCTCTTTAACCACCCTTCCTCCAAACATCTCCAGGGCAGATTTAATAAACGGGTTACTGCGCGCATCTGTATTCTGCTGCATCTGCGCGACTAAAATAAAATTCACTCTTAAATCCGCGTTACATAATTCAGAAACGACTTTTTCAACTATTGCCTTATTTTCTTTTATATCCAGAGATTCCTTATGCAAAGAACAGCTCTTGGGAAAAGCAACTGTAATCATCTCACCCTGCACTTTCGTCGGCTCTCCTTCACTAAGATAAGTAGACACCGACATTTTAATTTTGGATAAATTATTTACAATACCGCTCCAAGCATCTTTTACGTTTTCCAAAGAAACAGAAACTATCTGCCCGGGCTGCTCTTTTTTCTCAGAAGGTAAATTGGTTGTCTTGGGATTAACAGCGCTGGATAAATTTGGCTGGGCCTTGCTCTCGGCAGCTAAACCCTGCTTTGCCGGCAGGCCTGCTTTGCCGGCAGGCTCCAGCCGGTTATGCGCCAGCCTGACTAAGCTTATCTCCAACGGTATGCGCTGAGAATCCAGCCGCTTAGTCATCTCCTGCGTAGCGATCAAAATATTAAAAGCCGTAAAGATCTCTTCTAAGCTCATCGACTGGCTCTGCTTAAATAAACGGTCGCAGATCTCTTGCGGCAAATCCACCAATTTGGCGTCACCTTGAGAAACTTTAGCCACCATGAGATTACGGAAATGTTCAATAAGGTTAACCAGAAACACGCCGGGATCTTTACCGTCGTCAATAATTTCATTAAAAAGTTTTAAAGCCGCGCCGGGATCTTTTTGAACGATCTTATCCGTAAGCGCAAATAAGACATCCTGCTCCACCATACCTAAAACCGAGATTGCATCTTTTAAGGATATGTTTTCCTTGGAAAAAGATACCAGCTGGTCTAAAACGGATTCGGCATCCCGCAATGAACCATCGCTGCTGCGGGCAACTGCCGCCAGCACTTCTTTATCGACGACAATATTCTCCTGGCGGACGATTCTCTCAAGTTGAGCGATAATTTCAATTACCGTGATCCTGCGGAAATCCATACGCTGACAGCGGGAGATAATCGTCGGCATTACTTTTTGCGGGTGAGTGGTGGCAAAAATAAATTTTACAAATGCCGGGGGTTCTTCCAGCGTCTTCAGCAAGGCATTAAAACCATCCGGGGTTATCTGATGCACCTCATCGATAATATAAATTTTATACTTGCCCTGCGTGGGAGAGAATTTTACATTTTCGCGTAAAGCCCTGATCTCATCGATACCGCGGTTAGACGCGCCATCAATTTCAATCACATCCAGTGACCGGCCCTGATTAATTTCCAGGCAAGAGGAGCATTTTTGGCAGGGTTTTAGAGTAGGCCCTTCTTTACAATTAAGCGCTTTGGCCAGGATACGGGCGGTTGAAGTTTTACCTACTCCTCTTGGCCCGGCAAAAAGATAAGCATGAGCAAGGCGATCCTTGCCAATGGCGTTTTTTAAAGTACCAACAATGTGGTCCTGTCCGATGATACTTTCAAAATCCTGAGGGCGCCACTTTAAGGCAAAAACGGTATAAGCCATAGGGGAAATATTATTTTTTATCTATCTGAATCTGCTGAACTTTTACGCCTTTTTCTGACAGGTAGGCAAAGGCGCGTTTGATTTCTTCCTCTTGGCCTTCAATTTTTAATATTGCCCAGCCCGCCTCCATAGAAAAAGAGGCTTCAATAATTTTTAAGTTAACCTCAAATTTCTTACAGAGATCACAAATTATACTCTCATCCTGTAGTGCTCCCGGAAAAGTTAATCCGATTGACATCTCCATCTCTTACGCTCCTTGTCGGAAAATTTTACGGACCCGTCTGCAACCAATTCGAACCGCATCCGAAATCCAGGTAAAAATCGTGATTAAACCAATGCAACGGACACCATTATATCAAAAATTAGCTCAAAAGATAGAAGAATTATACTTGTTAAAAATGTCCTTAAGAGCAATTTCCAGAAATTTGAAAGTAAACCGAAGAACTGTGATCAGAGCCCTTAAATTCAAAAACAGGAGCCCTTCGTCATCCTGCCCCTGAACGAAGTGAAGAGGAAGGATCTCTACCGTCATTGCGAGGGCAAAGCCCGAAGCAATCTAAAAGGAGGAAACTTATAACAGTACATTGTTAAAAAATATTCTTCTTCCCGATTATTTTTAAAAACTGTCTTTATGTAACTTTTGTAAATACATAACTTACGTCATTCCAATGCGTTGCGTCAAAATTCTGCTTGATTTTTATTCCTAAC
>JAHIKK010000096.1 GCA_018897555.1 Candidatus Omnitrophota bacterium
ATCCTTCGGGGAATTGGCCTTCTTCGCAGGAGTTGAACCAACGGGTATAATTATCGGATAGAAATAACCCTACTTTTCTGTTTTGAATGAACAGCGGCTGTTTTATCCGCATCTCTACTTCCCAGGACAATTCATCTGGCCTTATAAAAGTTATCAACCAACTTTTTTCTATAGGTATATCCTGGTAGTTAAGGCTGATGTGCAGTTTATCTTCGTTTATCCCCTTTATGCTCCACTGCGCTTGCGAAGAGTCATACCATTTCTCGGCTGTCTTAAACGCACTATGCATCCCAAACTGCTTAGTCAACTCTGCTTGGCCCCAATATAGCTTTGCCTTGCCTCCATCTAAAAATAACCTCAGCTTTCCGCTGCCAAAATTCTTAGATTCGATCAACTCCGCATTCGATTTCTCAATGGAGCTATCGTCAGGGCTTTCCACTTTTAGCTCTTTCTTATCCCCTGCTTTACTAAATCGCTTTTTCGATAAATATAGAAGGTAAGACTTGGTTTTGAGCAAGGCAAACCTTATTCCTTCTTTCTTCAAAACTTCTTTAAATTTTCGGCACGAAATAAAAATATTCATTTATTCCAAATCAAAAGTGCAATCTTCTTCAAAAAAGCAGTTTAGAAGGAAATGGCAGTTATCTTTACAGGTAGTTATATTTTGACGCGCCCTATCTGCCTCCTGAGAGTTCCAGATTTCTCTGATATCGTCTCCTCTTTTGATATTTCCTAAGACATCCCAGCGAAAACACAGGAATACGTCACCCACCGCGCTTACATGAACAGCCCGGTCAAGGTTACACCTGGTTTTTTTAACAAACCTCTCTGGAGACTTAAAGTAAAGCTTAAAGGCCTCCAGTTGTGAAATCTGGCCTCCTATCTTATAGCCTATCGCCTTAAGCTTAAGCACTCTATCGACAAAAGAACAAGCCTTCTCTGCGTTTTTTGGAAACAGAAAACTATGCTCACCCTTCCACCATTGCCTATCCAGGCAGGTATTATTAGGCTGCATGGGAGCCATAAAAGAAATATAATCCAATTTATCATTATTATTCACCCATTCTATCAAAGGCATAAGTTCTTCTAAATTTTTATCGTAAATAACGCAGCAAATGCCTATTTTAGTATGTTTGCAATACTTACCAAGGTATTCTATCGCCTGCATTACCTGCCGATAAACTCCTTTTACTCCTCTTAAATAATCGTGCGTGTCTTCGTTCAGGCTATCCAAAGACAAGTTTATCTCGGTTAGTCCGGAATCGGCTATCCGTTTGGCCATCTCTTCGTCTATCAGCCAACCGTTGGAGGCGATATTGGTTAAAAAACCTCTTTCGGCACTGAATTTAACCAAGTCTAACAACCCTTCGAATAATAAAGCCTCGCCTCCGCCGAAATTAATCACGAAATTGTTATCTACCAATTCCCTGAGATTAGTTATGAAGGTTTTATACTGTCCGATTGTGGGAGAATCTTCTTTTATGATATCGGTTTGCCATTTATTACACATTTTGCACTTCAGCATACACCTATCCGTAATTCCTAAACAACAAAAACCGGGCTTCATCTTTACTAGAGAATCTCTATCTTGCCAACTATCCATTTTAAAATTTTACTTTAATTTTATTTATAATTTTAATACTAATATACCTCACCTAATGTAAATACCCCAAGCTCCTTAACCTTTCCTCTGCCTCCGGCTTTAACTTGGGCCTTTCCCTATTCTTGTTTTCTCTTGAATTGTAAAGGGAATTCTCTTGTCCTAGGTAATCCTCCATTTTCTTTCGCAGACTGTTGAAGACTTCTCTATTCTTGATAAGTTTTAGTTCTGATGCATAGGGGGGCGCATCGTTTATGGCGTATAACTCATAGGTTACCCGGCGCACTAATTTATAGTTAGGGATCCTTAGGCTGACGGCATGCTCTCCGGTGATATCATCGTAAAATTCGCTAAAAACGTAAGGGCTGGTTTCTTGGGGTCTTCCTTCCAGCAAAGGCAACAAACTCTGCCCATCCATAGCTAGGGGGGACTTTACCCCGGCCACCTCAAGAATGGTAGGCATAATATCGATGGAACGCACCTGTTGGTCGATAACCTTGCCTGCGGGTATCTTTTTCTGATAGCTCATGACCAACGGCACTCTGAGGCATTCCTCAAAGACTCCTAAGTGCGTGGCAAATGAGTTGTGTTCTTCCAGTAATTCTCCGTGGTCGCTGGAGATGATCACCAGCGTATTCTCCTTTAGCCCCAACCGCTCCAATTCTTTAAGTATCAAGCCGATCTGGTCATCCACAAAGCG
>JAHIKK010000097.1 GCA_018897555.1 Candidatus Omnitrophota bacterium
CGGACAATGCAAAGAGGCCATTGCGGCTCTGATCATCATTGATTCTACCTGTCTCTTATCAAAGAACAAAGCTATCGCTGAAACCTTAAAAATTAAATCTCAAAGGCTTATCCAGCGGCTTGAAAATTAACAAAGTCCTGTCCTGATTATAGTATTAAGTTACCAACGGGAAAGTTGTTTGAAGAGAATACGGGAAACAGAAAAGAATTGTTTCTTCTTTGATATTTTGCTATATAGGAGAGATAAAGTGAACGCCTCTATCTTATTTTGTCGCCTTCATCGAATCGCTTCATATTTCAAGGGTAACATAAATTAACAAAATTGTCAATATTATAAGTTTATCTATCCTTTATTAACTATTAGTTTTTTAAACTCGGGCAATTCTTTAATATTGATAAAATCAGGGTCTTCTCCAGATTTATCTTTTCGAACAGAATTCAAATCAAAAGATATTGCTAAATTTTTGAGCGCTGCTTCAGGATTTTTTAAAATAGAATAGTAGCATGCTAAATTATAGTATGCCTTATCATTTTTCTTATCAATATCAATGATCTTTTGTAATTCTTTTATTGCCTCGTTTACCTTTCCTAGCCTCTTTAAAGCTAGAGCCTTAGAATTGTATGCAACCAAATAATCTTTTTTTACACCAATAGCTTCATCGAATTCTTGAATTGCCTTTTCATAACTACTCTCTTGATACCAGCATATCCCCAAATCAAAATGAGCTCGAGCTTTATCAGTATTAACGAATTTTAAAGCATTCATAAAATGCTTTCGCGCTATTTCATACTCTTTTTTTTCTGCCAAAACCATACCTTTGAGAAAGCATATTTCATAATCTAAATCTTCAGAAAACACAGAAAGAATTTCCCAAGCATCATCATAAAGTCCTTGTAAATAAAAAAACATTGCTTTCACTAAAGCACTCTTTTGGCTCAATTCTTTTTCTAATTCTGTAGCAGAATCAATAACTTTTGTTCCTTTATATTTATCCAAAACTTGTAAAATTTCGTCTAGGTGTATCTTTGCAAACACAGAATCCTTTGCAACATTTTTAATAACTTCTTTTATCTGCTCGTCATTCATAGAACCATTTATCAGTTTTCTATCCATATAAATCACCTTTTTTTAAAATTACATACCTAATAAACTAAGTCTAATTTCATATATTAGCCTTTCTTTAAAAGGCTGTATAATGGTATTTATTCTTTCAAGGTTCGCTTCTTTAAAGTAACCCGAAATGTTTGTATCTACGTTTAGCACTGCAATTAAATCGGCTTCCTGTAATTCTCGATCAAAAATTGGATAACTAAACATTGACTTGATGCCATGATGTCCATCGTGAATCATTTCAAAGCGCGACGCTGTTTCTTTTTTTAATTCTTTTGTACAATCTTCAATTATAATAATACCTCCTCTAGCCCAACACTCTCCTGCCACAGTTCTTCCTTTTTGAAATTTTTTTGCATACTCATTATTGAGCCTTGATCTTGGCTCTCTCAGATCTTCATTATCCCAATTTATTATTTTCAAATATTTCACACCATCTTCCTCTTGAGGTATCATCAAGGTCACTCTAAATTTTTGCTCTTGGCTAATTTTAAGACCATCAAAGAATTGCTTAATTTGTGAAATATTTTCCTGAATCTGTAAGTCAGGATTAACAATGCTCATTAAATCTTTTTTTCCTTGTTTTATTGCTTCTAAAATCCGCGTAGATTTTCTTGCTAATATTCGATTTACATGAACAGAGATCTTAAGCCATAAATCTCTATCTTCCTTAATCGCATCTCTTTCCCTTAGACACTGTTTATTTTCCCTTTCCAATTCGAATATTCTATCTTCTAATTTTTTAGATATTCGATAATCTAAAGTAAGAACCTTGTATTGGATATAGCAAGAAAATACTAAGACTAAACAGGTAAAACCTATTAAACTTTTCTCGCCATTTGAAAAAGAAAGAGTTTGGAAATTGCTCCAATCAACAAAGGCAATACAGAGACTAAGTATAAACGGAATGGAAATTATAAGAAGGGTTTTAACTAAATATTGAAAGGGCCTACTTTGTATATATTTCTTTTCGAACCACTTCTTCATAATCGTTATTTTACTTCTAAATCAATTAAAGTCAACATGTAAAACCCTTAAGATAAGCTCACTACCAATTCGTATTCTAGTGTTGCATTGCGTTCACAACGTCCTGACAATTGACCCGTCAGTTTACTTGATAATTTTAGAATAATATAAAAAAATTCTCGGCTAACAATGTTCTTAAAACCGCCGGGGGGTGTTTTTGGGGGTTAGTGTCCAAAAAGTGTCCATATTGATAGTTAATAACCGTCAATTATAGACAACAGTCGCACTCAGAGTTATTACCTAAGTTGTTGCAAATTATCGTAGTTAGTTGAATTTAAACGAGTTGCAAAATTTAGCTTGGACGGTTTAAGAGTGTCCTGCTCTACCAGCTGAGCTAATGGCCCTGAAATTTGTGTAATTATTTTAACTTAAAATATGAAGTTTTGCAAGAAGGGTTTTTAAATGCAACGGCTAAAATCTGCGGCGGTAATAAGCGCGGATGATATGCTGTGTATCTAAAGTAAGCATGCTGCCGCCATAGGGATCTAAATTCAAGCTGCCTATAGCGCTAGAGTTGCCTTCTCCATATTGAAAAATAATTTCGTCATCCTTGGAAGGAAGATACCTGAATTCACTATAAAAGTTATGGTGGCCCACAGGCTCCGTGATCCCCGCCACTAGCCGGTCAACATCCTGGGAACGTGAATAGACATATTTAAACATCATGCCAAATTTTGGAATAGGCATATAAGTCATCTCCAGGCCTACGTGATTCATATTGTCAGAATTTAAACTTGCGGCTTGGAATTCGTTACGCGTATAATCTAAATATATATCCATATTTTCCAGAGGAGAAATCCTTAACCCCGTTTTGAAAATATTATAAAACTCATACGGCGCCTGGGGAAAATTACCCTGGCTATAGAGAAACGGATTAGTAAAGGTATAATAAGAATCCGTACCCCACAGATTGGTATCATTTCTTAAAACATTGCGCGGAAAATTATCATAGCCCAAAGAATAATCATTGGTACGCTCATAGACACCATTTAAACTTAACCAATCAAAGAAATCATAATTCAGGCCGAAAGATCCTGTCTTAAGCGTAGGATCTTCTCCGTCGACAACAGCATTATTATCAAAAAATTTACCGGTATTGCCATCATAAACAAAAGGGTCAACCCCGCCCAATGTTCTGGGAAGTTTCTGATAAATGCCTAAAATCTTAGCGGTTAATTTATCGGTGGCCCTTACCGAGAGCTCATCCCGCACTACATTTTCAATAAATTTTCCATTAACATTATGCACATTGCGTATATCAAAAAGGTTATAGAATTTATCATCCAGAAATGTTTCAAAGCGGAAACCCGAAGTATCCCTTCCGGCATCAATACCATCGCCAATACGCGTGGCATTTAACTCACCCCAATTGTTTGCCGGCTTAGTTAAACCTTCAAAGAAATATTCCATGGGCCGGCGAAAATGAATATGCCTGCTCCAGCCGGTATCCTGGCGGGTATTGTGAAAGTTAGATAGAGCCGAATCAAACCCGCTATCCATGCGGGAAAGATAAAATTTAGATTTTAAAAGATAGCTTTCTTCCTTATCCAGAGCAATCTCATCATAACCGTATTTTAAATCCATAATACTTTTCTGCGGATAGCGCGATATAAAAGCAAAATAATAAGCATTCCCGCGGGATTTACTCTCATAATTAGAATTATTCATATCGTAAAAAGATTGCGAGCTTAAAACTTCAGCCTGTGCCTTCATGCCCTCAATGACTTCATATCCTAAATCTACGCCTCCGACAAAGTTTGCACTATCTAACTTTTGAGGGTTAGTTTTAAATCCGGTGCGCGTAGTGAGTGTGCCGCCCAGCATAAAGCTGTCCGAAAGATAATGTTTCAGGCGGCTAGCAGAGATAATATTATCGACTACCTCGTAATCCTGCCAAAGATGTTTAGGTGTGGCTACAGTCGTATCAAAAGATGTTTGTTCCTGTGGGGAAAAGGAAAAT
Source organism: Candidatus Omnitrophota bacterium (assembly GCA_018897555.1). GTDB lineage: Bacteria > Omnitrophota > Gorgyraeia > Gygaellales > Profunditerraquicolaceae > UBA6249. Next base: position 4,097 of record JAHIKK010000097.1, read on the forward strand.
GATGCGCCTCTTAGTGCCGTAAGATACTTACCGGTACTATCTTTAGATAAGAATGAAAGTGAATCATCCCAACGGCCTTTAGTAAAACTGGTAGCACGTTCTGTTCCCGGCAGATATCTGCGCAGCCAGGGGCTATCCTGCCACCAGATATGATGATTAGATATGCCCATCGGGTCATCTGAAGAATAAGCCTGGTCTTGATAGCCGATAGGGAAAACCCGGAATTTAATTTGATCATTGGCATAATCCAACCATAATTCACGTACCGGTTGAAATTCACGATAGATCTTCATCTCCGGAATATCAAAAGCAGGAAAATCTCCGGCAGGCACAGTAGTAGGGGACGTCTTACCATCTTTTACCTTTAATTCAGGGATATTAAAAGCATTGCCATTTACTAAACCATAAGCAGTCTTACTTAATGTGTACCCGGAATTTGACCAATAATACAACTGCAAATCAGTAGAATCGCCGCCGGTGTTCGTAACTGTAAACTTGCTGCTTTTTCCGGTAAAACTCCAAGGATCAACGGTGACATTAGTATGAAAGTTAAAACCATCTTCATTCTCGGTATCCACATTTACGCTTAAGGAATCATAAATTCTCGGGTCATAGGTATTAAAACCTTGATTCAGCCCGGCAAATGACAGCTGACGCCAACTTTTATATTTTTCATTTAAATCAAAGTTGGCTCTTTTCCAGACAAAATCACGGGGAGTAACGCCAAAGCTAAGCTGCGTTTCTCCGGTTATTTTTAACTCACCCACTTTTAATCCTCTGGCTTCTTTCTCTTCTTCCGTTTCCTCCGGCATTAAATCCGGGTAACCATAAAGATAGGCAGTAGCAACTTGCTGCTGTTTAACCTTGGCCAGATCTTGATCCATTGCCTCTTCTTTGGTTAAAACTTTATTTTCTTTAGTTTGTTCCTGAGCATACACAACCTTCTGAGCATGTTGAGTATTTTTAATTGCGGGAGTTTTTAAAACTGGGATTTGAGTTATTACCGGCTCATAATCACTGGTAGCGTAGTTATCTTTGAAGATCTTATTAACATAATCTTTGGCTGCTTCATTATTTGAGTCCACCAGCAAAGCTTTATTAAATTCTGATAGAGCTTCTTCAGTTCTACCTTGAGCATAAAGCTTCTTTCCGCGTTCACAAAGATAATCAGCTGCCTGAGTTTGACCGAAGGCTAAAGCGTTAGGCAAAAATAAAAGCGCTAAACAGATTAGCGCCGTGACATTGTATCTAGAATATGCCTTAATCATCATTATAATTATTATACCGAATTCCTAATTGAAGTCAATAAAAATGTGCAAATAGGTTGGGAATGATACCATACATCGTTACCCCCTCCCCTGTGAGGGAAAATTAATAAAGGTTCTTTGTATAAGTAGAGAAATTTTTAAGAAATTAAAGACGGCTTTGAATGAATTTGATTTAGGCTCGAAACTGGCATCACCTA
>JAHIKK010000098.1 GCA_018897555.1 Candidatus Omnitrophota bacterium
AAGGCGTTTTTGGTTTAGGTGAAGCTGGTTTCGGGTCTAAATCAAATTCATTCAAAGCCGTCTTTAATTTCTTAAAAATTTCTCTACTTATACAAAGAACCTTTATTAATTTTCCCCCACAGGGGAGGGGGTAACGATGTATGGTATCATTCCCATTCGTGGATTCATTTTCCCTTGACAAGGGGTACCTAAAGTGTTAAGCTTGTTATGGATACATAAGGTGGAGCTTTAGTGTGAGCTTAAAAGTTGGCTTCTTATGGAGTTGCAAGTTATAATTATTGGATACCCAAATAAGAGTTAGCTTTAAGTAAACGCGAAAAGACAATTTGACCTTAGGAAGGGGGTTATTTTCATGATGAGAAGAAATAGAAAAGGTTTTACACTCGTCGAAATCATGATTGTAGTCGCCATTATCGCGCTCTTAGCAGCTATCGCTATACCGAACCTGTTAAGTGCCAAGAAAACCGCAAATCAGGCAGCAGCTAAGGCTAATATTCGCGCTTTATCTACAGCCGCTGAAGTTTATGCCACTGGGAATAAGGGTGTTTATCCGACATCTGTGGAAGTTGTACCATATATTGCTGCCGCCGCGGTTTTATGCGGGGCGACAGTAGAGGGCTACACTTATGATTGTACCTTAATGATCGCTACCGGTTATACTATTACTGCTACTCCTACTGCTTCAGGAGGGGACAAAACTTATAGTGTAACTAACGGAGGGATCATCACAGAAACGCCATAACAAGGTACAAGTTTTAGAGTAATTAGGGCGAGGGGAGAAGAGAAATCTTCTCCCCTATTTTTTTCATTGATTAAAAACATGGGGACGGTTCTATTTTTCTCGAGTTTAATGTCAGAAAAATAGAACCGTCCCCTTTATTTCTAATCACTTGATAGGCAAGGGCTTAGTTTATAAAGTTATTCATAAAAAATGATTGCCAAGCTTGTGCTTTATGCTAAAATAAATAAACATATGTTTAATAGCAGAGCTAGAAGTTTTGTGACGATGATGGTGGCGGTGGCCGTAAGTGCTTTTTTGTTACGCTTGGGGTTACACCGGATAATTGTCTATAGAATTCAGCAGAACCAATTATTGGCTCAAATTAATCTTAAGCTTTTTTCTACAGCGATGGAGAATTACGCCAAAGATAATAAGAATACCTATCCGGCGAGCGTAGACCTGTTGACTAAAAATAAGCCGGTTTATTTAGAGCGGGATTATCTGGCGGCAGCTTCTGTGCGCGGCTATGAATATGATTGTCAGCGCCTGGATGCCAGCGGATATAATTGCACCGCCTCGCCTGTAAATTGCAAGCTTAGCGGGAAAATGGTCTATGCGGTATCCACCGGGGGTTTAATTATGGCGCGCAGTTGTGATGAAAATAAGCCGGGGAGTCAAATTTAAATGAAGAATATTTTTTTTAAAATGAAGCCGCCCGGGACAAAAGAAAGATTCAGTTTTGGCCTCGATATCGGCACGCAGTCGATTAAGTGTATTAAATTGAAGATTAGCGGCAGTGCCGTGGAATTGGCGGCTTTTGACCTGGAAGAAGGCCAGTTGGATCCTACAGAGGCTTTAAAAAAAATTAAACATGCTCAAGAAGCGGATCTGGTAAATATTTCTTTCAGCGGCGTATCCACGGTTATCCGCTATGTGAATTTTTTGCGGATGAATAAATCCGAACTTATGGGAGCGCTTAAATTCGAAGCGCATAAACATATTCCTTTCTCCGTGGAGGAAGTCAACCTGGATGCGGAAATTTTAAGAAATGACCTGCCGGAGAATAAGATGCTGGTCTTGATCGCGGCGATAAAGAAAGATTTGATTCTGCCCAGGATTAAGGTTTTGGAAAATGCCGGATTAAAGCCGAATGTTATTGATATCGATTCGCTGGCCCTGGTTAATGCTTTTAATTTTAATTATCCTAAAGTAGAAGTTCCGGAGAATAAGTCTATCTGCCTTTTAAATATCGGTTCAACCATAACCCAGGTTAATATTCTGGATAACGCGGTGGTGCACTTAAGCCGCGATATCCACTGCGGCGGGGTTAATTTTACCAAGAAGCTGATGGATGTTTTTAATATTGATTTTAAGTCAGCCGAGGAGCTTAAAATTAATCCGCCGGCAGATAAAGCGGTTAAGATCAAGCCGGGCGTAGAAAATGTGCTTACAAATTTAGCTTCCGAGATACGCACCTCATTTGATTATTACGAGAGCCAGAATACCGCTAATGTGGTTAAAATATTCTTAAGCGGCGGCGCCAGTAAAATAACCGGATTAAAAGAAATGTTGAGTGCCTGTTTAGGCATACCGGTGGAGAGCTGGGATCCCTTTAAGCAGATCAAGATCCCGGATACCGTCGATACGCAGAAATTAAATAAATTTTACGGACAATTTAATGTCGCGGTAGGTTTGGCATTACGCTAAAAAATGATCCAGATAAATCTATTACCGGAAGAATTAAAGACTAAAACCAAGGGCCGGAATTCCGATCCGGCCATTATAAAAAACCCGCTGGTATTGATTAAGGAGCGGTTGTTTATTTATGCCATTGGCGCAATACTGGCGCTATTTATTTTGGCGCATTTTTATTTCGCCGTACTCTTGATCTTTAAAAATCAGCAGTGGGTTTCTTTAAATCGGAAATGGCTGAATTCAGCAGCGCAGAAAAAGGAGGTGGATGAATTTAATCGGGAGTTTTCTGCCAGTTTTCAGGATGCCAGCGTTCTTACGCAGTTAAGCCGGCAAAGGATCCTTTGGGCGCAGAAATTAAATGCGCTAAGTTTGCATTTACCTGCCGGGGTTTGGTTTAATGAAATTTTGCTGAATAGCAATAGTTTAACGATTAAGGGATCAGTTATTTCCCTGCAGAAAGAGGAAGTTGGCCTGATTAATAGATTGTTGGATAATTTGAAGGCCACCTTTGAATTTTCTAAAGATTTTTCCAGTTTTGAATTAAGCAACGTGCAGAAGAGGAGCCTCGGCGGTTACGATATCGCGGATTTTGTCCTGGTGGGGGCCTTGAAACCCAGATGAACCTGACCAATATACAATTGAATAAGCAAAAAAAAATATTAATTGTGATATTCGTTGTTCTGATTGCTTATGTGGATATTAGCTATATTCTGAAGGCGCAGAGAGCCGGATTAAGCAGGCTGGATCCGAAGATTGCCAGATTAAAAACGGATCTGGCAGATTTTAACCGGGGCCTGGAAAATATGCGTTCATTCAAAACCAAGCCGCCTGCGCCAGGGGAGAAGCAAGTAGTCAGATCTTTCAAGATCCTTCCTGATAGCCGGATCTCTGAGCTCCTGCAGGAAATTGCAAATACGGCGAATAAATTTGATATTAAAATCACTCAGATGAGCCCTATCCGCCAAGCGCAGAAGGAGAAATTAGTTGTTGGCCAGCAGGCTAAACCCACTTTGATGTTGATTAATCTGGGGATGGCCGCTGATTATCACAATTTGGGCAGATTTATCCAGGCATGTGAGAATTCGCCGGTTTTTATGGAGGTGCAGGAGTTTAAGATTGAAACGCAGCTGCCGGATTATCTGAAGCAGAAAGTTACGTTGGTGCTCAAGACATATGTTACTAAATAAACGATTTTTTCTATTTTTGTTTTTATTCTTCGTTTTCCGCGGGATTGCTTTTACCCAAGGTGAGCCTGTTTATGATGCTAAAGGCAAGCGCAATCCTTTTATTCCATTAGTAACTCCCGAGGGAAGGCTGCTTAAATTAGATAAACGGGAAGACACCACGCCGCAGGGTTTGGCCATCGAAGGAATTATTTATGATAAATTTGGCCGTTCTTTTGCGATTGTTAATACTCTGGTTGTGGGAATCGGGGATATGGTGGGAGATTTTCAGGTTTTAAAAATACTGGATAAGAAAGTAATTTTTATTAGAAACGGAGAGCCTTTAGAAGTGGAGTTGACTAAGAAGGAGGTAGAGTGAGGAAAATATTATTAATATTGATTTTTTCTTTTTCTGTTTTTATTTTTGCGTTTGCCGCCCCGGAAGAGCCCGGTTTAGCTGATCAGCCTAAGCCGGAGCCGGCCTCAGAAAAGCCGGAGTTGTCGGCTGCGGGAAATGTAACCTTTGATTTTAAAGAGGCGGATATCACCAATGTGCTTAAAATTATCTCTTATAAATCCGGGATCAATATTGTCACTACCCCGGATGTTATGGGCAATATCTCCGTGCGCTTAACGGATGTACCCTGGGAGATGGCCCTGGATGTAATTTTAAAGACTTATGGTTTTGGTTCCCAGAAGCAGGGCAATGTAATTTTAGTGACGAAGATCGAAAATGTCGCCAAAATTGCTTCGGAGGAGTCTTTGCAAACTGAAATTATCAATTTGAAGTTTCTGGATGCGCAGGATGCGCAGAAGATTATCATTCCGTTGCTTTCACCCCGCGGGCAAATTTCCGTGTTATATAGTCGTGGTCAAAAGGGTTGGGAGTTTACTCCACTTATAATAGGTAATAAGGAAGTTAAGCCTACTCAAGCCATAGAAAAAGCGAAAGATGTATCGTCAGAAACTATTGTATATGAAAAGAATGTTACAGGGACTACAGCAAACGTAGAGAGGAAATTCGATCTCTCAATAAAATCCAAGATGTTGGTAATTACGGATACTGCCAGCATTCTTGATAAAATACGCAATGTTATTTTACCCAAGATCGATGTCAAGCCTAAGCAGGTGCTTATTGAGACCAGGATTATCGAGGTTAACCGGGATAAACTAAGAGACCTTGGCTTTGATTGGGGTTTAGGCGGCAATAATACCGCTAGGTTAAATACGATTACGATGCAGGAAGTTGCCAACGACAGAAATATCGGAGGCCATGGGGGCACCATCACTACAACTACCAGCCCATTAAAGCCTTCTGTGTTTAGCCCGGCAACAAGCACGATTTTAGGATATGAGCCTTATAACGCAGGAGCGGAATTCGTATTCCAGAAACTGACCGGTACAAAATTTGAGGCAGTTATACATGCTTTAGAGGATGATGCCAATACCAATACGTTGTCTGCACCAAGCATCGTTACCCTTGATAATCAAGAAGCATCCATGTTCATAGGTTATCATACTCCTATATTGGCTTCCACGGTTACAGCTGGTTCAGCTACAGCTGGTACCGGAGCAACAGTTACCCAGTCATTAGATTATTATCAAGGGGTAGGCATTCGTTTAAATGTCGTGCCTCAGGTAAGCGAAGAAGGATATGTTAATTTAATTATCTATCCCAGCATTACTTCTTCTAGCTCTAACGTTGCAGCTAATTCTACTGCCAGCGGCGTTACGACAACGACAAACTATCCGATTATTGATGTACGTGAAGCGCAGACTCAAGTGTTGCTTAGGGATGGAGAGACTGTTGTAATTGGCGGTTTACTTAAGGATGTTAAGGCAAAAGAGTTCATCGGGATTCCTTTCCTAAAAGATCTCCCCTGGGGTTTAGGGAAATTTTTTGGCCGGGAGACAACCCATACGACTAAGATCGATCTTTTGATTTTTATCAAAGCCAAGATAATTAAAGAAGGCGAATTTACTCCTGAAGAGATCGCAAAATTAGAAAAAAGATTGGATCGTCACGAACCGGTAGTGGTAAAGGTTGAGCCGGCCGATAGGAAGAAGAAAAAGAAATAAAAGCCGTGTTGTATAGCGTAATTCCGTAATTCCGGGGACACCACACTTACGTAATTCCGGGGACACCACACTTAATTCTATAGCGTTAAAGTAAGAATTAAGTGTGGTGTCCCCGGAATTACGGCGCCCGATTTGATTGAAAAATAGAACCGTCCCCGAGTTTTTAAATATGTACAGAGTAAACTTTAGTTTTTCTAAAAAAGGGCTGATGCGTTATATTTCGCATTTAGACCTGATGCGCCTATTCACGCGCGCGATGCGCCGGGCAGAGTTGCCGCTTAAGATGTCAGAAGGTTTTTCTCCGCATCCTAAATTAAGCCTAAAAAGAGCTCTAAAGTTAGGAGTAGAAAGCGAACACGAGGAAGCTTCTATAGTTTTAAGATTTCCGGTTGAGCCGGCAGAGTTTAAGGATAGGCTGCAAAAAAAATTACCAGAAGGGATACAAGTAAAAGATGTCCAAGGAAATTTTAATTAATTCTGAAACACAAGAAAAACGGGTAGCAATCGTCCAGGACGGCCTGCTGTTGGAGTTTCATATTGAGCGTCCGCAGGACAGGACGATTGTCGGTAATATTTATAAGGGCAGGATTGAAGCAGTGATGCCTTCAATTGGGGCGGCTTTTGTGGATATCGGCCTGCCCAAAAACGGTTTCTTGTATTTATCGGAAATCGAATCTGCTTATGAGTCGATTGAGGCGCCGGCTCAGACTCCGATTAAAGAGGTAAAAAAAGGCCAAGAGGTCCTGGTGCAGGTAGTTAAAGAATCTTTTGGCACTAAGGGGCCGCGTCTTTCTACGCAGATCGGTTTAGCTGGCAGGTATCTGGTAATTATGCCGTTGGAGAAACAAGGGGGAATTTCCCGGCGTATTGAAAATGAAGTTGAAAGAAGGCGCCTGCGGGACATCTTTAAAAAGCTTAAATTACCTGATCCGGTAGGTTTTATTGTGCGTACCGCGGCTAGCGGACGCAGCGAGCAGGAATTGATCCGGGATGCCCAGTTTCTTTATAAATTATGGAAGCGCCTGGAGAAGGTTGCCCAGGAGAAAAAAGCCCCCTCTTTAGTTTATGAGGAGTATGATTTGGCGCTGCGAGCCATCCGGGATTCTTTTACCGAAGATGTCACCAAGTTGATCGTTGACTCTAAGCCCGAATTTTACCGTATTCAGCATTTTATGCGCACCTTCTTAAGTTATCTCTGCAAGAAGGTTGAGCTTTACCGGGGGGATGACCTTTTTGGCGCCAAGGACGTGGAGAAACAGATCAATCATATTTTTGAGAGCCATGTCTATATGAAATCCAAAGCCTACCTTATCATTGAACCTACGGAAGGCCTGGTGGTGATTGATGTAAATAGCGGCGGCTTTAAGAAAAAGGTCAATCAGGAGGAGATGGCTTTTAAGGTTAATGCTGAGGCGGCGGTAGAGATTGCCCGCCAGCTAGTGTTGCGGGATTTAGGCGGGATTATCGTCATCGATTTTATCGATATGGAACGCGAAAGCCATCGCCGGGAGTTACTGAATATTTTAAAAAATGCTTTGTCCGGTGACCGGGCAAAATATGATATTTTGGGAATTTCCAAGTTTGGAATCGTGGAGATGACCCGTGAACGTATTCATAAGACAGTGCAGATGCTTTCTTTTCATCCCTGCCCATACTGCAAGGGTAAAGGCAAGCTGCGCTCACCTCAAACCCTGGGAATTTTTGCTTTAAAAGAGCTTAAACGCTACCTCAAGGGCAAAACCTTAAAACAGGCCTCACTTACTTTGGCGCCGCCTGTGATTGATGAAATCTTAAAAGATAAGGAGGCCCTGCGCGCGATTGAGCATAAATACCGGATCAAGATTAACCTCATCTCTAACCCCGCCGCGCACCTAGAAGATATTAAATTCAGCTAATTAATAACAGTAGGGGAGGTTTAAACCTCCCCTACTGTTGAAAGTTGTTAAAAGTTGTTGAAAGCTAATTTTTAGCTTGACCCTTAAATCTACCGGGTATATAATATAAAGCTTACGAATTAGTTAGATAATTTACTTTTAAAGAGGAGAGTCAAATGTATGCCATAATTGAAGTTGGGTCAAAACAGTACAATGTAACTAAGGATGATATTATTGAAGTGAATAAACAGGCAGCGGCTAAAGGGGATAACCTCAGCATTGATAAAGTTCTTTTAGTCTCTGACGGCAAAAAAGTAGAGATTGGGCAGCCTTATGTTTTGGGGGCTAAAGTCGAAGCCACAGTGCTTAAGCAGAGCTTAGGTGAGAAAACCACTGCCTATAAGCACCGCAGGCGTAAGAATTCACACTGGGAAAAAGGCCATCGCGCTCAGCTTACTGAGTTGAAGATTAAGTCCATTGTTTTAAGCTAATAAAAAAGTGTTTATCGACGGGGCTAAAATTAATGTCCGCGCAGGCTCTGGCGGTAAGGGTTGTCAAAGCCTGCACCGGGATAAGTATCAACGTCAGGGTATTCCGGATGGCGGAGACGGGGGAAAAGGAGCGGATATTATTATTCGCGCAGACCGTAATCTGCTTACCCTTTTAGATTTTCAGCATCACCGTCATTTTTTTGGCGCGCATGGCGGACATGGCTCAAGCAATCATAAAAAAGGCAAAGGTTCTGAGGATGTAATTATACGTGTTCCCTTGGGCACTACGATTAAAGATTTTGCCACCGGTTCTATTTTACGCGATCTGGATGTTGACGGTGATCAGGTAATCGTGGCGCGCGGCGGTAAAGGCGGTGTAGGTAACTGGCACCGCAAAGAAGCCACTCCGGGTGAGGCGGGTGACGAAAAAATAATTGTGCTGGATTTAAAGCTTTTGGCGGATGTGGGAGTGGTGGGATTTCCGAATGCCGGTAAATCTACCCTGATCTCTGTGATTTCTAACGCGCATCCTAAGATTGCTGCTTATCCTTTCACCACTACCGGGCCGATTTTAGGGGTGGCCCAGGGCAGCCATCGAAAATTTGTGGTTGCCGATATTCCCGGCTTAATTCCGGGGGCATCCGTTGGCCGGGGTTTAGGCGATCAATTTCTAAAACATATTGAGCGCACCAAGGTTTTAATTCATCTGGTGGATATGGCGGGATTTGAAGGCAGGGACCCGGTAGAGGATTATAAAAACATTAATTTGGAATTAAAGAATTACAGCAAAGTAGTTTATAAAAAGCCTCAGGTTATTTGCGCTAATAAAATGGACCTGGCCGCCGCGGCGGAAAATTTGAAGCGGTTTAAAAAATTAATTAAGAAAACAGTTTACCCGATATCGGCGTTAAACAAGCAGGGATTAGAGGAGTTAGTGGATGCCATCGCCAAGAAAATATAAAAGAGTGGTAGTGAAGATCGGCTCCAGCCTATTTGCCAAAGATAATCGCAAACTGGATACTGCCTTAATTAGTAATATTGCTAAGCAGATCTCTGATTTGATTAAGCAGGGCAAAGAGGTGGTGGTGGTTTCCTCCGGAGCAATCGCCCTGGGGATGTTAATTTTAAAGCTCGCCGACCGGCCTAAAGAATTGCGGGGCTTACAGGCAGCTGCGGCAATCGGCCAGCATGAGCTGATGTATGTTTACAAGCTGGCGTTTAAGAAGTATGGGTACAACTGCGCCCAGTTACTTTTAACCTGGGATGATTTTCTCGGGGCCCGCTATGCAAATGCCAAACATACCCTGGATACTTTAATCAAGCTTAGTTGTGTGCCGATTATAAATGAAAATGATACAGTGGCCACTGAAGAAATTAAGTTTGGCGATAATGACCGCCTGAGCGCTTTAGTTTCCATATTGGTGGGAGCGGATCTTTTGATTATTCTCTCTGACGTCGAAGGTTTATTAGATAAAAATAATAAAATTATCCGCCAGGTTGATAAAATAACCGGCCAAATAAAATCTTTAGCTTGCCCGACGAACAAAAAAACTTGTGTTGGCGGCATGGTTACAAAATTAGAGGCAGCGCGCATTGCGGTTGAGGGGGGAATTCCTTGCGTAATTGCCCGTGGGCATAAGGCCAGAATCATTAGCCAGCTAACCCGTAATCCTTTTTGTCAGGGAACCATATTTTTACCGTTAAAAAAATTAAAAGCTGATTCTTGATAGTAGGGTGGGTTTAAACCCACCCTACTATTGTTAATAAGTTTCAGTTAAAAAAATGAAACAAAATCTTGAAATACAAATAGAAAATATTGCCAAGCAGGCTCAAGCGGCATCGCGGGCGCTTGCTGTTTTGTCCTCAACGGTTAAGAACACAGTACTTAAGGATATGGCAATTGCTTTACTGGGCAATCAAGCGATTATCCTGAAAGCTAATCAGAAAGATATCTCTAAATCTCATGGTGAGAATAAGGCTTTTATTGACCGGCTTAGTTTGAATGCGGCCAGAATTAAACAGATGGCAGATTCTTTACTGGCTATCGCTAAACTTAAAGATCCCGTGGGTGAGGTTATCCGCGCCTGGAATACTGTCAGCGGTTTGAGTATTCATAAGGCGCGCACGCCGATCGGCGTGATTGCGATCATTTATGAATCCCGGCCTAATGTCACCTCGGATTGTATCGGGCTGGGTTTTAAATCCGGCAATAGCGTAATTTTACGCGGCGGAAGCCAGGCTTTAAATTCTAACCTGGCGATTTTTAATGTGTTGAACCAGGTATTGCAAAAACACCACCTGGCCGAGGGCGCAATTAACCTGATTGCTACTGCCAATCGTAAGGCGGTAGATTATTTACTTAAGTTAAATAATTACATTGACCTGGTTATCCCTCGCGGCGGAGAAGAGCTGATTAAAAAGGTGGTGAGGGCTTCCGCTATACCGGTGATTAAGCATTATAAAGGAATCTGCCATGTTTATGTGGATGAAGCCGCGGATTTAAATATGGCTCAGAATATTTGTTTTAATGCCAAGTGTCAGCGCCCGGGAGTTTGCAATGCCATGGAAAGCATGCTGGTGCATCGTGATGTCGCCGCCAGGTTCCTGCCCGGAATGCTTAAAAAGTTTAGAGAGTCAAAAGTAGAAATCCGCGGATGCGCTTTTACCCGGAAGATCGCCAGCTGGGCCAAGCGGGCTACGGCGAGAGATTACCGCACGGAATATTCAGATTTAATTTTGTCGGTAAAGGTGGTGGAGGATTTAGACGCGGCAATCGCGCATATCAATGAGTACGGTTCGCATCACTCTGATAGCATTGTTACGGATAATAATTTTGCCGCGGGAAAATTTTTAAAGCAAGTAGATTCAGCTTGTGTTTACCTGAACGCTTCCACCCGTTTTACCGACGGAAATCAGTTTGGCATGGGTGCGGAGATCGGTATTTCCACCGATAAACTGCATGCCCGCGGCCCGATGGGGCTTGAGGAATTGACTACTTATAAATATATGGTTTACGGCTCAGGCCAGGTCAGGCCATGAAGATCGGCATCCTGGGGGGAACCTTTAACCCGGTGCATATCGGCCATTTAATTTTAGCCGAAGAGGTAAGAGAAAAATTAGGGTTGGATAAAATTATTTTTGTGCCCGCGGCCTTGCCGCCGCATAAAGATAATTTAAATATTGCTCCGGCTAAAGACCGCTTAAAGATGTTAAAATTAGCGGTGGCCTCCAATAAGTTTTTTGCAGTTTCGGATATCGAGATTAAACGCCAGGGGCGTTCTTACACCATTGATACCTTAAAAGAATTTAAAGCTAAATATAGCCAAGATGAGCTTTATTTTATTATTGGCTCAGACCTGCTTAAGTATTTAAACGAGTGGAAAGATTTAAGCCAGATATTGGCCATGGTTAAATTTGTAGCGGCAACGCGCCCGGGATATCCGCTGGAGAAAATACCGTTTTATATTCAAACCTTGCCCATTCGGGCAGTGGATGTTTCAGGTTTTGAGGTGCGGCAGTGTGTTGCCCAGAATAAATCCTTCGGTTATTTAGTTACGGATAAAGTTTTTGACTACATTAAAAAGAAGAAATTATATACAAGGTAGACAGTGTATGTAAGTGTCTAGTAATACGTTGGTTATGAAACAAATGTTAGTGAGAGGGAAAGGAAATATTTGTTTCATAATTAACTGTGTTGTAAGATGTTACATAAACTGTCTACAAGTGAAAGAAGATTATGAAAATTAAGATTGCTCCTTCGATATTATCGGCGGACTTTAGTAAATTGGCCCTTGAGCTTAAAAGAGTCAAGCAGGCAGGCGCGGACTTAATCCATGTTGATGTGATGGACGGCCATTTTGTGCCTAATATTACTATCGGCCCGGTGGTCGTGAAATTTATGCGTAAGTGCACCCCTTTAGCGCTGGACGTGCATTTAATGATCCAGAATCCCGCGAAATTCGTGGGCGCCTTTGTTAATGCCGGCAGCGATATGATTACCGTGCACATTGAGACTATTAGTTTAAAAGAATTGCAAGCGATCGCTAAAGGATTAAAAAAAAGTAAAGTAAAACTGGGGATTTCTTTAAATCCGGGCACGCCCTTAGCTAAAATTAAGCCGGCTTTAGAGTTGGTGGATTTTGTTTTAGTGATGTCGGTGAATCCTGGTTTTGGCGGGCAGGCTTTTATCCCGGGAGCAATAAAAAAAATAAGCCAGCTGCGCGCAATTTTTACTAAGGATATCGCCGTGGACGGCGGGATCAATGCTCAAACCGCAAAACTTGTAAAACAGGCGGGAGCAAATGTCCTGATCGCAGGCTCATATATATTTGGAGCTAAAAATATTAAACAAGCGATAAATAGCTTAAGATAGGTAAATTATTCATGATAGTAGGGGAGGTTTAAACCTCCCCTACTAAAAAGACATAAAGATTTATGGGATTATTAAGCTAGGAGAAAGATACGATGAATAATGCAGTTTCACAAATTAAATTCGGCACCGACGGGTGGAGAGCGGTTATCGCGGATACTTACACTTTAGAAAATGTTAAGATCCTCTCTCAGGCAGTAGCGGATTTTTTGGGCAGCGGTAAAAAGGTGGCGGTAGGATATGACACCCGTTTCATGTCTGTTAAATTTGCGCAAGCCGCCGCAATTGTTTTAAAAAGTAACGGCTTAGAAGTGATCCTTTCTGACCAGCCGATACCGACCCCGGCACTAAGCTACGCGGTTAAATCCCGTAAGCTGGATTTGGGGATCATGATTACTGCTTCGCATAATCCCGCGGAATATAATGGTTTTAAGATTAAGAATGCTGCCGGCGGCGGAGCGAGCCAGGAATTAACCCGGGAAGTTGAGGATCTCTTGACCATCACTGCGGTGCAGGATTCCGCCCCGGTTGAATCCATAGAAGTAGTTGATCTGACTGTCGATTATATAAAATTTATCCGTAACTATATTGATTTGAAGAAAATCAAGAATAAGAAATTCAAAGTTTTAGTGGATTCGATGTATGGCTCCGGGGATAGTTTTATCGCCTCTGTGCTTAAAGGCACGAGCATCAGAGTAGAGTTTATGCGTAATACCATTAATCCCTCTTTTGGCGGAGGCAGGCCTGAGCCGGTAGAGGAGAATTTAGCGGAATTAAAAAGGCGCGTAAAAAATGAAAAGTTTGATCTGGGTATTGCCTTAGACGGTGATGCCGATCGGATTGCCGCGGTTGCTCCGGGTGGCGTATTTATCCATCCGCAGAAGATCTTGGGGCTGCTCGCGCTGCATTTAAATCAGGACCGGCTTTGGAGCGGAGGTTTGGTTAAAACTATTTGCGGCTCAACGATGATGGATAATATCGCAAAATTTTTAGGGATCAAACTTTATGAGACTCCGGTGGGGTTTAAGTATATTTCCAACCTTATGGAGACCCAAGATATTGTTGCCGGAGGAGAAGAAGCCGGCGGCATGGGGGTTAAAGGTTATATTCCTGAGCGTGACGGGACAATGGCGGGGCTGCTGCTCATTGAAATGATGGCCTATCGCAACAAAAATATTTTAAAGATCTTAAATGAAACAGAGGCGAAATTCGGCAAATATTATTATGTGCGCCAGGATTTTCACCTGGATAAGCGGGTTGAGCCCAAGAAGGAAAATCTGCCCAAAGAATTATTAGGGAATAAAGTTATCGAGATTAAAGATTACGACGGGATAAAGCTTATCTGTGAGGATGAGAGTTGGTTAATGTTCAGGGGTTCGGGAACCGAGCCGATTATGCGTACCTACGCGGAAGCAAAAAGTTTGTCCCAGGCAAAGAAGCTGTTGGCTTTAGCCAAAGAAATTGTTTTAAAGGATGGAGTATAAAATCGACAGGTTTATACTACGAACAAATTCGCGAAGAAAGGGGGAGCTGAAATCATGGAGTTTCACCTATGATTTTGGCTGTGTTTTGTTTAACAATTAAAATAAACCAATTTAGTTAAGTTATTAACAATAGTAGGGGAGGTTTAAACCTCCCCTACTAACTGAAAAAGAAAAGGAGTAATTGAAAAATGTCAGATACGAGGGCGGAATTAGAACTATTGTATAATCAAAGTATAAAAGTTTTAAAAGAAGGCCAGGTCGTTAGCGGTAAAATCGTAGCAATTAAGAGCAAGGAAGTTTTGGTGGATGTGGGTTTTAAATCTGAAGGTATTGTCCCGATTACTGAATTCAGCTCCGGGGATTTAGAGATTGGCCGCGAGATGGAATTTTTGCTGGAGACCATGGAAAATGACGCCGGGGTGATGACCTTGTCGCGTGAAAAAGCCATGCGCATGGCAGGTTGGGACAAAATCGTTAAGTTATCCAATGACGGAACGCTGGTAGAAGGTAAACCGGTAAAGAAAGTCAAAGGCGGATTCCTGGTAGATATCATGGGAATTGAAGGGTTCCTGCCCAGCTCACTTTCCTCTTTCCGTAACATTGCCGACAAAGATATCTTGTATAAGATATTTAAGTTTAAAATTGTTAAGGTGAATAATTTACGGCGCAGTATTATTGTCAGCCGCCGGGAGGCAGTGCAGGCGGACCGGGATGTGGCTAAGGGGAGGATCTGGGGTGAGTTGAAAATTGGCGGTATTTATCCGGGGTTAGTCAAAGCCATCACGGATTTTGGCGCCTTTATTGATTTAGGCGGAGTGGACGGCCTGTTGCATATTACGGATATGTCCTGGTCCAAGATCAGCCATCCGTCTGAAATTGTGGCCATCGGAGATAAAATCGAAGTGATGATTTTAAATCTTGATCAGGCCTCAGGTAAAGTTTCTTTAGGCCTAAAGCAGAGACTATCCGATCCCTGGAAAGATATTGGAGAAAAGTTTAGCATCGGCGCAAAGGTAAAAGGCAAAGTGGTCAATATCCTGCCTTACGGAGTTTTTGTGGAATTGGAAAAAGGCATTGAAGGGCTGATTCATGTTTCCGAGATTTCCTGGACCAAGCGCGTGAATAACCCGGGGGAGATGTTTGCCGTCGGAGATATGGTAGAAACTCAGATCTTAAGCGTAGAAAAAGATTCCCGCAGGATTTCACTGAGCCTAAAACAGTTAGAGCAAAATCCCTGGCTGGAAGCAGAGAGCAAATATCCGACAGGTTCCAACGTATCCGGTAAGGTGCGCGGCTTCACGGAATATGGGGCATTTGTGGAGTTAGATTCTAACCTGGAGGGGATGATCCATGTGTCAGATATCTCCTGGACTAAAAGAATCGGCCATCCGCAGGATGTCTTAAAGAAAGGCCAAAAGATTGATGTGGCTATACTTTCGGTCGATGCTACTAATCGCCGGATTGCTTTAGGGTTAAAGCAACTACAGGAGAATCCTTGGGCCAAAATTGCCGAGCGTTATCCTCTGGATACGCAATTAGAAGTAGAGGTTTCCAGTCTCACTGAATTCGGGGTATTTGCTAAGATTAATGATGAACTGGAAGGCCTGATTTATTCCAGCGAAATTGAAAAAGAAACAGTCGCGAATTTGAAACCCGGAGATAAAATAAAGGTAAAAGTAATCAAGGTGGATGTGGAGCAGGCTAAAATCGGCTTGACTGCGCGTTTGTAATGGATATAGCCGTAGTAGGGGAGGTTTAAACCTCCCCTACGGTTGTGGATAACTATGGATATCGAAAAGCAAATAGAAATAATTAAAAGGGGCGCTGTAGAGATAATCTCTGAAGATGAGCTTCGTAAGAAGCTCACGCAGAGCATTAAAACTAAGCGCCCCTTAAAAATTAAAGCAGGTTTTGACCCGACTGCCCCGGATTTGCATTTGGGCCATACTGTGCTTTTAAGAAAACTACGCCAATTCCAGGATCTGGGCCATGAAGTTTACTTTTTGATTGGTGATTTTACCGGTCAAATCGGTGACCCCAGCGGCCGATCTGAAATCAGAAAGCAGCTTTCTAAAAAAGAAGTTGTTAAAAATGCTCAAACTTATAAAGAGCAGGTGGCTAAGATTTTAGATATACGCAAATTGAAGATCGTTTTTAACAGTAAATGGTTTGAAAAGATGTCCGGAGTAGAGATGCTTAAGCTTAATACTCACGCTACAGTTTCCCAGATGCTGGCACGTGATGATTTTAAGAAGCGCTATGCAAATGGCGAGAATATTTCGATTTTAGAATTTGTTTATCCTTTAATGCAAGGGTATGATTCAGTGATGCTTGAGGCGGATGTAGAAATTGGCGGCACAGATCAGATATTCAATTTACTGGTGGGCAGAGAATTTCAAAAAGATTTCAACCAGCCTCAGCAGGTAGTTTTAACGATGCCGCTTTTGGAAGGAACTGACGGTGTCCAAAAAATGAGCAAGTCTTATGGAAATTATATTGGTATTAATGAACCAGCAAAAGAGATATTCGGTAAAATTATGTCAATTTCTGACGAGCTGATGCTTAAATATTATGAATTACTAACCGATGAAGATGTAGCTAAAGTTAAGCAAATGCATCCGAAAGAGGCCAAGGTAAAACTCGCCAGGATTATTATTACTCAATACCACTCTGTTGGAGCAGCGGAAAAAGAAGCAGAAGAGTTTACCCGCGTTTTTTCCCAAAAAGAAATTCCCCAGGATATGCCTAAATTCAAAACTGACGGCAAAAAAACCATTCTGGCTATCCTTACTGAAAGTAATTTAGCCGCCAGCGGTAATGAAGCACGCAGGCTTATCCAGCAGGGGGCAGTCAGTTTTAACAATGTAAAAGTCCAAAAAGATGATTTTATCCCGCTTGCACCCGGCATCCTAAAAGCCGGCTCCCGTAGATTCCTAAAAATCCTCTTGTAGACAGTTTACGTAACCTCATCTTCCCCAATCAGATCTGTAAGAAATATTCCCCTTCCTAAATAATATGGTTAGATTCTTCTATCTCCTACGTCAATTATAGCAGAAGGAGGGAAGGCCATGCCATCATATGCGCGTAAGCATCAACTACAACAGTCGTTAGTGTATCATGCGTTTAGCCGAAGCAGCGGACGCAAGGTTATTTTTCAAGAATCTAATGATTTTGATCATTTTAAGACATTGCTTGGTGAGTATAGCAATAGGTTTGATTCAAAAATATATCATTGGGTTATTATGCCGAACCACTACCATCTTGTGGTTGAATTTGAATATCCTGAATTAATTTCGAAATTTATGGCGGGATTACATCGGGCGTATAGCCATTATTACCATAAGCAATATAACGCGGTGGGTTTTTTATGGCAAGGCAGATTTAAATTGCAGCCGATACAGAAAGATTTATATTTAAAAAATTGTGGCAGATATGTGGAGAGAAATCCGGTGCGTGCGGGAATGGTTGCAGAGGCTTGCGCATATGCGCATAGTAGCGCGCGATTTTATTGTTTAGGACAAGAGGATGGTATAACGCGAGTTAGCCCCGATTTTGAAGGCTTTGGAAAAAGCGTTGTTGTACGACAGGCAGTTTATAGAGAATTTCTGGGAGCTTTTGATAGCCAAGAGGAAGCTTATTTTTCGAATATAGAGGTTCCTTGCGGTGATCAAGATTTCCAGCGGAGACTGGTGAAGTCAGGCACGCATTATTTTCCGAGAAGGCAAGGCAGGAAAGCCGCAATATTTGTTTTGTAACTGTTTGTATTTGATGGAATTACATAGACTGTCTATATATCTATACATATAATTATATGTAGTATTATATTGACATATTACTAAAGTTATGTTATATTTTAAACAGATGGATGAAGGATACAAAAGCTTCGTTTGGGATTCGGATCGAGAGTCAATAAACATTCATAAACATGGCATAGATTTTATCACCGCCTCAAAAGCGTTTAAGGATACTAAAAGAAAGATTTATATTGATTCAAAACATAGTTTAAAAGAAGAGAGATTGTTTTGTATTGGTAAAGTTGCGAAAAGAATTGTAACTGTAAGGTTTACTTACAGAGATGATAAGATAAGAATTTTTGGAGCTGGTTATTGGAGGAAAGGAAAGGTTTATTATGAAAAGGAAGACTGAAGATTTAAATATGCCTATTGGGGAGCTCAGGAGGATTAAGGATTTCCTTCCAACGCCCGCGGAACTAGTAACTACCGAGAAAACGGTTAAAATTACCATAGCGCTTAAAAAGAAGAGTGTTGAATTCTTTAAACATAAGGCAGGACAATATCATACGAAATATCAGAAGATGATACGGGAGCTTCTGGATAAATACGCAATGCAATACTCTTAATATTTTTGCACCTCTTATATTATAGCCTACAGTAAAACCGCAATATTTGTTTTGTAACCGCTTAACATCAATGGGATTACGTACACTGTCTATAAGTCTGATTCTTTTGGCTTTATTTTCTGGTGATTTAGGGATATAATTAATGATTATGATTTGGACAATTATTGGCGCCTTAGCTGCTACTTTTACCATGTTTTCTTTTGTTCCCCAGATCTTTAGGTCTTTGAGGACCCGGTCGGTCAAGGATTTTAGCCCAATTACCTTATTTCAACTTTCCGCTGGCGTTTGTCTCTGGCTGATTTATGGAATCGCCCGCAAAGACCCGATAATTATAATTGCCAATTTCGTAACTTTAATTACATTAACTGTGCTTATATTTTTATATTTTAAATATGGGAAAAGTAGACAGTAGGGGAGGTTTAAACCTCCCCTACTGTTACCGTTAATTAAAAGGGGGTTCAATGAAAGGGATTATTTTAGCCGGAGGCAAAGCCACCAGACTTTATCCTATAACCAAAGGCGTCTGCAAACAGATGCTTCCGATTTACGACAAGCCGATGATTTATTATCCTTTGTCGGTTTTAATGCTTGCCGGAATTAAAGATATCCTGATAATTTCTACTCCTAAGGATACTCCAAGATTTAGGGATTTGCTTGGAGACGGCCAGGGCCTGGGAATAAAATTTTCTTATATTGTTCAGCCTGAACCTAAGGGTATTGCCCAGAGTTTTTTGATTGCCCAGGATTTTATAGGCGGTGACAGTGTTTGTTTAATTCTGGGAGACAATATATTCTATGGTTATAATTTAAGTGAGCTATTGCAAAATTCAGCCAAGCTAAAAAATGGGGCAATTGTTTTCGGTTATACAGTCAGAGATCCTGAGCGTTATGGGGTGCTGGAATTTGATAAAAAATGTAAGGTGATTTCAATTGAAGAGAAACCCAAAAAACCTAAATCTAACTGGGCAGTTTCAGGATTATATTTTTATGATAATCAGGTGGTGAAGATTGCTAAGAATATTAAGCCTTCCGCAAGGGGAGAGCTTGAGATTACGTCAGTAAATAACGAATATATTAAAAGAGGTAAACTCAAAGCAGAGTTTCTTGGCCGCGGCCATGCCTGGCTGGATACCGGCACCTATGAATCGCTAATTGACGCCTCAATTTTTATTAAAACCATCGAAGAGAGGCAGGGATTAAAGATTGGTTGTATTGAAGAAGTGGCCTATCGCATGGGGTATATTCATAAAACGCAATTATTAAAGCTTGCCAGCCAGACACCCACCAGCTATGGGCAATACTTAAAGGATTTACTTAAGCATGAATAAGGGGATTTTGATTCTGGGAAAAGGTTTTATCGGCGAGAGGCTGCAAAAAGAGTTGGATTGCAGGATCGACGGTTCAATGATAAATTGTTTTAGCGATGCCGAAAAGCTGGTTAAAAAATATAACCCGAAAATAATCATTAATTGCATCGGCATTACCGGCAGGCGCAACGTGGATGACTGTGAGCTGGAAAAAGATGCGGCTTTGTTAGCAAATAGTTTTGTTCCGGTTATTTTGGCTGAAGTTTGCCTGCGTAACAATATCAAGTTTGTGCATATAAGCAGCGGATGTATTTTTAATTACGATTATAAGAAAAACAAGCCGGTAAAAGAAAATAGCCAGGATTATTTTTTTAGGTTATTTTATAGCCGCAGCAAGATTTACTCGGAAAGGGCGCTTGAGGTGCTTGCTCGGGATTACAATATCCTGATTACGAGGATACGCATACCTCTGCTTAATGCCCAACATCCTAAGAATGTGTTAGATAAGCTTATAAAATATAAGAATGTAATTGATGTTGCTAATTCCGTAACCTATATCCCTGATTTTATCCGGGCAATTAAACATTTAATAAAGGTTGACGCCCGGGGCGTATATAATCTGGTAAATAAGGGCGCTCTGCGCTATCCTGAGCTGATGAAGGTTTATCAAAAACACGTTCCGGGATTTAAATTTAAGGTAATTGCTTTAAAGAATCTGGGCTTAATCAGGACTAACTTGATTTTGTCCACAAACAAGCTTGAAAAAACAGGTTTTAAAGTTAGAAACATTAATTCCGTTTTAGAAGAATGCGTAAAAGATTACCTAAAATCTTAGTTACCGGCGGCGCAGGTTTTATCGGCAGCGCTTTGGTGAGGCTTATTCTTGGTGATTGCCGTAGGGGAGGTTTAAACCTCCCCTACGGCTCGTTTATTATAGTCGATAAGTTAACTTATGCCGGAGACCTTAAACGCCTCCAAGAGGTAAAAGGTAAATTTAAATTCTATAAAACCGATATCTGCAATAAAAAGCAAATCGATTTAATATTCGCGAAAGAAAAACCGGAAATAATCGTGCATTTCGCTGCTGAAAGCCACGTCGACCGCAGCATTAGCGACGCTACTCCGTTTGTTGAAACTAACATCAAAGGGACGCAAATCCTCGTTGATGCCAGCCGCAAACACAAAGTACAGAAATTTATTTTTATTTCCACTGATGAAGTCTACGGAGAAATCGCCAATGGCAAGTTTAATGAAAATTCTCCGATTAAGCCGAACAGCCCTTACGCGGCATCTAAAGCAGCGGCAGACCTCCTGGTGCAGTCATATATCCGGACGTATAAGTTCCCGGCGATAATTATCCGTCCGTCAAATAATTACGGGCCATGGCAGTATCCTGAAAAATTGATCCCACTGGCTATTCTGAGAATATTAGGCGGCGGGAAAGTCCCGGTTTACGGCAAGGGCCAGAATGTGCGCGAATGGCTTTATGTTGATGACTGCGCGCGAGGCATTATGGCGATTATGCGCCAGGGTAAAATTGGCCAGATCTATAATTTAGGCAGTGCTTGCGAGAGCAAGAACCTGGACACAATCAAGTTATTGTTAAAAACTCTTGCTGTCAGCCAGGATAGATTTGAGTTTGTTAAGGACCGTTTAGGCCATGATTTAAGATACAGCCTTAATTCCAGAAAAATTACCAAAGAACTCAGCTGGAAGCCGAACGTTTTACTCGCTAAAGGCCTTAAGCTCACAGTGGACTGGTCACTTAAGCATCAAGCTTGGCTTAAAAGTAAGCTTAAAGATATCAACAAGCTTTATAAGGAGTAGTATGTCTATTGTTATAGTTACAGGTTCCTGTGGTTTAATCGGCTCTGAAACCGTAAGTTTCTTTGCTGAAAAAGGTTTTGATGTTGTGGGTATAGATAATAACCTGCGTAAAAGTTTTTTCGGCCCAGACGGCTCAACTCTTTGGAACAAAAAACGCCTGCAAAAGCTTTATAAAAATTACCGGCATTATTCCGTAGATATCCGCAATCAGGGCAAAATAAGTTCCATATTTAAGAAATTCAATAAAGGTATTGTTTTGATTGTGCACGCAGCGGCCCAGCCATCTCATGACTGGGCAGCGAGAGACCCGCTGGTTGATTTCGGAGTTAATGCCTGCGGAACGCTAGTTTTACTGGAAGCATCTCGTAAATTTTGTCCCAAAGCAGTATTTATTTTTACCTCGACCAATAAAGTCTATGGAGATACTCCTAATCGATTGCCTTTAGTGGAAAAGGAGAAGCGTTTTGAATTACCTAATGATCATAAATATTATAAAGGCATTGACGAAACGATGAGTATTGACAATTGTTTACATTCAGTTTTTGGCGCGTCTAAAGTTGCCGCGGATGTGATGGTCCAGGAATATGGAAAATATTTTCATCTTAAAACCGGCATATTTAGAGGTGGCTGCCTTACCGGCCCGGCGCATTCCGGTGCCGAGCTGCACGGATTTTTGTCTTATTTAGTAAAATGCGCGGTAACAAAACGCGCATATAAAATTTACGGTTACAAAGGTAAGCAGGTAAGGGACAATATTCATTCATTTGACCTGGTCAACGCTTTTTACCATTTTTTCCAGAAACCGCGCTGCGGAGAAGTCTACAATATAGGTGGGAGCAGGTTCGCCAATGTGTCGGTTTTAGAAGCAATTGAGATTTGCGAAAAATTAACCGGAGAACAGTTTGAGTATGAGTATATTGATACTAACCGTATCGGCGACCATATCTGGTGGATTAGCGATGTCTCTAAATTTAAATCGCATTATCCCGATTGGCAGTATAAATTTGGCATCGAAGAAACAATTAAGCAGATATTTGAAGAAACTAGGGGAAGAAACTAGGGACCGTTTCTATTTTCCTAGCGTTAAACTCTAGGAAAATAGAAACGGTCCCTGATTCATAAGGGGTTGGTATGAAATATAAAACTTTACTGATTACCGGCGGCGCCGGGTTCATCGGCAGTAACCTGGCGGTATATTTTAAACGCAAATACCCGCAGGTTAAAGTTTTTGTTTTGGATAATCTTGTCCGCCGGGGAAGCGAGTTTAATTTGCCGCGGCTTAAAGAAAGCGGCGTTAAGTTTATCCGCGGTGATGTCCGGCGCCCCAAAGACCTGGACTTAAAATTTGACATTGACTTGATCTTGGAATGTTCAGCCGAGCCGTCAGTATTAGCAGGCTATGAAAATCCCTCATATATTATTGATACCAACCTGATGGGCACGGTTAACTGCCTGGAGTTGTGCCGCCAGCGTAAAGCGGGGATGATTTTTCTTTCCACAAGCAGAGTTTACCCCTATGCAAAAATAAACGCGATCAGCCGCCGGGAATCAAGGAGCAGGTTTGAGTGGCCGCGTTTTGCCGGTATAGATACGGATTTTTCTTTAACCGGGCCAAGGACTTTGTATGGCGCGACTAAATTGGCGTCGGAATTCATCCTGCAAGAGTATATGGCCGCGTATGGGATCGAAGCGGTGGTGAATCGCTGCGGAGTGGTTGCCGGGCCGTGGCAATTTGGAAAAGTTGACCAGGGAGTATTTACTTATTGGATGTTGGCGCATTATTTTAAGCGGCCGCTTAAATATATCGGTTTTGGCGGCAAGGGAAAACAGGTGCGCGACCTTTTACATGTGGATGACCTTTGCCGGTTAATCGACCTGCAGGCAAACAGCCTTTCTAAGTTAAACGGCAATATTTATAATGTCGGCGGCGCAAGAGAGGTAAGCCTTTCTTTACTGGAAACTACCGCGCTTTGCCGGGAGATCACCGGTAATAGGATTAAAGTTGGCCGCGACCCGCGCAATCGGCCGGGTGATATCGCCATATACCTGACGGATAACCAGAAAGTTACCCGCCAACTAAAATGGAAACCGCAGAAGCCGGCAGTAATGATCCTGGAGGATATCTTTAACTGGATCAGGAATAATGAGGCGAAGTTAAGAAAACTCTAGTTGTTATTTACGCTTGACAAATAACATAAATATGTTATTCTCATATCATGAGCTATCAAAGATTACTTGATTTAGATAAGTTTTCAGGATCTCTGTTTTTATTTGGCCCGCGTATGACAGGGAAGACTTTTTTATTGCGTCGATTACATCCCGCCTTATTTATAGATTTACTGGTTCCTGAGACAGAGCTTTCATTTTCACGTTCTCCGGTTATATTTTGGGAACAATTGCAGGCTTTACATAAAAATGATCTGGTAATTGTGGATGAAGTCCAGCGGGTTCCGGCGCTTTTAGATTATGTGCAGAAGGGGATCGAGGAGATTGGCTTAAGATTTATTCTTTCTGGTTCCAGCGCGCGCAAGTTAAGGCGCGGTAGCGCTAATCTTTTAGGTGGAAGGGCGCTTGATTTACGGCTTTATCCTTTAACCAATATTGAAGTGGGCAAGGAGTTTGAACTTGGTATGGCTTTGTCTTATGGAACATTGCCTCGGGTGGTAACAACTTTCCGGGAAGGTAAAGTTGATGACGTGCGGCGTCAATTAAAAGCGTATTGTACAAT
Organism: Candidatus Omnitrophota bacterium; assembly: GCA_018897555.1. Taxonomy (GTDB): domain Bacteria; phylum Omnitrophota; class Gorgyraeia; order Gygaellales; family Profunditerraquicolaceae; genus UBA6249. The sequence continues at coordinate 24,099 of JAHIKK010000098.1, forward strand.
TTACATTAAAGAAGAGGTTCAGGCAGAAGCATTGACTCGCAACGTGAGCGCGTTTCAGAGATTTTTGAGCGTGGCGGCTCAAATGAACGCGGAGACAATTGAATTTGCTTCCGTGGCGCGCGATTCTTCGGTTCCCATGAGCACGGTCAAAGAATATTTTTCGATTCTAGAGGATACTCTCTTGGGTGATTTCCTGTGGCCGTGGGACAGGAGCGAGCGCAAGAAGGCGCGGCCAAAGTTTTATTTTTTTGACTGCGGTGTTGTTCGGGCATTGCAGAATCGCTTGGTTGATCCCCCTACTCCGCAGGAGAAGGGTTTTTTATTCGAAACCTTTTTCTATAACGAATTAAAGCGTATGCGGGATTACCATGAAAAACCATATGAGCTTTCCTTTTGGCGAGAAGGGAAAAATGAAGTTGATATACTTGTCAAGGGCCCTCGTGGTCCGGTTATGGCTTTTGAGTGTAAAACATCAACGGATACGATATCTGACGCTACGCGCATAGCTTTTCGCAAACGGTTTCCTAAGTTGCCATTGTTTGTGGTGTCATTAAAAGATGTTCATCCACGCAAGCTTGATAATGGCATTGTCGTCCTTCCTTGGCGTCAAGCTTTGGATACCTTTCTTAAGTAGAGAATCGTTTTAAATATTTGTTTTATAAACATCTAGTATTAATGAGATTACATACACTGTCTATGAAATTCTCGCTTGGCTGCCGTAAAGATCCAAAAGATGCCCGCGATATACCGATGGGCCTGGTTCTGCCCGTAGTTCCCATCCCCGTCAGTTTTGACTTCACCAAATTAATGAGCCCGGTTAGAAACCAAGGAAACGAAGGGACTTGCGTCGCGTTTGCTTCCGTCGTCGGCGTTAAGGAATTTCAGGATAAGAAGGAATATCGTAAGCTTATTCGTCTTTCTCCGCGTTTTCTTTATAATCTGTGTAAGGAATTTGATGGCATTCCTTTTGAAGATGGCACCTATCCGCGTATCGCCATGAAAGTTTTATTGAATTATGGCGTTTGCCATGAATCATTCTGGCCGTATGTCCCGCTGAAGAAAAGCCTGCCGCGAAATGGCGCGGATAAGGATGCGCTGAAATTTAAAATTAAGGCTTATGCCCGCATCAAATCCCAACTCGAAATGAAGCGCAGTTTATTAGTTAATGGCCCTTTTCTTGCCGGAGTAAAAGTATATAAATCGTGGTTTAATAAAAGCGTGGAGAAAAGCGGCTTTATCCCCATGCCTAAACGCAATGAGCAGTTAATGGGAGGGCACGCTATTTGTATTGTTGGCTATGATGACAAATTCAGGATTTTTAAGTTTAAGAATTCCTGGGGCGCGAATTGGGGAAGCGATGGGTACGGATATCTGCCTTATGCGTATATGAATAAATACTGCAGTGATGCCTGGAGCGCTACGGATTTAATTGAAAACCCCAAAGCTCTTGTAAAGAAGCTTGCAAGGAATAGGGAAGGAAAATAGAAGCCTGGCTGACCGGCAGGCAGGCGTACCCTAATTTATTACTTGACAAAGTGCGGTTGATCGTGCATACTTGTTTCTGTAGATATATAAAATTGTATATATAAAGAAATGAAGCTTACAGAATTTGTTAAAAAATATAGTAAAGACCAGGTTATTGATTCCTCAACCTTTTCTTTACTTGGTGAGGATCCGCAGAATATCCGGTGTCAGGTACAATATTGGCGCAGGCAAGGGCATCTTATTTTGCTTAAGCGCGGAGTTTACGTCTTGAGTAATGACCTTAGAAAACAGCCGTTATCTATGGGTTTTATTTCAAATTTTTTATTTTCGCCATCGTATATTAGTCTTGAGTATGCCTTGAGCTATTACGATTTGATTCCGGAGGCAGCAACGGTCTATACCTCTGTCTCAACCAAGAAAACAACAAAGTTTAGGTCTTCTTTGGGAGTTTTTGAATACCGTTCAATCAAGGAGGACCTTTTTTTCGGGTTTACTAAAGCAACCGATGAAGGGCAGAATTATTTTATTGCCTATCCCGAGAAAGCGATCCTGGATTTTTTCTATTTTCATCAAGACATGGATGGAAGCGAGAGCGAATTTGAGTCCTATAGGTTTCAAAACCTCGAAAGCCTGAATTTAAAGCGTTTTAATGAATTTAGGCGCAAATATAATAAAAAAACCAATGATATTGCCCGGTCATTCACCGGTTTTATTAAATCAGGGAAGAAGAGGTATAAAACACTTAGATGAGAGATTACATTAAGTCGGTTGTTGATCCCAATTTGACGCAAAATCAGAATCTTAACCGAATCAGAGAGTATCTGCAGGCATATTTCCTTAATATTCTTTATAAAAATAAATTTTATCAAAACCTTGTTTTTACGGGCGGGACTGCTTTACGGTTTATTTACAAAATCAGGCGGTTTTCTGAGGATCTTGATTTCAGTTTGTCAACCAAGGCTAAGAATTATAACTTTACTGATATGGTAAGGAATATCCTGCGGGAGTTTAAGTTAGCCGGATATGAGCTGGAGATTAAATATGATGAAAGCCGCGCTGTGCACAGCGCTTTATTGAAATTCCCAGATATTCTTTTTGAAACTGGACTAAGCCCTTTGAAAAGCCAGAAAATTGCCATTAAAGTGGAGGTTGATTCCAATCCGCCTCCGGGTGGAATTGAAACCAGCAGTGTGTATAATTCAAATTTTATGTTTTATATGCTGCACTATGATTTAGCTTCTTTATTTGCCGGTAAAGTGCACGCGCTTTTATGCCGTGAATACACTAAGGGCAGGGATTGGTATGATTTGTTATGGTATCTGACAAAATTTAAAGACTTAGAGCCAAATTTTATTATGCTCAATAACGCTTTTGCTCAGACATCCCGGAAGCCGGCTAAACTTACCGCTGTTACCTGGAAAGCAGAAATCAAAAAAACCGTGGAAACTCTAGATTGGGCAAAGGTTAGAAATGATGTCGGCCGGTTTCTTGAAGATAGCAGTGAGCTTGGCTTGCTTGAGGCAAAACCTTTCGTCAATCTGCTTGAAAAATAGTTCACAAACTAGAAACCTAAGTATTTGTTTTGTAACTACCTAACAATAATGAGATTACGTACACTGTCTATAATTCTCTGCAGCGATGCCTGGAGCGCCACGGATTTAATTGATGATCCAAAACTTTTGTTAATAAACTTGCGCGGAATAGGGGACGAAAATAGAGGCGCCTCCTATTTAATAGTAAATACATAATTAACTTGACAAATTATATCTGTATTATATACTTTTAGCATGAAGTATTACACTCGAAATATAGAAGGTATCCTTAAGCAAGCCGCTCTCCAATTCCGCGTTTTAGTTTTGACCGGGATGCGTCAAACAGGAAAATCTACGCTTCTTAAACATCTTTTTCAAAAGACGCACCGCTATGTCTCTTTGGATAATCCCCGCGATTTAAAACTCGCCCAGGAGGATCCGGAGCTATTTTTCGATGAGTATAAAGAGCCGTTAATCATAGATGAAATTCAATATGCTCCGCAGCTTTTGTCATATATTAAGATGAGGGCGGACAAGCCCGGGAAAAGAGGGCGGTTTATACTTACTGGTTCGCAGCAATTTACGATGATTCATAATCTGCGAGAGACTTTGGCGGGTAGAGTGGCGATTTTTCATCTTTTGCCCATGGCTATTACCGAGGCAAAAAGCGCCACGCAGAATTATCTTTTTCGTGGTATCAATGGTTCATATCCAGAGTTAATGGTAAGGCCAAACCATGATGCGGAGCGCTGGTTTGGATCTTATGTATCCACATATCTAGAGAAAGATGTGCAGCCTTTTTATCGGCTGGAGAAGATAACCCATTTCCGCGACCTGCTCTTTCTTTTAGCTGCCCGCTCATCCCAGGCTTTAAATTATCAATCTCTTTCTAATGATTTGGGCGTATCAATTCAAGCGGTGAAATTATGGGTGAGTATCCTCGAGATATCCCAGGTTATATTTCTGCTTAGGCCATATCATATTAATTTAGGCAGCCGTATCGTAAAATCTCCAAAAGTGTATTTTACCGATATCGGATTAGTCAATTATTTAATCGGCAATAAATCAAAAATTGCCCTTACGCGCGGCGCGCAGGCAGGGGCTATTTTTGAGAATTTTGTGATTCAGGAATTATTAAAACATTATTTTAATCTGGGATTGACGCCGCCTCTTTACTATTACCGGACAAACAACGGGTTGGAAATAGATATAATTATTGAAGAAAAGGCGGGTGTGATTAGGCCTTGTGAGATTAAATTGACTAAAACGCCCAATTCCAGCATGGTTAATTCGATAGAGCGCCTGCGCAACCTGAGTAAAAGCAAAAAATTGTCTATACTCGACGGTTGTATTATATCTCTTGTTGATAAATCTTTTCCACTTACTAAAACTGCCAGGGCGTATAATTTAAAAGAGTTCTTGTCGGTTATTTGAAATAGGGACGTTTCTACCTTCCTCTAGCTAAGGCTAAAAATAAATAGAAGCTTTTCTAATTTCCAAGATGAAATCAATTAAGCCAAGGGATACCCTGCGAAAACGTTTTATCGCCGTTGAATCTGACACCCTGGTTATTGAAACTATTCAGACAGTAGATAAACAGGGACAGTCCCCTTCAGGGACTGTCCCTGTTTCACGTCTACGCATCCTTAAACTTAAAGGCACCTGGCGCGCCAATGATTACAATGAACTTTGCTTTGAAGTTACCTTGCGCAAAGGACCTCCTGAAACCTACACCTTTAAAGGAAGCTGGAAACTAAACAACAACCAACAAATTGAATATACCTCTGAAGATGGCCGCGACACACTAACTTTTAAGGGCTATTGGAATATATCTGCGGCTAATCGCCTTGTTTATATATTTGAAGGCAGCTCAACCTCACGTTTTGAATTTAAGGTTCAGCTGGAATCGCCGACACTTTACCCTAAAAAAAGCCAGATCCGTTATCGTATTGGCGCAGGTATCCGCCAAAGCCGCCGGAGCGCAGCCAGCCAAATACTTATTCTCTATGGTGAATGGAAGTTTGGCCGCAATTTAGGGCTAGTTTTCCAGATGGATTATGGCCAAGGTAAGGTTAGGCAAATAGAATTTGGAGCAGAGGTAACCTTTGGCCACAACAAAGTTATTTTCGCGCTTAAGAATGAACTGGATGAGCCATTAGGCATAACCATTACCATGACCCATAAATTCTTGGAATCATTTGATGCTGAAGCATTTATAAGACTAAAATTCCGCCAAAGTGAGCAAAGCGAGCAGGCAATAGAAGTTGGAATCACCATCCCTTTCTAGAAAATTAGGGGACGCTTCTATTTTTTCCGGGTATAGTATGAGAAAAATAGAAGCGTCCCCTAATTTATTGGTTTTCTCAGTTATTCAGGCCAACCTGACTTTTAATTATGGCGAATTCGCCATAATTAAAATCCGGATTATAAACACGCTCTCAGATACCCAAAAATTCAACAGTATTTCTTAATCCAACCCCAAATTGCGACTTCAAATTTAATCCACCTATTTCTTTTGTAACCACCTAGTATTAATGAAATTACATACACTGTCTATAAAATTATAAAATCTATTTTAATCCCTCTTGTATTGCAAGAAATGAAAATCCTTTACCTAGCTCAAGCATAAAGCGTTTAATTCTTTCAACAAGGCGGCGTTCTAACTCCCGCTCAATCACGGATTTTGTAATATCAAGGAAATCAAGATTATAAACGCTTTTTATGGATTCATCCGCCTGTTCAGCAAGATACATAGGAAGAACTTTAGGGAAATTATGAGATTTTTGTTTCAGGCTAAATTCGTAAGCTCCTGCCTTTACTTGGTTGAGCAGCACATTTCTTGACCAGCCTAAATCACGGGAAGATTTAATATAATATTCCCGTTCTTTATCACCGTAAATTTTCTCCATAATCAACAGATTATGCCCCCACGGAATTTCTGCAACAAGCTGTTGCAGAAATGGCTTGTTTTTATATTCCTCATATAATCTACGCATATTCCAAACATTCCTTTCCGAAAAACCGTGAACTTGCGGAAACGCCGCTTTCAAATCACGGGCTAGCGCCTCAACAATATTACTGTCTACAATTATTACTGTATCGGTAGCATGAGCAGAAAAGGCGATTGTTGGGATAATGCTGTCGCGGAAAGTTTTTTCCATACGCTTAAGGTTGAGCTTATTCGAAGAAAAACTTTTCGCACCAGAGAAGAAGCTAAGCAGGCTGTCTTTGAATA
>JAHIKK010000099.1 GCA_018897555.1 Candidatus Omnitrophota bacterium
AGCCCCGTCAGGGATTATTCTGCCTAAAAGAAACAAAATCTTCAAAAATAGGCAGAATCAAGGGGTTAAATACCCCTAAAAAAGTGAAAAACATAAATACATCGGGGAAATTTTATTTTTTGGAGTTTTGAAACAGACTCCCTTTTGGTAATAGGGCCAGTTTCCAAGAATATGCTCGTTGCCCTTAAAAAAACCTATGCGGCTATGCCGGAACCTAAATTTATCATTACCTGCGGAGATTGTGCTTGTAGCGGCGGCTTATTTAAAGGTTCTTATTATGTTGAAGGCGCAGTAAAAGATATATTACCGGTAGTATTACATATACCCGGTTGTCCTCCGAATCCTTTGCAGATTATAACATCCTTGAATGCTTTCTTGCATCGCATATAATGATACTATAATAAACCCTGTGGACTTTTATCAATTATAGTAGGGTGGGTTTAAACCCACCCTACTATTGTTAATAAGCTATAGGGGAAGTTTAAACCTCCCTTACTATTGAAAGTCAGTAATTATATATTATTTGAAAAAAATATTTAATAGCGATATAATTAAGTAATTAATAATCATAAAAAAGGAGGCAAAATGAGCGCAGATCTTAACGCCATTAACGAAAAAGTCCAGAAAGAGAGTTTATTCCTGCAAGTGCTTACAGCTGAAATAGGGAAAGTTATTGTTGGCCAAAAGTATTTGATTGAGAGGTTGCTTGTAGGGTTGCTGGCCAATGGCCATATCCTGGTGGAAGGGGTGCCGGGATTAGCCAAGACCCTTTCTATTAAAACGCTGGCTGCCAGTATAAATACTAAATTCCAAAGGATCCAGTTTACCCCGGATCTTTTACCCGCGGATCTCATCGGAACCTTAATCTACAATCCCAAGGAGGGAATATTTTCCACTAAGAAAGGCCCGATATTTGCTAATATCATATTAGCGGATGAAATAAACCGCGCGCCGGCAAAGGTTCAAAGCGCCCTGTTGGAAGCGATGCAGGAAAGGCAGGTTACCATTGGTGAAAATACTTTTAAACTGGATGATCCTTTTTTAGTCATGGCTACTCAGAATCCCATCGAGCAAGAGGGCACCTACCCGCTTCCGGAGGCGCAGATTGACCGGTTTATGCTTAAAATTAATATTACTTATCCGAATTTAGAAGAAGAGCATCAGATCCTAAAACGCATGAGCTTTACGGATAAGAAGAATGAAGTAAAAGCCGTAGTTGGGCCGGCGGATATTATCCGGGCGCGCGGCGTGGTGGATGAAGTGTATATGGATGAAAAAATAGAAAAGTATATTTTGGATATCGTATTTGCCACCAGGGATCCTAAAAAATATAAACTCGATGAACTTTTAAATTTAATTCAGTACGGCGCCAGCCCCCGGGCAACCATTAATTTGACTCTGGCTTCTAAGGCCCACGCTTTTATTCAGGGCCGGGGCTATGTGACTCCTCAGGATGTAAAATCAATTGGCCCGGATGTTTTAAGGCACAGAATTATTGTGAGTTATGAAGCAGAAGCCGAGGAGAAGACCGCTGATGATATAATCAAAAAGATTTTTAGCGAAGTTGATGTTCCTTAATCATCTTTTAAGCTGATGCTACCTAAAGAAATATTACACGAAATACGGCGGATCCAAATTACTACTTCCCGCATGGTAACGGATGTATTTGCCGGCCAGTACCAGAGTGTATTTAAAGGCAAGGGTATGGAATTTCATGAGGTGCGGGAGTATTCTCCGGGAGATGAGATCCGTTCTATTGACTGGAATGTTACCGCGCGCACCGGCCATCTCTTTGTAAAGAAGTTTGTGGAAGAGCGCGAGCTGACGGTGATGCTTTTGTTAGATATGTCCGCCTCTTCGTATTTTGGAACAAAAGGGCAGTTAAAAATGCAGCTGGCGGCAAAGCTGTGTTCTCTTCTGGCGTTTTCCGCGATTAAAAATAATGATAAAGTGGGATTTATCGCTTTCACGGACAAGATAGAAAAGTTTATCCCTCCGAGAAAAGGCATTCGCCATGTCTTGCGTGTTATCCGTGAAGCGCTTTATTTTAAACCTCAAGGTACCGGCACGGATATTAGCGTGGCTTTAGAATACCTCAACCGCGTAACTACCCGTAAGGCCGTTACTTTTATTATCTCAGATTTTTTCTCACCGGATTTTAAAAAAATGCTGGCCGTAGCCAATAAACGCCATGATATTGTCGCCGTAACCATTACTGACCCTCGGGAGCTGGAGTTTCCTGATCTGGGATTGGTAAAATTATTTGATCCGGAGAAAAAACGGGATTTTATTTTAGATACATCAGATCCAGGGCTGCGCCGGGAATACGCGCGGAAAAATCAGCAAAGGATCAGGGAAAGAGAATCGCTTTTTTGTTCTCTGCGTGTCGATACCATCGATGTGCGTACGGATATACCCTATGCGCAGAGCTTATTAAAATTCTTTAAAGCCCGCGAGAGGAGAAGGCGTTAATGCATGAAACACTGCGCGATATTAAAGGGCCGTTAAGTTTAAGCAGCCATTTAAATATCCTTTTGTTGCTGGTGATTTTAATTCTTTTGGCCATTGCGGTATTTTATTTTAAGTTTTTATCCGGAAGAAAAAAAACTCACCTTATTGTTCCTCAAAAATCAGCCGATGAGCTCGCCTATGAACAGTTGGAAAAACTCAAAGCCAAAGATCTTATCCGGCAAGGCAAGGTCAAAGAATATTACAGTGAAGTCTCGGATATTATCCGGCATTATCTGGAAAATAGATTTTTACTAAAAGCTCCGGAGATGACCACGGAGGAATTCTTATTCTATGTCCGCGATTACAGCCTCCTGATCAGTGAACACAAAACTTTATTAAAAGAATTCCTTCTGACATGCGATCTGGTTAAATTCGCAAAATATCTTCCGCCATTTGAAGAGATGGACGCGATTTTCGTATCCGCTAAGAAATTGGTAGATGAGACAAAAGAGGAGATACCCGCAAAGTGATTTTTCATAGCCCATTATTTCTATTTTTATTGCCGCTGGCTGTTCTTGCAATTATTTATGCCCGCCGGCAAAATCTATCCAGCGGGTTTAAATTTTCCTCCGAGGAGCTTATCCGGGATTTAAAGCCGACTTTTAAACTGCTCTTGAGCCAAAAAATTATTTATCTGCGGTTAATCGCAGTGGTATTGATTATTCTGGCTTTAGCCCGGCTGCAGTCACCCATAGCCGATTCTAAGATTACCACCGAGGGCGTGGATATTGTTTTAGCTCTGGATTCATCGACAAGTATGTTAGCCGAGGATTTTAAAATAAACGGCAGGAGAGAAAGCAGGGTGGAAGTAATTAAGGAGGTAGTAAGAAATTTTATTCAAGGAAGGAAAAATGACCGTATGGCTATTGTTACTTTTGCTGCCCGGGCTTATACGGTCTGTCCGCTTACTTTAGATTATAATTGGCTGGTTACTAATTTACAGAGGGTAAGATCAGGGATGTTAGAAGACGGAACGGCGATTGGTTTAGGGATCGCTACTTCTTTAAACCGTTTAAAAAATAGTAAGGCTAAAAGTAAAGTAATTATCCTGCTTACTGATGGACGCAATAATCTGGGAACGATCTCTCCTTTAACCGCAGCGGAAGCGGCAAAAGCCTTGAAAGTAAAAATTTATACTATCGGCGCAGGGGGTAAGGGCCTGGTGCCTTATCCGGTGCGGGATTTTTTTGGCAATAAGGCTTATCAGCAGATAGAAATAGACCTGGATGAGGAGACTTTAACTAAAATCGCTACGATTACCGGAGCTAAATTTTATCGGGCAACAGATACCGAAAGTTTGCGCGAAATTTACGGCGAGATCGACAAGCTGGAGAAGACGCCGATGCAGGAGAAGGGGTATTTGCAATACCATGAATTATTCCCAGTATTTCTTATCCCGGGATTAGTGCTGTTAATTTTAGAAATAGTTTTAACGAATACGGTTTTAAGAAAGGTGCCTTAGATGCGGTTTGCGCAACCTTATTTTACGCTGTTTATTTTTGTTATCCTGGGTTTAATCCTGTTTTATATCCGGGCTTTCTGGATGCGTAAAAGGATTCAGGATAAATTTGCGCAAAAAGGTTTATTGGTTGAACTGTTGGCGCAAGTTGATCTCGGCAGGCAAAGGATAAAAGCAATCCTGCTGATCTTAGGATTAACGCTCTGTTTTTTTGCTTTACTGCGTCCGCAATGGGGATTTAAATGGCAGGAGGTAAAGCGTAAAGGCCTGGATATAATTATCGCGCTGGATACTTCCAAAAGTATGTTGGCTACTGATATAAAGCCCAGCCGCCTGGAGCGGGCTAAGCTCGCCATCGGTGATTTTACGCAGAATCTTAAAGGGGATAGGGCCGGTTTGATTGCTTTTGCCGGAAGCGCGTTTCTAAGTTGTCCTTTGACTATTGATTACGGCGGATTTTTGTTGTCCTTGGAAAATGTAGATGTGCATACTATTCCCAGAGGGGGCACTTCCATTTCCAGCGCGATAAAAGAAGCGATACGCAGCTACCCTGCCGGGGAGTCGAAATTTAAAGTATTGATTGTTATCACGGATGGCGAGGATCATGATGGTGATGCGCTTGGGCTTGCCCAGGAAGCTAAAAAAGAAGGTATAATTATTTGCTGTATCGGCATCGGCACTAAGGAAGGAGAATTGGTTTTTCTGGAGCAGGAGGATGGTAGAAAGGAATTCCTGAAAGATAACGCAGGTAATGCCGTTAAATCCAGTTTGAATGAGGATCTTCTGCAAAAAATCTCCCTGGCTACCGGGGGCACGTATATTCGTTCCACTAATACTAATTTTGGCTTGGATTTGCTTTATCAGGGAAGATTATCCAAAATGGAAAAACGTGAATTTGAGGGTAAAATGAACAAGTTTTACGAGGAAAGGTTTCAGCTCCCGTTATTCCTGGGATTAATCTTGCTTGCGTTAGAAATAATAATTAGCGATAGAAAAAAATGACATTATATTAAACTCTGCTGACTTTTATTAACAATAGTAGGGTGGGTTTAAACCCACCCTACTATTGAAAGTTAACAAGGTTTGTCACACTGTCAAAAAAATATAGATGATAAAGAAAATACTTTTAAGCGGTATAATTATAACCTGTATCTGGCAAGCTCAAGCATCGGCTTCTTCTGTTGCCGGGACAGTGGAAAAAGGAAACCGGCTGTATCATGGGCAGCAATATGAAGATGCCTCAAAGTGCTATGATCAGGCGCTTGCTCAACAGCCGGATTCAGCGATTATAAACTTTGACGCCGGCACAGCCCAATATAAAACTAAAGAGTATCAAAAAGCAAATAGTTCTTTTGAACAATCTTTAACCACTGAAGATAAGGGGTTGGAAGCTAAGGCAAATTATAATCTGGGAAATTCTAAATATATGCTAGGATTATCAAAAGAGAATACGGAGCTTTCTATAGCCGTGCAGTTATTGGAGGGGGCGCTTAATAATTACACGAGGGCGCAGGAATTAACTCCCAAAGATGAAGATGTAAAAGTAAATTATAAAATTGTCCAAGAGAAACTTAAAGAACTTAAAGAAAAATTAAAGCAGCAGCCGCAAGAGGACAGAAAACAGAGGACAGAGGACGGAAAACAGAATCAAGAAAAGAAAGAGGCTGAAGGACAGCAAGCTCAGCAGGAGCAGCAGAAGACAGAAGATAAGGAACTAAAAAACGAAAAAACTGAAGAACTAAAAAACGAAAGTAGTAGAGAACAGGAGCAATCTGCTTTGGCTCAGCCGCCAGAGCCAAAAGAAATGTCTAAAGAAGAAGCAAATATGCTGCTGGAAGGCTACCGGCAGGAAGAAAATGCTACCGGTATGCTTAAGGATGATAGAAAAGGTACAGAAGAGAAGGTTCTCAAGGATTGGTAATGAAAATATTTAGAATAGCAAAAATTCTTATGGCTTTAACTTTTTTACTGTCTAGCCAAGTTTTGGCTAAAGATATTAATTTTGAGGCCACGGTAAATAGCAATAAAGTCGGTTTAGGGCAGTCGTTGGAGCTGGATTTAACCTTTGACGGCTCGCAAAATATGCCGGTTCCGGAATTATCAGTTATCGAAGGATTTCAGGTGCGTTATTTAGGCCCCTCTACCAGAATGTCGATTATCAATGGACAGGCAACCAGCTCGGTTACTTATGTTTATACGCTTTTGCCGGTTAAGGTAGGGGTATTTAAGATCGGGCCTTTCAGATTTGAGCATAATGGCAATACCTATAATTCCAATACGATTAATATTGAAGTTTTAGAAGAAGCAGCGCAGGCGCAAAACTCATCTTCTCAGGAAGGGCTTCCTCAGGCCAAGGACCTTAAGGAGCGGATATTTTTAAAGCTGCAGTTAGAAAAGGATAAAGTTTATCTTAACGAAGTAATTCCTATTACGATTAAATTGTTTGTTAATAAATTAGGGGTTAGGGATATTCAATTTCCGCGATTTAATCATGATGGTTTTTCGGTGGGTGAATTTGGGATGCCCAGGCAATATCAGGAAGTTATCGGCGGGATAAATTACGAGGTTATTGAATTTCAGAGTACTATTTTTGGATTAAAGCCCGGGGAATTCCGCCTTGGCCCGGCTGCTATACAGTGTAATCTTATTACCAGAAAACAGGCCAATCGTCAAAGGCCCGCTCCTTTTGACGATTTTTTTAACTCCGATGTTTTTGATAACTTTTTTGGTGGATACCAAGCTTATCCCCTGAATTTAAAATCAGCGGATATTCCGGTAATGGTTTTACTTTTGCCTTTGGAGAATAAGCCTGAAGGTTTTTCAGGCGCATTAGGGGTTTTTGATTTTCAAGCATCGGTAAGCCCGTTGGAAGTAAAAGTGGGGGATCCGCTTACCTTAAAAGCAGTGGTTACCGGCCAGGGTAATTTTAATACCGTGAATTTACCGGGCAGCAGCCTAGGTGATGATTTTAAAGTTTATGAACCTCAAGTAAAGCAGGATAAAGATGCTAAAACATTTGATCAGGTGCTTATTCCTTTGAATGCTTCCGTAAAAGAAATACCGGCAATGAATTTTAATTTCTTTAATCCGCAAACCGGAGTTTATGCGGCAATTACCAGGGGGCCGTTTCCGGTCAAAGTAATTAAGCCGGATAAAGCTGAGGAGCTTAAGATAACCGAAAGCAAACAGCCCGCTCCTGCCTTGACTAAAGAGGAGAAATTAGGAAGGGATATAATTTATATCAAAGATAATCCCGGCCAATTAAGAAAAAAAGGGGAGTATCTTTATAAGCATAAAATATTTTTGTGGTTACAGGTTATTCCTTTGTTATTTTATCTGTTGATGGTAATTTTGCACGCGCGCAGGAGGAAACTTGCCGCAGATGTAAAATACGCCAGGCAGCTTTTAGCTCCCCGGAGGGCAAAAGCAGGTATCCTCAGGGCAAGAGAGCTCCTTAAGAAAGGCAGTGCCGGAGAATTCTATGATGTTTTGTTTGGGGTACTTCAGGAATACTTGGGCAATAAGTTCCATTTACCTTCAAAAGGCATAACCATAAGCATTATAGATGAACAGCTTAAGCATAAAAGCATCCCGGAAGAGATTTTGGTTAATTTAAGGAATATTTTTTCTGAATGTGATATGGTCCGCTACGCGGCTTCGCAGTTAACTAAAGAAAATATGCAGAATTCTCTAGAGAGATTAGAAGAGATAATTGACTATTTACAGAGAAATAGAGTATGAATAAGCTAAGGTTAGTAAAATTCTTCGCAGGTTGCTTAGTTTGTTTAGTTATAGTTTTTAGCCTGGGTAGTTCTTTTGCGCAAGAAGCAAAAGTAGCAGAAGGCAATCGGCTTTTTTATCAGGGTAATGCGGATTATAAAGAAGCTAAATTCCAAGCGGCAATTGATAATTACCTAAAGGTTCTTAATCTGGGCTTAGAAAGCGGCAACCTCTATTATAATTTAGGGAATAGTTATTTTAAAAAAGGGGAGTTAGGCAGGGCTGTTCTTAATTACGAGAGAGCATTAATGCTTATTCCTAATGATAGCGATTTAAAATCCAATCACGAGTATGTTTTATCCTTATTGAATCTGGGTCAACAGTCTTTTGAAAATTGGCTGGGAAAAATTGCGAATAAATTATTCGCAGATGTATCTGTTAATTTTTTAACCGTTCTTTTAGCGTTTATCTATATCTTGGCGCTTCTGGCCCTGGCCAGCAGCTTGATCTTTGCCCAAGCCAAGAGGAGTATTAAAATTTTATTTTTGATTTTACCGGTAATATTTATTATCTTGGCCATTTCATTGAACAGTAAAATAGTTTATCTGAGTAAGGGAGCGGTGGTGGTAAGTAAAGAAGCCCTTGTTAAATTTGAACCACGGGAAGAGGCAACAACCTATTTTAAGCTTAGCGAAGGCAGTAAAGTTTTAGTGCTTGATAAAACTCAAAACTGGTATAAGGTGAAACGTCCTGACGGAAAAATTGGTTGGATGGATAAGGATAAGTTAGGGTTAATTCTGGATTTAACAGAGTGATGAACATTCAATTGCCCCATGGATAATTCTATTCTTTCCGATGTATCTTTAGCCATACGTCATTATGGGATGATTGAGCCCGGCGACAAGGTTCTCGCTGCGGTTTCCGGCGGGAAAGACAGCTTAACGATGCTGAATCTTCTTAATACGTTAAGCCATAAAAAGGCAAGCCGTTTTGAATTAGTCGCCGCTCATATCCGCACCGACTTTCATTGTTCCAGCTGTACGCATCGGGAAGTGCTCACTGAGATTTTTGCGGGGATGGGAATTACTTGTTTTTTTCGGGAGATCAAAGTTTTAGATAACCAAAGGCAGACCAATTGTTTTTGGTGTTCCTGGAACCGCCGGAAAGCGCTTTTTACTTTAGCCGGACAGCTGGGCATAAATAAGATTGCTTTTGGGCACCATAAGGATGATATTATAGAGACATCTTTGTTGAATTTATTTTTTCAAGGAGAGATATCCGCGATGCGCCCGCGGCAGGAATTATTCGGGGGAAAAATTGTGATTATTCGGCCACTTTGTTTTGTGGAGGAAGACAGGATAAGATTGTTTGCCCAAGAGCATAATTTTCCTTCAAAATTGTGCCGGTGCCCTTTTGGGGCAGTTTCAAAAAGAAGATTGATTAAGGGATTGATTAATGACCTTGCCATCAGCCCATCCGGTTGTCAGGTGAGGGATAATCTATTCAAAAGTTTTTGCCGGATAAACGCAGAGGCTAACCTCAAGCAGGATTTAAAGGAACAAGCGGGTATTTGTATTTAGGGGGAGATTTTATGAAGGCGCGCATTAATGGCGAGGATCTTGATTTTGCATCTTCGGTTTCTATTGCCGAATTTATTATTCAGCGTAAGCTGCCTCCGGAAACAGTAGTGGTGGAATATAATGGCGCGATCCTCACCCGGGATAAATGGGAGGCGGCCAGGCTTAAGGAAAATGATGTGCTGGAAGTTTTATCTTTTGTTGGTGGAGGCTAATTATGGATGACGCATTAATTATTTCCGGGCATAAGATCGATAATCGTTTTTTTCTGGGCACAGGCAAATTTGCCTCATACAAGTTAATGCAAGAGGCGATTATTTCTTCCGGCGCCCGGGTTGTTACTGTGGCTTTACGCCGCGTGGATACGCAGTCTGCGCACGATAATATATTGAAGTATATTCCCAAGGAATGTATTATCATGGCGAACACCTCCGGTGCGCGTAATGCCGATGAGGCGATACGCATTGCCCGGATTGCCCGGGCCGCAGGATGCGGAGACTGGATTAAAATAGAGGTAATCCCGGATAACAAATACCTTCTTCCGGATAATGCCCAGACTATCCTGGCTACGGAGGTTCTGGCAAAAGAGGGATTTATCGTTATGCCCTATGTAAATCCTGACCTTGCGGATGCGCGGCGCCTAAGTGATGCGGGTGCCGCTTCGATTATGCCTTTGGGCGCGCCCATCGGCACGAATAAAGGCGTATGTATGCGTGAATTGATCAAGATATTGATACAGGAAATCAGTTTGCCGATTATAGTAGACGCTGGTATCGGCCGTCCTTCACATGCCGCAGAAGCAATGGAATTGGGCGCCTCAGCAGTGCTGGTGAATACCGCTGTAGCCACCGCAGAAGATCCCGTATTGATTGCCCAGGCATTCTCTCTGGCGGTTAAGGCTGGAAGGATTGCGTATCGCGCCGGCGTTGTCTTGCCTAAGGCTCAGGCTGAGCCGTCTTCCCCGCTTACCGGGTTTCTCCGCTAATATGAAAGGTTCATTCTTTGATGAGCTGAGGCGGTTTGATTGTTTTGATTTTTCTTCTTTTCTGGAAAACGCACGCAGGCAAGATGTTGAACGCGCGCTGCTGAAAGATTCTCTCGGCGAACTGGATTTTCTTACCTTGCTTTCGCGCAACGCGCTGGGATATCTTGAGCCGTTGGCGCAGAAGGCCCGGGAGTACACCTTGGCAAATTTTGGCAAGGTGATCTTGTTGTATACCCCGCTTTATATTTCTAATTACTGCGATAACGATTGTCTTTATTGCGGTTTTAAGTATTCAAACGTAATTCAGAGAAGAAAGCTTTCGGTAAGCGAAGTAGAGCGCGAGGCGCAAGAGATAGCCAAAAGCGGTATTCGGCACGTGCTTCTTTTGACCGGAGAATCAAAGGAGATGTCTCCGGTTTCCTATATTCAGGAATGTATTCAGGCGGTGAGCCGGTATTTTTCCTCAGTGGGTATTGAGATATACCCGCTGACAGAAGAGGAGTATGTTGGGCTCAGCGCAGCCGGTGCAGATGGCCTTACGCTTTATCAAGAAACCTATGATCGGGATTTATACAGCAGTCTGCATTCCCGGGGGCCTAAGAGTGATTATCGCTTTCGTCTTGATGCTCCGCAGCGTGCAGCCGTTGCGCGCATGCGCCAGGTGAATGTCGGAGCGCTGTTGGGTTTAGGGGAATTTCAAAAAGATGTATTCTTAGCGGGATTACACGGCCGTTGGCTGCAGAATAATTATCCGGAAATAGAATTGGGAATTTCGTTTCCGCGCCTGCAGCCGCACACAGGCGATTTTATCTGCGCGCATCCATTGACCGACCAAGAACTGGTTCAGTCGCTGATTGCCATGCGGTTATTTCTGCCGCGCGCGGGGATTGCGATTTCTACCCGGGAAAACAGCGCGTTGCGTAAAAACCTTATCGGCCTGGGAGTTACGCGGATGTCCGCAGGGTCGCGTACGCAGGTGGGAGGGTATGCGCTTGATGCCACCAAAGAAGAAGGGCAGTTTGAGATCGCGGATACAAGCAGTGTGGACCAAGTTAAAAAAATGATCGCGCAGAAGGGGTATCAACCGGTGTGTAAAGATTGGCAGGCATGATGATTACCGCAATAAAGCGCAGGAAATTGGCGTATCCATTATATGCGATTACCGCAGAGGAGTATGCGCTCGGGCGCAGCAATATTGAGGTGGCCAGGGA
The DNA here is from genome assembly GCA_018897555.1 of Candidatus Omnitrophota bacterium. Classification (GTDB taxonomy): domain Bacteria; phylum Omnitrophota; class Gorgyraeia; order Gygaellales; family Profunditerraquicolaceae; genus UBA6249. The sequence goes on from JAHIKK010000099.1 coordinate 11,464, forward strand.
TATGCTTGCCGGCGGGGTAAAAATACTTCAGTATCGCCAAAAGGAAAAATCTAATCGGGAAAAGCGCCTGGAGTGCGCAGAAATCCGCAAGATGACAAAAAATGCCGCGGCTACGTTTATCGTCAATGATGATGTGGATATCGCGCTTGCAGTTGGAGCTGATGGAGTGCATCTGGGGCAGAATGATATGCCGATAGAAATGGCGCGGGAATTGGTTAAGGAAGAGATGATTATCGGGCTGTCTACGCATTCTCCCCGGCAGGCTCAGGATGCCATTACGCGCGGCGCGGATTATATTGCCATTGGCCCGATTTTTCCTACACAAACCAAAAAGGATGTTTGTCCGGCGGTGGGTTTAGAATATCTGGATTATGCACTGAAGAATGTAACCATACCTTGCGTGGCGATCGGAGGGATTAAACTGCATAATCTGCAGGAAGTCCTAGCGCATGGAGCTTCTTGCGTGGCGATGATCACGGAAATAGTCAGCGCTCCGGATATCCGCGCAAGAATCAAAAAAATCCTCTCCCAATGTACAATGTACAATGTAGACAGTCTACATAAGTCTCTGATGATAAATGAGTTATGAAACAAATATGAGTAAGAGAGGGAGAAAATATTTCTTTTATAACTGATTGTGTTGTATAATGTTGCATAGACTGTCTACTGTGCTACTGTGTAAGATTAAAAGGAGTAGGCGATGAATGAGAGATCCGAAGAAAAGAAGATAAAGAAAGGGTTATTTTCCAGGATAATTGAGAAATTGGACAAGAAAATGCAAGAAAAGGCAAAGGAAAGTAACTGTTGTAACGGCAGCGACAAGAGTAAGGGGAAGTCATGCTGCAGTTAATGGTCAATTGGTTAGTCTATTCTGTTTTTAAATTGGACCCGCAAATAAAGTGGGCTCAGGCGCTGAATTTCTTTATTTACGATTCTTTAAAGATTTTATTGCTCTTGTTTATTCTGATTTTTGTTATTGGCGTTGCGCGGACATTCCTGCCTCAGAAAAAGATAGGGCAATGGATGGGCAAAAGAGGCGTAGTCGGAAATTTTTACGCGGCGCTTTTTGGGGCGGTTACGCCTTTTTGTTCCTGTTCGTCAATCCCGATATTTTTTGGTTTTTTGGAAGCCGGTATACCCTTGGGAGTAACATTTTCTTTCCTGATTACCTCTCCTTTAATCAATGAATATCTTGTAATTTTGATGCTTGGTTTTTTTGGATGGAAGATAACCGTGCTTTATGTAGCCAGCGGAATGGCTATCGGGATTGTCTCCGGTTTAATTTTAGGAAGGATGAATTTGGATAAATATCTGGTACTGGATATTGCCGAAAAAATAAAAGGCAACCATGAGGAAAAAGTGTATACGCAGTTTGTTCAGCGCCTGCAATTTGGCTGGAGTGAATCGGCTTCTATCACCGGAAAAATTTTGGTGTGGGTGCTCGTTGGTGTGGGGGTAGGGGCGGCTATCCACAACTATGTCCCGCCAGGCATGGTTGAAGGAATTATCAGTAAGACCGGAATTTTTTCAGTGCCTATAGCGGTAATTATAGGCGTTCCGATGTATGGAAGTTGCGCCGCCATTGTGCCGATTGCCGTCGCTTTGTTTCAAAAGGGTTTCCCTTTGGGCACCGCGTTATCCTTTATGATGGCCGTTGCGGCATTAAGCCTGCCTGAGGCAATTATGTTAAGAAGGGCAATGCATTTAAGATTAATTGCTATATTCTTTATGGTAACTACGGTGGCGATTATTTTTACGGGTTACCTGTTCAATTTCCTGCAAAGGATTTTACTTTAAATGAAGGAGGTTAAGATGTTAAGAAAATTATCAGTATTGTTTATCGCGTGTTTTATAATTGCGGGTTTTTACGGATGCGCTTCGATTCCGGGCCCAATTACTGAACCCAAGGAGCTAAAACTAAAATGGAATATTTCCTATGTTCAGGGTTTAGTGATGGTCAAAGAGGCGTTAAAGACAGGGCAGATAAAATTTGAAAAAGCGGTTATCGGTAAGCATACGGCAGAATTAAAAGGAAATTTCGCTGATGGTAGAACCGTTCAGATTATAATTTCTAAGATTAGTAATACTGAATCCAGCGTTGTAGCGCATGTGGCTAACAGCCAAACCCCCAAAGAAGATAGTAAAGAGATTCTTGAGGCTATTATGCGATATTCTAATAAGAAAAAATAAAGTTTCTAAAAAAAGCAAATAGCAAAAAAGGAGAAGGCATGAAGAGGGTATTAAGCGGAGTGATGATTGCGGCAGTCGCCGTAATGGGCGTAGTTTTATTCATGCATTCTACCGGAGAAAAGGCAAAAAAAGTAGATTTTTCCAAAGTAGAAGTAGGCGAAACTCTCCCGCAGGATAAAGAGACTATTCGTATTGCTGTCTCCGCCATGATCTCTCCGAAAGAAACCATCTCTGTTTACAAAAAAATATTAGATTATATTGGGCGAAAATTAGGGAAACCTGTTGAGCTTATCCAAAGAAAGACATATACCGAAGTGAATGATTTGATAGAAAAAGGCGAAATCGATACGGCATTTGTCTGCACAGGCCCTTACATTCAAGGAAGAAAAAAGTTTGGTTTGGAAGTTCTCGTTGCGCCTGAGGTGCGCGGAGAATCGGTATATTATGCTTATATAATCGTGCGTAAGAATAGTTCCCTGCAGGATTTTACGGAACTTAAAGGTAAAAGTTTTGCTTTTACCGACCCTCTTTCAAATACCGGCTGTTTTGTGATCAAGTATGCATTAGCAAAAATGGGCCAAACCCCGGAATCTTTTTTTAAGAACTACATATTTACCAATGGCCATGATAACTCCATACAGGCAGTTGCCGAAGGGGTAGTTGATGGGGCAGCGGTGGACCATCTTGTCTGGGAGTATCTTCATGCCACAAACCCCCAATTTACTGCGCAGACCAAGATTATCAAAAAAATAGGGCCTTTTGGCATGCCGCCTTTTGTCTGCCGCCCCGGCTACAATCCCCTGATGAAGGAAAAAATAAAACAGGTTTTACTGGATATGCATAAGGACCAAGAGGGTAAGGATATATTAAGTAAGTTATTCATTGATAGGTTTATTACCGTAGATGATAGTTCGTACGACTCTGTAAGGCAGATGCAGGATTGGATAGAGAATAATGAAGCGACAAAGGACAAATAGGATAATCTCATGAAAGAATCTCCGAGACAGAAAAAAGGCGCGTTACAAGACAAGATTTTATTTCCGTTTATTATTATTGACCTGTTGATTGTCCTTTTGAGCATTGCTATTATTGTTCCCGTCATCTCCGGCGTTTTAAAAAATACGCTTAAACAAAAGGGCTTGTATATAGCAGAAAGCGTGGCTCTGCGTAGCCTGGAATATGTTTTGACCGAAAATCAGCTTGAGCTGATTAAGGTACTCAGAGAAGAGCAGGAGGTAGATAAAGAAATTAGTTATTTGTTGATTACGGATTTAAAAGGTAAGGTAATCTGTCATTCATTTAAAAAAGGATTACCTACTGGCTTAGAGAAAGCCAATGCATTAGGCTCTCATCAGAAGAACAAGATTATACTTTTAGATACGGGAAAATATTTTGTTTACGATATTGCCGTACCGCTAACGGTGCAAGGAGTATTGTTAGGCAGCCTGAGAGTGGGGGTATTCAATGAGAGTATCCCCAGGAGTTTGTCTAAGATTATTTTTATGCTGATCGCGCTGATTAGTTTGGCTATTTTCATTAAGATTCTGGTGAGTTTTTGGTTTACTCTTGCGGCTATGGAACCGGTTAAAAAACTTCAGCGCGCTACAGAAGCAATGATGAGTGGCGATTTGAGTGTGCGGGTCCGGATAAACAGTAAAGATGAACTGGAAGAGCTTGGCGATGCTTTTAATGCGACATTAGAAAAGCTAGAGCAGACTTTAGTTTCCAAAGATGAATTATCGCGGGAGGTTGTCGAACGGAAGCGTGCTGAGAATGCAGCGCTGGCGGTGAATGAAAAATTAGAGCAGAATATCGGGGAATTGGCGGAGGCTTATACTAAGCTCAAAGAATCTCAGGAGGAACTGCTGCAGTCCGCGAAATTCGGAGCGATCGGCCAGTTAGCCAGCAGCGTAGCTCATGAAGTAAGGAATCCGTTAGCGATAATTATGCAGTCAATCGAATATCTGGATTGCAAAGTTGCTCCCGAGGATAAAGAAATAATCCAGATGGCCAAGAATAATATTCAGCGGGCCAACACGATTGTGGCTACGCTTCTTGATTTTGCCAAGGCAAAGGAATTAAATGTGGTGCCTGTGGATATTAATTCCATAATCGAGGATGCCGTGATTTTAACGCATTACAGCAACCGGGAAGGTAAGATAGAGATTGTTAAAGAGTTAGGTAAAGATTTGCCTCAGGTTTTAGTGGATAGGCAAAAGATAGAGCAGGTACTGGTGAATGTGAATTTAAACGCTCTGCAGGCGATGCCTAAAGGCGGAACTTTATTCCTGCGTACTTATCTGGCCGAATTTAATCGTCTGCAGGCAGGAGGGGAAAATAAAAACGGTGATCCGCTTTTACCGGTGAAAAAGGCGGTAATTATCGAGATAGAGGATGAAGGTGTTGGTATTTCAGAGGAGAACCTGAAAAATGTCTTCCGGCCGTTCTTTACGACCAAAGAAGAAGCGATGGGGGTTGGGTTGGGCCTTTCGGTGGCTAAGGATGTTATTGCTATGCACAACGGGCAGATAGAAATAAAAAGCAAGCTTAACCAGGGGACTAAGGTGATCATCACTCTTGTAGTAGAAGGAGGTGCCTAATGGCAAAGAAGAAGATATTGATCGTTGATGATGAATTGGATTTTTTAAGGATAGTAAAGTTAAATTTAGAGCAGACTGAAAAATTTGAGGTGTTAACCTTATCCAGCGCTCATGATCTAATTTCGCATCTGCATAGTTTCAAGCCGGATCTAATCTTGTTGGATATGGTGATGCCCGGAATAGGAGGCATTGAAGTATGCGATATGTTAAATGATGATTTACTCGGGAAAACCTTACCCGTTATCGTTTTATCTGCTCTGGATAAAGATAAGGATAAACTCCTGGCTTATAAGAAAGGCATTGTGGGTTATTTAACTAAGCCCATAGAAAAGGATGCGCTGATCGCGAAAATAGAAAGTGTCTTGGAATCCAGGTTTAAGCAATAAATCTACTTTTAAGATAGATTATTCTTGTCACGCCAAAAAAAAGGGGGTAGTCCATATAATCAAGCTGGTATTTTTGAAAACATTTTATCGATTTAAATAAAGGACAATATTATTTTAAACCAAGGAGGGTTTATGTATAATGAGCAAATAAAAAAATTAATCGAGAATGTAGAAAAAGTAATCGTGGGTAAAACTGAAGTAGTGAAGCTTTTGATCGTAGGTATTTTAACTAATGGGCACATTCTGATTGATGATGTTCCTGGTGTGGGCAAGACCATGCTTTCTTTGGCTTTAGCTAAGTCCATTAGCGCGGATTTTAAAAGGATTCAGTTTACTCCGGATCTTCTTCCTTCCGATGTCACCGGTGGTTTTATCTATAGCCCTAAGACCGGAGAGTTTGATTTTAAGAAGGGTCCGGTCTTTACTAATATTCTTCTGGCCGATGAAATTAACCGAACCACTCCCCGTACGCAGTCCGCGCTCCTGGAGTGTATGCAGGAGCGTTCTGTTTCTATTGACTGTAAAACTTTTATTCTGCCGCGGCCTTTTATGGTGGTCGGTACGCAAAATCCCATCGAGTATCAGGGGACCTATCCTTTGCCGGAGGCGCAGCTGGATAGGTTTCTGATGAAGATAAATGTCGGTTATTTATCTCTAGAAGAGGAAAAGAAGGTGGTCATTGAGCAGAAATTGCAACATCCAATCGAAGATCTTCAGCCGGTTTTAGGAGTGGAAACGGTTTTGGAATTGCAGGAGAAAATCAAAAAGGTGGAAATCTCTTCTATCGTTCTTAATTATATTGTTAGTTTAGTTTCCGCTACCCGTAAGAAAGATGAGATCAGGTTAGGTGCCAGCCCTCGTGCTTCAATCGCGCTAATGAAAGCAAGTTGTGCCTGGGCCTTTATCGAGGGCCGGGATTACGTTATTCCGGAAGATGTGATAAAGCTTGCATATGGGGTACTTGGCCACAGGATATTACTGCACCCTAAGGCTTTAGTTGCCGAGAAGACTGCTGCATCTCTGATTGCGGAATTAGTGCATAAGATTCCTGTATCTTAAAATATGTTGAAAACTTTTCGTTTGAAATGGTTTATTTTAGGATTTTTCTTTATCGCTAGCCTGCTGATTGGATTAAAGACGACTCGGGAATTTTACTTTTTCTTTGCCTATTTTTTGCTCTGTGTAACAGTGGTCAGTTTGAGTTGGTTGTTCCTGACATACTTGACGGTGCACCTGCAGCTATCTAGAAAAATGATCAGCCGGGTTACTGAGGGCGATAGGTTAGAAGTAGCCGCCCAGATTCGCAACGTTAGTTTTTTACCGGTTTTTAATTTCGTTTTAGAGGATAATTTTTTTTGTACGCAACCTAATCAGGAAAAGAAAAGTTTCTTTATAAGTTATCTAGGTTTAAAATCTTCCTGTGAAATTAAGTACGATTATCTTTGTTTTAAGAGAGGTGAATATAAAATGGGGCCTTTTGTAGTTTATTTTTTTGACCCCCTGAATCTCTTTTTCTTTAAACGCATATATTATGTTTATTCCGGAGCAGTGGTTTATCCTCGAATATTTAGAATTGAGAAGTTTCCTGCCTTAACCCGTAGCATTCTGCCCTGGTTTGGGATTGAGACGGCGCGTTCCAGCGGCGATGATGATGAATTTTATGGCGTGCGGGAGTATAAGGATGGTGAGTCAGTTAAGAAGATCCACTGGCTCTCCAGCGCCCGTAAGAATAAGTTGATTGTAAAACAATTTCAGTTGCAGAGTTTTTTTGGGACGACGATTATTTTTAACTTGGAGAAAGCCAGAAACCTGGGGGAAGGTAAAGAATCCGTAGCCGAATATATTATTAAGATTGCCGCCAGCGTGGCGTATTACCTTACCGAAAAGGGGATCTCTATAGAGCTTCTGGCGCATATCGGGGAAATGGTGTATATGCCATTTAATAAGGGCCAGGAGCACTTGGAGGATATATCCAAAGTATTAGCAGTAGCTCAGGCAGAAAGCAGGATCAGTTTCAGGGAAGCCTTTGAGGAGTTTGCTCGCTATATCCCTAATGATTCCAGCTTGGTGGTGGTGATGTCTGATCAGGATTATACAGACTTACCTCATATACTATTTTTGAATGGCCGGGGGGTTTCCTTGATTCCTTTGATTGTGGTCTCAGATACTTTTCTACCGGGTTTCGATAAGGAAAAGGTCATTCGCCAGACAAAAATTAGGGTTTCGAATTTAGTCAATATGCAAGCAAAGTTTTTTTCGCAAGGGGATAACCTATCAGAGGTATTTATTTAGGATGACACAGAAAGACAAATATCTATTTGTACAACTCGGCCTGACCTTTTCGCTTTTAATTACGGCGGTTTTCTTATTAAAGCCTGCGGTCTTTTGGCAATACCAGCTGTTTTTGATCGGCGGTTCGGCAGTCGGTTTTGCTTTTAGTTGGCATAACCGACAAGGAGCATTTGAAGACATAAAATATTTTATTGATGCGGCTATTTTAATTATCATTACTTGGATTGGTTACCGAATATTTAAATCGACTTTTTTATATAAAGAAATCATTGCCATACTTATTCAAGGCGTCATTATTATGGAGATTATCTTTAGTTTCAATTTTTGCGCGAAGGGAAAGATAGTTTATATTCAGCTCTTAAGCCTTATTATTTTTATGACCTCTGCGGTTTTTGCCACTGCTTATAGCATGTTTTTGGCGATAGTTTACTTATTGATTTGGCTGGCGATACTGCGGTTTCAGTTTGCAGGATTTTTACAACCGCTCAGAGAAAAAGGCGTGCCGCGTTATTATTCCCTGGTTACATCACTGGTTTGTTTCCTGGTGGCTTTGCTTTTGGCATGGTTTATCTCTGCCAATGTTTTTTTGGGTAAAATTAAGAATGGGACGATTCTTTTAGATGAAGACCTGCAAGATATGGAATCAGTAGGCGGCAAAGAATCTAATGAGGCAGATAAGTTTTATAGTTTACAGGAAGATTTACAAAAGAAAATGTCAGATTTGTCTTTAAAATTGGATTCTTATGAAAAGAGGCGTCAGCTTATCTACCTGCTTTCGGAGTTAGTAAAAGACACGCTTAAGACGATAGAATTAGATAAGGCAGAGATTGGTTTAATCGATATCCTAAAGCGTCAAGGCGCCGGCTTAGAAGGTGCTGCGCAGGCAATAACAATGACTAAGATGTATTTGGATAAAAAGAATTCTCGGAATCTGGAGAATAATAAAGAAGAGATTATGGATAGGCTCAGGAAGCATCCCTTGGGCATCTTCGATAAGATTAAAATTACTAGTTTGGCGAATAAGATTCAGCAGGCTAACTCTTATCAGCAGCTGCAAGAAAATAGCCGGGCACTCCAAAGTGCGATTCAGAATGCACCATTAAGCCGGGATGTTCAGAAAGATCTTAGCGCGCTTGCGCGTGACCTTTCTAATTTAAAAGTTTTTGAGTTTTACCGCCGTAAGATTCAGGATTTAGAACAAAGGCTTCCATTGCTTGGTGAGGAAATCGAAAAAAAAATCGCGGATGTTGTTTCAGATATCAAGCACACACAAGGTCTGGATGATTTTAAGCAGACCGCTAAAAAAATTCGTCAACTAAAAAATGATTCGCGCATCGGGGAGCAGAAACTTGGAAAAGATGTTATTAAAAGCCTGGAAGAAGTATCGCGCATGAAATTAGATTTATTGTTTACGGAGAAATCAGAAAAGGTAAGAAAATATGCTTCTCAGAAGCAGTATTTAGGCTCTCTGGCGGAAGAGTTTGATCAGAAAATGGACGGGGTGGGAAGTGCCATGAATCATCAGGAATTCATCAAGGAATTTTCGGGGCTTAGCCAACAGAACAAGGATAATAATTTAGGCTTGGCCGAGGGGCTAGGTGAAATGCTGGATTTAAAAATAGAATCTTTTAAGCAGGTAAAGAAAGATAAATTAGATAATCTGGTAAGTAAAGATTTTTCCTCTGAGGTAAAAAAAGAGATGCTTGGGGCAACAGAGCAAATGGAAGAAAAAGAGAGCGCCCGGGATTTAGAGAGCCAACAAGAGGATCTGGCCAGCAAGATTAGAGAGTTAGAAAGAAAGGGTAGTGTTTCGCCAGAGAGCGCCGCCGAAATACTAAAAGCCGCCGCAGATCTTAAAGACTTGCTGCAAGCCAGGCTTATGGCTAAGGCAGAGTTAAAAAAAGAGGAGGTTTCGGAAAAAGATCTCCATAAATCTGATTATCTAGAGCAGTTACAACAAGCCATTAAGGATTCTTCTTTGAGCAGTCGGGAAAAGGAGACGCTTAAGGCTTTATTAGAGCAGCTGCTTAAGGCGCAGAGCTTATCTCAATTAGAGGATGTCAAAGAGGTTTTGAAGAAAGAGCTTTCTTTTTTAAGGCTGCAAGAGGCATCTGCCGTAAAACTAAGAGAAATAAATAAAATAGATGAAAAGTTTAAGCAGGCAGCCAAAATTAAACAGCAATTTTTGGCGAGTAAGGCTTTGGCGGATATTTTAGAAAAAATAGAAAGATTAAGCCAACAAGATGCAGCCAAGGCCCAGGCTTTAGAAGAAAAATTAGAGCAGCTGCGCGAGAGTAATTCTCCTGAGGAAGTGGAAAAGATAATTTTAGATTTAAAAGATATTTTAAATAGTGAAAGCGCGCAAGTTGGCAGCAACAGTATGGTTGAGCCAGAAAGTAAGCAGCAATGGAAAATCTATATTTTATCTTCTTCTTTAATCGTTTCTCAGGGAATAACTGTGCCTTTGAAAGTGATTGCCGTAGATAAAAATGGATATATTAAGGAATTAACCAGCGATGTGGAATGGTTCTCAACCCAGCAGCAGGTAGCTCGGGTGGATGATTTGAATTTTCTGTATCCTTTAGCTAAGGGTAAAGCCAAGATAAGGGCCGTCTACAAAGGGGTAGCGAGTAAAGATGTAGAAGTTAATGTGGTAGCGGATATAGACGCCCAAGCCGTGCAGACGATTAAGCAGGAGCTCCTGCAATAGACTGATGAAAAAGATAAAACCCGTAATTGTCTTATTAGCGGCAATAATATTTTTATACCCGGTGCCAGTATCGGCAATCGCGCAATATCAGGAGATTAATACTAGCCAAGGGAAGGTTATCGTCGGTTTGGATAGAGAAAAGGCATATCAGATGTTTGGTGTTCCTGCCTCTAAGGGTGGTGGTCTCTGGTATTATGCTGGGCCTCCAGCGTTTTTTGTTAATTTTTCTGAAACCCCCAATCTACTGCTCTATCCTAATTCCTGCCAGGCCACCGTGGATATCCCTTTAGAGTTTAAAGCCTTCTTGAGCCTGCCGGATTCAATAATAACGGATATTACCAAAGAGGTGCAATTAGTATTTGATTGTCCAGAGTGTGTCAGAGTCGTGGATTCAGGAGTGATTATTCCCAAGAAAGCAGGGGAATATTCGGCATTGGCAGTATACAAGGATGTTCTCAGCAACCCTCTTCATTTACAGATCAAGGAGGCTAAAGGAACTGAGCAAAAAGAAAAGGAGAAGTTGTTAAACATAGATCTTCTACCCTTTCAGCCAACTGTTCCTCTTGAAAGCATAATTAATTTTGTGGCTTTAGGAACATTTTTTGACTACGATTTAAATGAATATTCGGTAAAAGATATAAGCCCGAAGGTAACCTGGTTTATGCGCCAGCGGCCGAATTTGACTTGGGATAAGCAAGACAGTTACCGGCTGTATTTTCAGAAGAAAGGGCAGGTAGAAGTTCTGTCTAAATACAAAGAAACAGAAAGTTTTCTTCAGCGCGTAGAGATAAAAGAAAAAATAGATCCTGAAGTAAAAAGATTAAAGCATATTCTCCTTCTGCCTGAGGTGATGATGGTGTTACTTAACAGTAATTTGAGTATGAGGGCTTTTGGTACTTATTATGATAATAGTGTCGTAGAATTAACCCAGGATGTAAAATGGAAAATAAATGATCCGGACATATTAGGGTCGAATAAAAACGGATATTTTTATGCTAAAGCTGAAGGGGTTACGGAAGTAACCGTAACTAAGGATGGCGTGAAAGGACTGCCGATCAAGGTCGTGGTGGCAAATAAAAGTGCTCATTTTATCAATGCTGGTTTAAGCGTTAATTCCGGTAAAGAAAATGCTCTTAATCGCAATACGCTGGAGGCGATCAAAGATGATGTCGAGCAATTGAAGAAAGACTTTTTGATAAAGAAAAAAGAACTCCGGAACATCCTGATTGCGCCTAAGTCATTGGAGATAGGTTTAGGGGAAGAGGGTAGGTTTTTGGCCACTGGATTTTATAATGATGGCAGTTCAAGCGATTTGACTATTCTGGGAAACTGGGGTATTTTAAATAAAGATATAGCCAGTGTATCAGGCGGAAATGTCGCTTCTGTCTCCGCGGGTCAGACTAGCGCGTATGTTGAATTTCAAGGGGTACGTAGTGAATACGCCAAGGTGGTGGTGGGAGGGGCAAGATTGGTCTCGCTTTTATTGACTCCACAGAGCCTAAGGATCCCCATGAATGGGAAAGCTGACCTTAAGGTGCAGGGAAATTATTATGATCATTCACAGCGAGATCTCACGGGGCAAGTTAATTGGGGCATAGAAGAGCCGCAGGTTGTGAAAATAGAAAATGGAGTCCTCCGCTCCCTAAGGTTTGGCCAGTCCAAGGTTTACGCGGAATATTCCCGCTTGAAGAGTAATACTGCTGGTATCGATGTAATTTTAACTTTAGGCTGGTTGCTTTGGTTATTAGGAAGGATTATTCTTGTTTTGTTGCTAGGTATTTTTTTCGCAGCCTTCACATTATATTTATTTGCGCAGAATAAAAGAAGGCAACTACGATTATTAAGGGATAAGCCGCGTGAGTTTATTCTGGGCCTGCACGAGAACGCCGTTAGATTAATTACTATTTTTGGCCTGCGTTATGATGCTTACACTTTTCCGCTTTTTTACGCTGAGCTTACCAAAGAAAAATTCTTAGTTAAAAATAATGTTTTTTTAAATTTCTCCGTAAAGTTCGAAGAAGCCAAATATAGCCAACATGTTCTGCAGGAAAGCGATGTGGCGGCGGCGGTGAATGATTATAATAATTTTTTTGAGAGGTTATGTAAAAATCAAAGCTGGATGCTTTCCTTCTCTAGATATTGCTTAGCTCTGATACATCGCCGGTCGATTTTTATTTTTTCGCCGCTAGAAGTCAGCGCGAAAAGTGAATAATTAATAGCTAAAATCAAGATAAATGATAATAAAACAAGAAAAAATTAATAATTTGAAATATTCTGAAAAAGAAATTCAGGATTGTATTAGTTTGCTTAGGGATTTAGTTGCCGATACCGGGCAGTTGGTTTTTTTAACCAGAGAGCAGAGAATTGAGTTGATTACGGTTACCGGGCAGCTCTCCCGGCCGGACCGGGATGAAATAAGAAAACGTAAAAAAGACTGCCAGCGCGTTAAAAAACAAAAAATTGATCATTATCAGCGGGTTATCCGGGCCTCCACCGGTATCCGCAGTGCCCGTCAGGCAGCTGTATTTTCTGCGCCCCGGCAGATTACCGGTACAGAAGTTAATTTAGGGCTCAAACAGCCTGAACTGATCACTCCCCGGGCTTGTTATATCTGTAAAAGTGAATTTAAGCGGTTGCATTTTTTTTACGATGCCCTATGCCCGCGTTGCGCGGATTTTAATTATCAAAAACGATTTCAAACTACTTCTCTTGACGGCCAGATTGCTTTGATTACCGGTTCCCGCCTAAAGATCGGTTACCAGGCGGCGTTGATGATGCTGCGCGCGGGGGCCCGGGTGATTGCCACTACGCGTTTTCCGGTAGATTCTGCTCTGCGCTATTCCCGCGAACCTGATTTCCCAAAGTGGAGCCAGCGGTTACATATCTATGGATTAGACTTACGTCATACCCCGAGTGTAGAAATCTTCTGTAACTTTATTTATCAGGAATATGACCGCTTGGATATCCTGGTGAATAATGCGGCCCAGACAGTGAGGCGGCCGCCGGGATTCTACGCGCATTTGATGGAAAATGAAAATATTAAATTCCAGGATTTACCGGAGGCAGCGCGACTGTTATTGGGATCTTTTCAAGAGTGCAAGAAAAAACTTTTAGCTATTTCCGGTAATCACGCGGGGGCGGATTTAGCGCTTCCCATCGCCTGGAACCAAAAAGCCCCGGGAGTGGGCCTTTTCGCATCGGCCAAACTCTCTCAGGTTCCTTATGCCTATGACCATACTTTATCAGCAGAAAATGTTTTTCCCCAGGGCAAATTGGATGCGGATTCTCAACAGGTAGATTTGCGTCAAACCAACAGCTGGCGGCTTTGTCTGGGCCAAATATCCACCGCCGAGATGATTGAGATCCAGCTGGTGAATGCGATTGCGCCTTTTGTGCTCTGTAATAAATTATCAGCGATGATGAAGCGTCAAAACACCGGGCAAAAGCACATTGTGAATGTATCGGCGATGGAGGGGAAGTTTACCCGTTACATTAAGACCGAGCGCCATCCGCATACCAATATGGCTAAAGCGGCTTTGAATATGTTAACCCATACCAGCGCCAGCGATCTGGCGAAAAGCGGAATTTTTATGAATTCTGTGGATACCGGATGGGTGACGGATGAGGATCCGGCTGCTCTTTCGATGCGTAAACAAGCCAGGCATGATTTTCAGCCCCCGTTAGACATTATAGACGGAGCAGCCAGGGTGTGCGATCCGTTTTTTGACGGGATGATTACCGGCAAGCATTGGTGCGGTAAGTTTCTAAAAGATTATTTTCCGGTCGCCTGGTAGATCTGCTTTTTGGTGGTTGACATTGGTTTAAAATATCCTTGATATAATCAGATATTACGTATATAATCATAAGTCATTATTAGCCTTTATTTATTAAGTATAAGAAGTGAACCTTGCCGTATCTTTTAGATCAATTTGTTATAAGAAGGGAAATTAATGAATACTGAATTTAAAGATTTATACATAGGTGATTTGAAGATCCAGCTGCCGATTATTCAGGGTGGTATGGGTGTGCGCGTATCAAATTCATCCTTAGTTTCTGCGGTATCCAACGAAGGGGCCTTAGGTGTGATTGCGGCCGTGGGTTTGGGAGAGGAATTTGGAATTAAGGAGTTGGGTTACACACAACGTTCTTGCGCATCTTTTACGCAGAGTATCCGGCAGACCCGCCAGAAAACTAAAAATCCATTCGGCGTGAATATTATGTGTGTTTTAACTAACTATGAGGATCTGGTTAATGTCGCGCAGAATGAATCCGTAGATGTGATTATTTCCGGAGCGGGATTACCGCTGAAGCTGCCGGCTTTAATTAAAAATACCAAAACTAAATTAATCCCGATAGTTTCATCAGCGCGGGCAGCCAGTATTATTTGCAGCACTTGGCAAAGAAGATATAAGCGCCTTCCGGATGCTTTGATTGTGGAAGGGCCTTTGGCCGGAGGGCATTTAGGGTATAGCCTTGCCGAGCTTGAGGATAAAGAAAACTGTTCTTTAGAGAATATTCTGGCGAAAGTTGTAAGCGTTGCGCAGGGGTTCCAAAATGGCTCAACCAAAATTCCGGTGATTGCTGCCGGCGGTATTTTTGACGGCAAAGATATTGCTAAATTTATACGCTTAGGCGCAAGCGGCGTGCAAATGGGTACGCGTTTTGTTTGTACCCATGAATGCGATGTTGCCCAGGAATATAAAGAAGCGTATCTGGCGGCTAAGCAGGAGGATATTGTTGTTATTCAAAGTCCGGTCGGGCTTCCGGGCAGAGTTATCCGCAATGAGTTTGTTAAGCGCATAATGCAGGGCGCGCGTATTGATTTTGATTGCCAGTATCATTGTTTGTATACCTGTGATCCGAAGAAGGTAAACTATTGTATTGCCAAAGCGCTGCTGAATGCCTCTCGGGGGCAGATGGAAAAAGGTTTTGCGATGTGCGGAAGCAATGCCTATCGCATCGAAAGAATAGTTTCGGTAAAAGAATTAATTTCTGAGTTGGTGGACCAAGCGCGAGCTAGTTTACGTACTTGAAATTTAAATTTAAAAAAATCCTCGTTAAGCTTCTCCGGCAGAATAACAGCCCGCAGGAGATTGCCTTAGGTGCCGGGATCGGGGCGTTTATATCTGTGCTTCCGGTTTACGGCCTGCATACCGTTTTAGTGGTCCTGGCGGCAATTATCGTGAGGCCGGCGAATAAAATAGCTATTTTTCTAGGCACTAATCTTTCCCTTCCTCCGACCATCCCTTTTATCACCTGGGCCGCTTACGAGATTGGCAGGTACATCTTAAAAAAAGGCCTGCCGCCTTTAGGTTGGGGATTTTTTAAAAATTTGACTTTTCAGAAAATAACCAGTTTTTATCAGCCTTTATTTTTAGGTAGTTTGATCCTGGGCGTTGTTTGCGCCATAGTCGTTTATGGCCTTACTTTTTTTGTAGTTAAGAAGATAAAAGAGAGAAAGAGTTATGCCCGAGGAAGTAAAAATAAGGAAATTCGAAGTTAAAGATAGAGCCGCGGTCAGGCAAATTGCCTATGATACCGCGTTAATGGGGAAGCCTGCCGGATTATTTTTTCAAGGCCAGGAAACGATCAGTGACGCCTTCAGCCTGTATTTTACGGATTATGAACCAGGTTCCTGTTTTGTAGCAGAAATTAACGATTCCATTGTAGGTTATCTTAGCGGCGCAAAAAAGAAGGTTGCGGCCGAAGCAATATTTAACGGCCGGATTGCCTTGCCCTTATTGCTTAAGGCTTTAAAAAGCGGGATTTTTTTAAGCATAAAAAACATCCGTTTTATTTTTAGCTGTCTAATTGATCTGTTTAAGAATGGAGTTCATACTCCGGATTTTAAGCAAACCTATCCGGCTACTTTTCATCTGAATATTAAAGACGGTTTCCGGGGGCAAAAGATCGGCGCCCGGTTAATCCATGCCTATTTAGATTATCTTAAAATAGAAAAGATCCCCGGAGTGCATTTAGCCACGATGTCTGAGCAGGCGGCTAATTTCTTTTTGTCTTTGGGATTTCAACAATTATATAAAGGAAAACGCTCTTACTTTAGGCATATTTTACACCGGGATGTCCCGCTTTATATTTTTGGTAAACGATTATAGAAAATAAGAAATCGAGGGGCCGTTTCTATTTTTTACTCGTTATTTTCGTTTATAAAAGATAGAAACGGCCCCTTGTTTTTAAGGCCATGAAAGTCTTAACTCAATTCGAAAGAAAGCCTCTTTTATTTGCCGATCCGGAATTTATCATTTCTTGTACGGATCCGGCTTTATTTAAATCCAGTTTCAAGGAGATGGAGGCGGCGCTTAGCCAGGGTTATTATTTAGCCGGGTTTTTATCTTATGAAGCAGGGTATTATTTTGAAGAAAAATTATATCAGGATAAACAGTATGATTTTCCGCTTATTTATTTAGGCGCGTATAAGCATCTCCGCAAGGATAAAATTATTCAAACCTCCCCGGGCTATCGCCTGGAAAACCTGCGATTAAATATTACTCCGGAACAATATTCCTTAAATATAAATACAATTCGTGATTATATTGCCAAAGGGGATGTCTATCAGATTACCTATTGCCTTAAGCTGCTTTTTGATTTTTACGGCGATCCGCTAGCCCTGTATTACCAGCTTTTAAGGGAGCAGCCGGTGCCCTATCCTGCTTATATTCAAACCGATGAATTCCAGGTTCTTTCCCTGTCTCCGGAGCTGTTCATTAAGAAAAATTCCTCGCATCTGGTAACTAAGCCGATGAAAGGCACTTGGCCGCGGGGTAATAGCATCTTCTCGGATTTCATCGCGCCGCTGCGCCTTAAGTATGACCGTAAGAATAGGGCGGAAAATGTAATGATTGCCGACCTTTTGAGAAATGATTTAGGAAGGCTGGGAGCCAATATTAAGGCGCCCACCCTTTTTGAAGTAGCCAGATATAAAACTCTCTGCCAGATGACTTCTACGGTCACGGCTAAGGTTAAGGAGGATATTTCGATTTATAAGCTTTTTTCTGCGATTTTTCCTTCCGGATCGGTTACCGGAGCTCCGAAGATCCGCGCCATGGGAATAATTAACGAACTGGAGAAAGACCAGCGTAAGATCTATACCGGAGCGATCGGCTTCATTACTCCGGATAAAGACATGTTTTTTAATATACCGATTCGCACGCTTTTAATTAAAGGAAAGTCCGCAGAGATGGGGATTGGCGGGGGGATAGTTTGGGATTCGACTCCAGCCGGCGAGTGGAATGAGGGGTTGCTTAAGGCCAAGTTTCTTACAGATCTTGCCAAGATGCCTTTTTCTTCATGAATAGCACCCTATTATAATGGTTGACAAAGCGAATTAAAGAGGTATAATATAATAAAGTTTAGATGATTTTCTGCCGCCAAGGACCACAACTAACCTTTGCGGTTTTTTTGTTTTTAGCCTGTTTACTCTGACTTTTCGTCAGTTAAGCGGCAGGCAGTCAGGGAGGTGTAAGATCAAAAAAGTAAAAACTTCACTTAAAGGAAGAAAATGCAAATATCCGCATTGTAAGCATGTTTTAAGTATCTATAATCATGAGTTATATTGCCATGTCCATCTTGGTTTATTAGCTTATGATGATAAATCTAAGGCGATGAAAGCAGCATGACGAATAAACCGGTAATCACAAATAATATTGCACCGGTAACGCAGAATTTTTATGGTTTGGGTATTGCTCCGAAGATTCTGGATATTTTAGAGCGGATGAAGTTTAAAGTTCCCACGCCTATTCAGCTGAAGGCGATTCCTCTGGCTTTGGAAGGAAAAGATATCGTGGGTATTGCTCAGACCGGAACCGGTAAAACGCATTCCTTTGCTATTCCTATGGTTCAGCGCCTGGTGCAGAAAAAAGGTATCGGGTTAGTACTTGCTCCTACACGAGAATTGGCGATTCAGATTGATGAAGCTTTTGGGGAAATCGCGCGTGCTTTTGGCATGCGCACTGCCTGTTTGATTGGCGGGGCGCCGATGCCGCCTCAGGTGCAGGCTTTGCGCCGGGATCCCCAAATCGTGATTGCCACACCCGGAAGATTGATTGATCATATGTCGCAGTGGAACTTTCTGCCGGATAGCGTAGTTATGCTTGTTCTGGATGAAGCAGACCGTATGTTGGATATGGGGTTTGCTCCGCAAATCGATAAAATTTTACGTTTCCTGCCTCGGGATAGACAAACCATGCTTTTTTCAGCTACCATGCCCAAAGAAATAATGAATATCGCCACTAAGCATATGAAATTACCTTTAAGCGTGGAGATTGCTCCTTCAGGCACTACCGCTGAACTGGTTACTCAGGAATTATTTATTGTTAAAAAAGAAGCTAAAACGCAGTTACTTAAAAAACTCCTGGGCCAATACCACGGTTCAGTATTATTATTTTCACGCACTAAACATAATGCCAAAAAAATTGTCCGGTCAATCAGAGATATGGGGCATTCCGCCTCCGAAATACATTCTAACCGTTCTCTTGCCCAGCGCCGGGATGCCTTAGAAGGTTTTAAGGCCGGCAAATATCGGGTATTGGTAGCTACGGATATTGCCTCCCGCGGTATTGATGTTACCGGAATTGAGCTGGTGCTTAATTATGATTTGCCGGAGGATGCGGAAAATTATGTGCACCGCATCGGCCGTACTGCCCGCGCCGGGCATAAGGGGCATGCGATTTCTTTTGCTACTCCGGATCAGGGCCATGATGTGCGGGATATTGAAAAACTTATTAAAGCCACTTTGCCGGTTTCCAAACATGCGGAGCTTACTCTGGATAAATTCGGTGAAGCCAGTCATCAATCTGGCCGGCCTTCGGCTCGTCAGTCTAATCGCGGACAGCCTAGTAGGCATGGCGGCCAGGCTAAAAAACCTTTTAAATATCCCAAACCCAAGTTTTATCGCTAGTAAATACAAAAAAGCCTCTGCTGCTTATTAACAGTAGTAGGGTGGGTTTAAACCCACCCTACTGAAAGTCAGCAGAGTTTAATATAATGTCTTTTGAAGTTATCCCTTGTTTTTTTATCCTTCCGTTTTATAATAACTCATAATGAATAATCACAAAAAATCCGCATTTAAACTAATTCTACTTTTTGGGTTAGTCAGCCTTTTCGGAGACATGGTCTATGAAGGGGCCCGTTCCGTTAACGGCCCGTATCTTAAGACGCTGGGTGCTAATGCGGCAATCGTGGGCCTGGTTGCCGGTTTAGCCGAGTTCTTAGGCTATGCCGTGCGTTTGGCTGCGGGATATTTTGCGGATAAGACCAAGGCTTATTGGCTGTTTACTTTTTTAGGTTACGGTTTACTGATCAGCGTGCCTCTGCTTGCGCTTACCGGTATCTGGCAGGTGGCGGTTGTTTTTATTATTATCGAAAGATTAGGTAAAGCTTTACGCAGCCCGGCTAAAGATACCATCCTTTCGCAGGCCACTAAACAAGTAGGCACGGGAATTGGTTTTGCCATCGCGGAAGTGCTGGATCAGATTGGCGCAATTAGCGGCCCGCTAATTTTTTCCATACTTTTTGTAATTATCGGCAAAGGGGACAGGTCCCTGGCAGATTATCAGCAGGGTTACTTTTTGTTGTGGATTCCTTTAGCGCTGGTTTTGGTTTGCATTTTCTTTGCGCATCGGGCTGTTCCTCATCCCGAAGTTTTAGAGGTTTCAGCAACTAACCCGCCGGAATCAGATAAATTAAGCAGAGTTTTTTGGATGTATACGGTTTTTACTTTTGTGACCACCCTGGGTTTTGCTAATTTTGCGCTGATTGGTTTTCACCTTAAAGCCAGGCATGTATTGAGCGATGCGCAGATTCCTTTATTTTACGCTATTGCCATGGGAGTGGATGCCGTAGCGGCAGTGGCCATTGGTAAAACCTACGATATTTTTAAGGCCAAGCGCAGTAATGCGCAGGCGGGTTTAATTACTCTGATCGCCATTCCTGCTTTTTCACTATTCATACCAGGATTAGTTTTTTCCACAAAATTATCATTGGTGCTAGCCGGAGTAATTATTTGGGGTATCGTTATGGGTTGCCATGAAACAGTGATGAAGTCGGCGATTGCCGATCTGACGCCTTTGGCCAAGAGGGGGACAGGCTACGGAATATTTAATGCCGCTTACGGCCTGGCAATTTTTATCGGCAGCGCGCTTACCGGATTACTCTATGAATATTCAATAACTGCGGTTATCGCCATCAGTATTTTTATTGAAATCGCGGCTCTTCCGGTATTTTTTATCATGCGTAAGGAGGCTCTAAAATAATGCATATACCTGATGGATATTTAGGCCCGGTGACCTGCGGTTTTTTTTATGCAGTCATGTTGGCAATCTGGACAATCGCCTCAAAAATTGTTAAGAAAACTTTAAAGGTAAAACAGGTGCCGATGCTGGCCATCGGCGCGGCGTTTAGTTTTGTAATTATGATGTTTAATCTGCCTATACCGGGCGGAACAACCGCTCATGCGGTAGGGGGAGTCCTGGTGGCTATATTATTGGGGCCCTGGGCTGCTTGTATTGCCATCACCGTGGCGCTGGTTATTCTGGCATTATTATTTGGCGATGGGGGTATTACTACTCTTGGTGCTAATTGTTTTAATATGGCTTTTATTTTACCGTTTACGGGGTATTATCTTTATAGAGCAATTAGTTATAAAGCTCCTCTAAATTCCAAGAGAAGAGTTATTGCCGCCGGACTCGCCGGCTACTTTGCTTTAACGCTGGCAGCTTTATTTACAGGAATTGAACTCGGAGTACAGCCGTTGTTGCATCCGTTATCCAGCGGCCGGGCTTTTTATTTCCCCTATGGATTAAAAGTGTCTTTGCCGGTAATGTTGGGAGGTCATCTTTTGGCTATCGGCTGGCTGGAAGCGATAATTACCGGTTTGGTAATAAAATATTTACAAAAATATTCTCCGAAACTTTTCGCAGAGAGTAGGGTAAATTTTTAAGCAAAAAATAAAATTTGTGATATAATCTTTGAAATTACCTAAAAAAGATAATCAGAAAATATAACCGTGTTAAAAACCCCGCTTTATGCAACGCACCTTGCGCTTGGCGCAAAAATGGCTCCTTTTGGCGGATGGATGATGCCCATTCAATATCAAGGGATATTGGCTGAGCATGCGCATACTCGGAGGAGTGTTTCCGTGTTTGATATTTGCCATATGGGTGAATTTATGCTTCAGGGAGATCCGGTTTTAAGCGGCTTTGACCGCTTGGTTACCCAAAATATAACCGCGATGCCTTTAGGAACTTGTCGATATGGTTTTATGCTTAATGAACAGGCAGGAATACTGGATGATCTTATCGTTTATCGGATAAATAAGGCCGGTTGGATGATCGTCGTTAACGCTGCCACAACTCCCGGCGACCTGGCGCATTTAAAAGAAAATCTTTTTACGGGATATTCTTTGGAAGACGTGTCTAGTAAGATGGCTAAGCTTGATGTGCAGGGGCCGCAGTCTCAGGAGGTATTAAAAAATATTTTCGGCCGGAAATTAGAAGAGCTTAACTATTATACTTTTTCGGAATTTAAAATTTTTGATCATCAAAGTTGCATCGTTAGCCGGACCGGCTATACCGGGGAATTGGGTTATGAGATTTACATTGCCGGTGATTATGTCGGCAGGCTTTGGGAACTTCTGCTTGAAGATACACGAGTGAAACCGGCAGGCTTAGGCTGCCGGGATACCTTACGTTTAGAAATGAGTTATCCTCTTTATGGCCAGGATTTGGATACGCTGCATACGCCACTGGCCGCTGGCCTGATGAAATTCGTGGATCTTTCCAAGGATTTTATCGGCCGGGAGGCTTTGGCCAGAGAGCAAGAGAACGGGCTCAAGGAGCATTTAATTTATTTCCAGGCAGATTCCCGGAGGGCACCGCGCCATGGTTTTGCCATATTGGATAAAGGCCGGAAAATTGGTACGGTAACCAGCGGTTCTTTTTCTCCCAGCCTGGGTGTGGGTATCGGGATGGGGTATGTCGCGGGTAATTATAATATTGGTGCGCAGCTTGTAGTTAAGCAAGAGGCTACGGAAATTCCGGTGGCAGTTGTGAAGAGGCCTTTTTTGCATAAAACGTCATTATTTAAAGCCGGGATCAATCCATAACCAAAGGGAGCCTTAATGAACATACCAAAAAATATTCTTTACACCAAGGATCATGAGTGGGCGCGGATTGAAGGCAAGGTTGCTTATATCGGGATCACGGATTACGCTGCGCATTCTTTAGGAGATATTACTTTTGTCCAGCTGCCTAAAATAGGTGAACTGCTCAAGCAGTCAGCTTATTGCGCGACAGTAGAATCGGTGAAAGCCGCCTCGGATGTATATGTTCCTTTATCGGGGAAGGTTTTATCGGTAAATACGCAGTTGGCTGCTCATCCGGAGTTAATTAATCAGTCTGCGTATGAGCAAGGTTATTTTTTCTCAATAGAATTTTCTGATGCAGCAGAAAAAACCAAGCTAATGGACGCGGCTAGTTACCGGCAGTATGTAGAAGGGCTTTCTAAATGAGTTATATTCCGCATACACCAGAGGATATTAAACAGATGCTCTCTGTAATCGGAGTCAAAAGTATCGATGAACTTTTTAAAGATATACCCCTGGGTTTAAGGCCAAAATCTTTTAACCTGCCTGCGTCAAAATCAGAGTTCCAGGTAACGCAAACTTTACATAAACTTGCGGCCAAGAATGCCACCGGCCTGGTTAATTTCGTGGGAGCCGGTTTCTATGACCATTTTATTCCTGCCGCCGTGGATGCGCTGGTTGGCCGTTCGGAATTTTATACCGCTTATACGCCGTATCAGCCGGAGTGTGCGCAAGGCTGGTTGCAGGCAATCTATGAATATCAAAGTATTATCTGTGAATTGACCGGGTTGGATGTTTCCAATGCTTCTTTATATGATGGCGGTACTGCTCTCTTTGAAGCGATGATGATGGCCCTGCGGCATACGGGACGGAATAAAATTATTCTGGATAGCGGAGTCAATTTGATTTACCGTACCATGCTCTATACTTATACCTTAAATCTTTCCATTGAATTCGTGGAAATTCCGGTTGTGCATGGGCAGAGCTGCCGGGAAGAATTGTTTAAGTATTTGGATGATCAGACGGCCGCGGTAATCTTTCAGAACCCTAATTTTTTTGGCGCGGTTGATGACTACAGCGATATGGTCGAGCAGGTGCATAAGTTTGGCGCCCTGGCGATTGAGGTAGCGTATCCGGTATCTTTAGGCATGTTAAAAACCCCGCAAGAGATGGGATTTGATATTGCGATAGGGGAGGGGCAGAGTTTAGGGATCCCGCTTTCTTTTGGCGGGCCGTATCTGGGATTTATGGCGGCAAGAAGCCAGTTAGTGCGCCAGATGCCCGGCAGGATTGTGGGCTCGACGGTGGATAGCGATGGCAAAAGAGGATTTGTTTTGACCTTACAGACACGCGAACAGCATATCCGCCGGGAAAAAGCAACCTCTAATATTTGTTCAAACGAAGCGCTCTG
The DNA here is from genome assembly GCA_018897555.1 of Candidatus Omnitrophota bacterium. GTDB lineage: Bacteria > Omnitrophota > Gorgyraeia > Gygaellales > Profunditerraquicolaceae > UBA6249. The sequence continues at coordinate 35,150 of JAHIKK010000099.1, forward strand.
CGCTTTACGCGCCGCCGTATTTATTTCTCTTTTAGGCAGGGAGGGTTTTAAAGAATTAGCCGAGCATAACTATCAGAAGGCGGAGTTTGCCAAAGAAACATTATCCCGGATTAACGGCGTGCAGGTAAAACGTTCTTCTCCTACTTTTAATGAATTTACGGTTCTTCTGCCGCGCCGCGCCGATGAAGTAGTGCACCGGATGATTGATAAAGGTTTTGCTTGCGGTTTCCCGTTGGGCAGGTTTTATAAAGGCCTGGATAACTATTTGTTAATTGCGGTTACGGAAAAAAGAACCAAGGAAGAGATTTGCCGGCTTGCGGATAGCCTGGAGGCAGTCTTATGAAATTAATATTTGAGAAACATAAAGAGGGACGCCGGGGATTTTCTTATGGCGCAAGTGATGTTGTCGGGGCTAAACCTTTAGCGGGAAAATTTTGTCGCGCAACTGAGGCGCGCCTGCCCTGCTTAAGTGAATTAGATGTGGTGCGCCACTTTACAAATCTTTCGCGCCTTAATTTTTCCGTGGATACAAATTTTTATCCGTTGGGTTCATGTACGATGAAGTATAATCCCAAATTTACTGAACGCATTGCTGCTTTTGAAGGGTTTTCGCAGCTGCACCCTTTATTACCGCAACTTTCAGGAGGAGGGATGCTGGCGCAAGGGGCATTGGAAGTTTTATATGAGTCGGAGAAACTGTTCGCGGAAATTACCGGGATGAGCGCCTTTACTCTGCAGCCTTTGGCCGGAGCGCACGGGGAGTTGACCGGCGTAATGTTGATTGCCGCCTATCATCAGGATAAAGGTTTGCGGCGTAAATATATTATTGTTGCGGATTCATCGCATGGTACCAATCCGGCAAGCGCGGCGATTGCCGGCTATGAGGTTATAGTTGTTCCTACCGGCGCGGATGGTTATCTGGATTTAGCCCAGTACAAAAAACATTTGAATAATGAAGTGGCGGCAGTGATGTTGACTTGTCCGGATACCCTGGGGATTTTTAATCCGCGGATCAAGGAGATTGCGGATATGGCCCATAGCGTGGGGGCGCTCTTGTATTATGACGGAGCTAATCTTAACGCGATGCTGGGTAAATGCCGGCCCGGAGATATCGGTTTTGACCTGGTGCATATAAATTTACATAAGACCTTTGGCACTCCGCATGGGGGAGGAGGCCCGGGAGCAGGCCCGGTGGGGGTCAGCCAAAGATTAGTGGAGTTTCTACCCATTTCCCGGGTCATCCGGCGCTCCGACGCAACCTTTGCCTTGGATTATAATTATCCTAAATCTATCGGCTACATCGCGCCTTTTTACGGAAACTTTGGAGTAATCCTTAAAGCTTACGCGTATATTCTGGCCTTGGGTAAAGATGGGCTGATTAAAGCGGCAGAAATTGCGGTGCTCAATGCCAATTATTGTCAGGCCAGGCTTAAAGAGTATTATGATTTGCCTTTTGATAAGGCCTGTATGCATGAATGTGTTTTTTCCGCGTCTCGCCAGGCAAAAAACGGGGTACACGCGTTGGATATCGCTAAATATTTGATTGACCAGGGGTATCATCCGCCGACAATATATTTTCCGTTGATTGTCCAGGAAGCGTTGATGATTGAACCGACAGAAACAGAATCAAAAGAGGCCTTAGATGCTTTTATTGACACGATGATTCAGATCGCTGAGTTGGCAAAAAATAATCCTTCCGCGGTTACTCAGTCGCCTCTGAATATGCCGATAAAACGCCTGGATGAGGTCAGGGCAGCGCGCCAGCCGGATCTTCGCTGGAAACCGTAAACGAAAAAAAACAAATGAAATCATTCCGGCTTATCCGCTCAGGCGCTTGTAGTGCCGCTGGCAATATGGCGCTGGATGCAGAAATCTTTAAAAGTTATTTAAAGGATGGTGTCGGTGTCTTGCGCCTGTACCGCTGGCAGGCGCCTGCTTTTACCTATGGATTTTCGCAAGAACCAAAAAACCAGCTTGATCTGTCTGCTTGCGCGGCTGATGGAGTGGGGGTGGCAAAAAGAATTACCGGCGGAGGAACTCTTTTCCATGATGACGAAATAACTTATAGCTTTGTTTGCAGTAAAACTGATGTGGGAGAGCCGGAAGGAGTGTTTGTTGATTACCGTAATCTCTGCGCTTTTCTGATGCGTTTTTATGCATCTTTGGGCCTGGCTCCGGCTTTTGCCCTGGAGGCAGCGGGTTTTAAAGATCGCTGTGCGCCGCATGAGCTTTGCAGCGCCGCGCATGAAAAATACGATATTCTGATTAACGGTAGGAAAATCGGAGGGAACGCGCAGAAAAGGAATAGGCAGGTTATCTTTCAACATGGTTCTATTCCTTGCAGCATAAATTGGGATTTTGCGCGCAAGTATATTCATTCTTTACCCAAGGATATTTCTGCATACGTAACTACCCTTAGCGATGAGTTAAAAGCAGTTTCTGAAAAAGACATTTTAGAGCAAAAACTAATAGATGCCTTCGCCCATACATTTAAGGTCAATTTAGATGAAAGTGCGTGTAGACAGTGTACGTAACCGTATAGATGACAATCTGTTACCAAAGAAATACAACTGGTTTTCTACTTGTCTTTGGATAAATACTTAAAATATTTCTTACATAACTAACTGATGAATATGGGGTTACGTACACTGTCTACAAAGCCTACAAAGCCAGGATGGTTGAATAAGAAGATTAGTCTTAAAGATTGCGCGGTGATGAAGCAGGCCTTGCGTAATTTGCGCGTAGAAACTGTTTGCGAACAGGCGATGTGCCCGAATATGGGGGAATGTTTTTCGCGTAAGACAGCGACATTTTTAATTTTGGGCCGTATTTGTACCCGCAGCTGCAGCTTTTGTAATATTCAGAAGGCAAAGCCTTTGCCGGTAGATTTAAATGAACCATTAAGAGTCGCGCAGGCAGCAGCGCAGCTGGGCTTAAAGCATGTTGTGATTACCAGCGTTACCCGGGATGACCTGTCCGACGGAGGAGCAGAAATTTTTGCCCGGACAATCATGTTGATTAGAAAAAAAATACCCCAAGTTAAAATAGAAACTTTGATTCCGGATTTCGGGTTTTCTACGGATGCCTTAAAAATTGTCGTTAAGGCCAAACCTGATATTATCGCGCACAATTTAGAAACGGTTCCGTCGCTTTATAAAGTCGTGCGTCAAGGCTCAGATTATGCAGGTTCAGTTGGCCTGTTGCGCGCGCTAAAAGAAATTTCTCCGCGGATAAAGACAAAATCCGGCCTGATGTTAGGGTTAGGGGAAAAAGCAGATGAGGTCTTAGCAGTAATGCAGGATTTACGTTCCGTGAAATGCGATTTATTGAGTATCGGCCAGTACCTGGCGCCAAGCAAACAGCATTATCCGGTTAAAGATTATATTTCTTTAGAGCAGTTTGACGGTTATAAAGAAAAAGGAAAAGAATTGGGATTCTTGCATATTGAAAGCGCGCCTTATGTGCGTAGTTCATATTTAGCCGCTGAATACTTATCTTTAAAAGATAACTGACTCTTTACAGTAGGGTGGGTTTAAACCCACCCTACTGTAATTAATAACAGGACTTTGTTGCGTGCCAAGATAAGCTCTTTGTAATCTAACCGAATGAGATGTTTCGGTTGTGCTAATTGTCCGTCAGCACATAGTTTGAGGTGAGAGATTGTTGGGTAACTGA
>JAHIKK010000100.1 GCA_018897555.1 Candidatus Omnitrophota bacterium
AGGCTTATCCAGCGGCTTGAAAATTAACAAAGTCCTGTGTATAGTTTTTATTCCAGAAAATCGGGGAACGTTTGAAACGTTCCTTTATTTATAACTTTTTCAACCCCGGAAACAAAAAATTAATCAAGGTAAATAGTACCAAACATACCAGGCCGCAGAAAAAAAGAGCTGCCGATACCCCCCAGGATTGCGCCAGGGTCCCGGAAATTAAATTCCCGAACGGCACCACCCCGGCAAAGGTAATCATAAACAGGCTCATCACCCTGCCGCGAAATTCATCCGGCACATTAACCTGCAATAAGGTATTCACTAGAGCAATCGGAATGACGCTGCAACCACCTACAAAAATTAAAGTAAAAACAGATACGAGGTAATTTTTAGACAATGAAAAGGTTACCAGGGAAACAGAAAATAAAAATACCGACCAAATCAAAAGCTTGCCCTTAAATTTAAAATCGCCTAACTTGGCTAAGCCTAAAGCTCCCGCCAACGCGCCGATTCCGGTGCTGGACATAAGCACCCCCAAACCTTTTACTCCTACGCCCAGCACATGGCTGGCAAAAACCGGCATAAGTATAATATAAGAAACACCAAAAAGGCTCATCGCTGCCACCACGCTCATTAAGGCCAAAATAAGGCGATTACCGCTAACAAAAACCAACCCTTCTTTAATATCCTTAAACGCGGAATTACCGTTACGCACTGTGCTTTTGCCAAACTTAATATAAAAAAGCGCAATAATTACCGCCAGAAAACTAATCCCGTTTAAATAAAAACACCCGCTCATTCCGATTACCGAAATTAACACGCCGGCAATCGCCGGGCCGATAATCCGCGAAGAATTAAAAGCCACCGAGTTTAAAGCAATCGCATTAAAAAGATGTTCTCTGCCTACCAACTCCACCACTATCGACTGCCTGGCCGGGGCATCAAAAGCCATAATCACCCCATTAAGCAGGGCAATAAACATAATCTGCGCCGGTGTAATAAATCTAAATTGGGTCAAAACTGCTAATAAAAATGCCAATAACATAAAAGCGGCCTGGGTGAAAATTAGTATATTTCTTTTATTTATCCTATCCGCCAAAACTCCCCCGAATAAGGAAAGAATAAATATGGGAATGGAACCTAAAAAACCCACCACCCCTAAAAGAAAAGCCGAGTTAGTAAGTTGAAACACCAGCCAGCTCTGCGCCACGGTTTGTATCCAGGTACCCACTAAAGATACAAACATACCCAACCAATATATCCGGAAATATTTGACTTTCAATGAAGAAAACATGCTTAAGCTTTCTTGTATTAGTAGGGCAGGTTTAAACCTGCCCTACTAATCTAGGAAGGACTGCTTAACCTTTGCCTTACCAGATCACTTACTAACCTGCCATCGGCTTTTCCGGCAAGCTTAACCGTCAACTCTTTCATCAGGCGGCCCATATCCTTTATATCCTTGGCCCCGGTGGAAATGATCGCTTCTTCCATCAGGCTCTTAATTTGCTCGGCGGATAACTCCGCAGGCAGATAACTCTTAAGGATCTCTGATTCTTTTTTCTCTTTTTCTGCTGCCTCCCGCCTCCCGCCGCTGGTAAACTGTTGGATAGAATCCTGCCGCTGCTTGATTTGTTTTTTTATGACGACAATAACTTCCGCGTCCAACAGCTTATCTTTTTTCATGGCGGTTGCCTGATTAAGCATATCCGCCCGCAAGAAACTTAAAACAGAACTTTTCAAGGTATCCCTGGCCTTCATCGCCTCTTTATAATCATTAAAAATCTTTTCTGCCAACATAATTACCCTCCTGCTTTGTCATTCTGAGGGAGCGAAGCGACCGAAGAATCTATCTTTTAGATTCTTCGCCTCTTCGAGGCTCAGAATGACATGTTTATAGTATGTCTTTATATCTTTAACTAAAAAGAAAAACAATCCTTAAACTTAGTTAAGCGCCTTTCTAAATCTCCCCGGGTAAGCTTGCTTGTCCTGTACAAACCAAAATCTTCCACATTAAAAGAAGCGGCCACTGTCCCGTAAGCCAACGCCTTCTTTATTACCGCAGAGTTTATCTTGCCGCTCTTTACCAAATACCCCATAAATCCTCCGGCAAAAGTATCCCCGGCTCCGGTAGGATCAATTACTTTTTCCACCGGATACGCCGGGAGAGAAAAAGTAAATTTTTTATTGTAAAAAATAACCCCATGCTCGCCTTTTTTTATCAAGACCATCTCCGGCCCCAAAGAACACAAGCCCTTGGCTGCCTTGATCAGATTACTTTCACCGCTTAATGTGCGCGCCTCCTGATCATTAGCCACATAAATATCTACATGCTTAAGCAATTTAATCAGCTCTTTGCGCTTGGTATTAATCCAATAGTTCATACTGTCTAAGCCCACTAATTTCGGAGAATGCATCTTCGTTAAAAGATGCTCCTGGATATCCGGATCGACATTGGCTAAGAATATATTCTCGATCTTGCGCTGCGCTTCGGAGACCTGCGGTTTAAATACGGATAACACACCCAGTTGGGTATTTAAAGTAAGCGCGGAATTCAGATCCCCCTGGTATTCACCTTCCCAGCGGAAAGTTTTGCCCTTATCCATAATCAAAGAGCTAAGATTAAGCCCCTTACTCCTTAAGAAGGAAATATGCCTTCGCGGAAAATCACTGCCCACAATCGCAATCAAATTGACACCGGTAAAAAGCCTGGCCGCCATCGAAAAATGCGCCGCCGAACCTCCCAGCAGCTCTTTACGCCTGCCAAAAGGAGTTTTTACGCTGTCTAATGCCACAGTACCCAGGACAATTATGCTCACTTCATCCTCCTGAAAAATTTATAAACCAAGGTTACCGAAATAATTGAAATTAGTATACTCCCCATAATATCCACCACATGATGCACTCCAACATAGACCCGGGAAAAACCCACGCCTAATGCCAAAATCCACAATATCAAACCAATGCGCCGGCTAAAGATAGAAATTATCGCCGCAATTGCCGAAACTAACAACGTATGGTGTGACGGAAAACCATTATCCGCAATATGGTAAATTAAGGGCTTAAAATGCTCTGCGACAAATGGCCGCGGATTATAATAAAGATAACCGGCGATCTTGGAAATAACAAAAACCAACGGAAGGCAAATGCAAAAAATAATCAGGATTTCTTTCTTCCTGGGCCAAGGTTGAATCCAAAACCAAACAAAAACAATAACCATCACCAGCAGGTATAAATATTTTGCCCCGAAGATAAAAATTAAATTGGCAATATTATTCATGCTCTTTTAAAAATTTGGCTAGATCCGGCGCTAAATCAATACTAATCTTTAAATCCTTACCGGTGACCGGATGTTTAAAATTTAACTCTTGGGCTTCTAAACAAACACGCTTGAAACGTAAAGCAAAATCCTTACGAAAAATAAATTTATCCTCTCCGACCAGAGGATGCTGGATATTCTTAAAATGAATACGTATCTGATTAGTCCGGCCGGTAACCGGAGAAACCTCTACAACGCTGTAATTGCTTTTTTCCTGGATGACCTTGTAGCGGGTAAGCGCGCTTTTTCCTTCAACCGCCGAACTAATCGTTCCTTGCTTCCGGGATAATTTTCCATGCACAAAAGCGATATATTTTTTACCCACTAACCTGTCTCTAAAGGCGCTGATCAATTTTTGCTCAATACTCTTGCCTTTAGCATAAATCAAAAGGCCCGAAGTTTCCCGATCCAGGCGATGGCAAGGGTGCAGGCGATAGTTTAAGCCCCGGTCTTCTGCGTCCTGATTCAGGATACTGGTCAGGGTACGCGCTTCATGCTTAGGCGTCTGAACGCTTAACAATCCCGCGGGTTTATTTACCACCAACAGCCAATCATCCTCAAAAACAACCGGAATATTCAATTAAATAATTTTTAGCATGCGCTCAATCGCCAGCCGCGCTTTTTTTCTAATCTCTTCGGAAACCCTGACTTCATCCTTAAGCTCCTCTAAAGCCCAAAGCACTTTTTCCTGCGTAGTACGTTTCATATTCGGGCACACCGCACGTTCGCTGGCTAAATAAAATTCTTTAGTTGGATTATCCTGCTTAAGCCGGTAGATCAACCCGGACTCCGTGCCCACAATAAACTCTTTCGCCGGATCTTGGCTGGCATATTTGGCCATCTGACTGGTAGAAAGTACGGCATCGGCTAAAGCCACTACCGAGGCCAAACATTCCGGGTGCACCATCACCTTGGCCTGAGGATGAAACTTTTTTTCCCGCTTTAAATCTTCGGGCAATATTTTAACATGCGTCGGGCAAAATCCATGCCAAGAGACTAGTTTCCTACCGCTCTTTTTGGAGACATAGTCGGCCAAATATTTATCCGGAACAAAAATTATTTCTTTTTCATTTTTAAGCGCATTAACTATCGCCACCGCATTAGTCGAAGTGCAACAATAATCTAACTCGGCTTTAACCGCCGCAGAAGTATTGACATAGCCTACCGCGACTGCTCCGGGATGTTCTCTTTTAAGCTTCCTTAAATCATCGGCATTCATCATATTCGCCATGGGGCAGCCCGCGGACACATCCGGCATAATTACTAATTTATCCGGAGAAAGGATAGAGGCGGTCTCGGCCATAAAATAAACTCCGCAGAAAACAATTACTTCGGCTTCGGTTTTGGCGGCAATCCGGGAAAGCTCCAGGGAATCACCGCGGAAATCCGCAATATCCTGAACCTCCGGCAATTGATAATTATGCGCCAGAATGATGGCGTTGCGTTTTTTCTTTAATTCCTTAATCTTATTGACTAACCTTTTATCTTCCTTGATCATTTTAAACAATAACCTTTTGAATTATTCCTCCGCCTAAAACTGTATCTCTATCGTAAAAAACTGCAGATTGGCCGGGAGTGATGGCAAACTGCGGATGCTTAAAAATTACCTTGAGCTTATCTTTAGCCGGATAAATAACGGCCGGCATTTCTTTATGATTATAGCGTATCCGCACCTTAATCTCAATCTTCTTTTTGGGAGGTTTACCCAAAAAATGCCTCTCTTTTATAATAAATTCACTTTTATAAACCTCCTGGCGCCTGCCTACGCTTACTCGATTATCCCGGGCATTAATCTGCGTTACATATAGAGGATATCCCGTGGTAATCCCCAGTCCGTGGCGCTGGCCAATGGTATAAAATGCTATTCCCTGATGCGCACCCAGAATATTCCCATTCCTATCGATAAGCTTTCCCGGCTGAACACCACCTTGCCCTTGGGCTTTAATAAAATCACCGTATTTGCCGTCAGGTAAAAAACAAATCTCCTGGCTGTCTTGTTTTTCTGCCACTTTCAGCCCGAAATCAGAAGCCAACTGCCTTACTTTAGGTTTAGTAAAATTGCCTAAAGGAAAAATTACATGTTTAAGCTGCGCTTGGGTTAAACGATAGAGAAAATAAGATTGATCTTTTTTAAGGTCTTTGGCTTTCTTCAGCAGGTATCCCTGCGGAGATTTCACAATTCTGGCATAATGGCCGGTAGCCAGAAATTGCACCCCTAAATTAATCGCCTTTTTAAGTAAAATGCCGAATTTTATAAATTGATTGCACCGGACACAAGGGTTGGGGGTCCGGCCACAAAGATACTCCTGATAAAAATTTTGGATTACCTCTTGATAAAAATCTTTATTGAGATTTAAAACATAGTGCCTAATCCCCAGCTTTTGGCAAACCCGGCGCGCATCCTCAATTCCGGTTAAGCCGCAACAACTGGGTTTGCGGCCATCCTTCTCTGCCAGATTAAAACACATGGTCAGGCCGATTACCTCATAACCCTGCTCTTTTAATAAAACTGCGGCTACCGAAGAATCAACCCCGCCGCTCATGGCTACGACTACGCGTTTTTTAATGTTTTTCATATCCGCTGATTTTAAATTCTAAGAAAAAAGGCCCAGCTTGTTATGCCGGGCCCTTATTTGGTTCCTGCAGAGGTTATAACTTCACTACTTTAGTAGCTTGTTCGCCTTTGGGACCTTTTTCAATCTCAAACTCCACCTCTTGGCCCTCCTCGAGAGTTTTATAGCCATCACCCTGAATCGCGGTATGATGCACAAATACATCCGCGCCATTCTCAGGAGTAATAAAACCATAACCCTTCTGATTGGAAAACCACTTTACTTTACCCTTTGCCATTTTCTTTGCTTCCTCCTTTCCACATAATTATAGTAAACTTTAAGGGATAGTAAACAAAAAACCGTAAGGCGTGTTATTCTTTCTCCTTACGGTTGGAGACTTCTACCCCCTTGCTTACTACGAAGAAATTATATAATAATCTGGCTGCTTGTCAATAAATATTACCACGCGCCTTGGGAATGATACCATAGATCCTTACCCCCTCCCCTGTGGGGGAAAATTAATAAAGGTTCTTTGTATAAGTAGGGAAATTTTTAAGAAATTAAAGACG
>JAHIKK010000101.1 GCA_018897555.1 Candidatus Omnitrophota bacterium
ATAACATTTGAGGGCTCCTTTCGGTTTTCATACCCTCATTATACCATATCAGCGTCGAGAATATCCGCTTTTTACTCAAATCACCGACGAGAAAATAAATTACTTGACTTCATAAAATTAGGCTATTTCGCAACAGGCTCCTGATCAAGTTCTTCTTTTTTACCCACCCGCCCATCGACGAACGAATAAAAACAGCAAAGTCATATAAAGTTTAGCGAGTTCTGTGTAATAGTCAGATTAGGATAATGGGTGGCTTGGGTGTTTTCGACGCGCGTCAGCGCTAGGAAATACCCAAGACAGGACCCATTATCCTTGGATAAAATCCAAGATAAGCTTGGCTGCGCGTCCGGCTGCACCTGGTTCTCCGAGTGAGTCCTTTACTGTTTTTAGATCCTGGATCATGCGGTCGGCAGAGAGAGGGTTTTGCAGAAGCTCGATAATGGATTTGGCGATCATTTTAGGCTGGGCGGAGAATTGAATAAATTCCGGAACGATTCTTTTTCCGGCCACAATGTTGACCATGCCGATGTAGGGAATTTTTATTTGCGGCCGATAGAGTAAATAGTTAAGCAGGTTGGTTTTGTATACAATGACAAAAGGTTTCTGCATGATTGCGGCTTCTAAGGTGGCGGTTCCTGAACAGACCAGGCTCGCCTGGGCAATGTTTAGGCAATCATAAGTCAGGCCGTTTACAATTTTTAAATCTAAAACAATATTTTTGCACGCACTTAGGTATAGCTGTGTATCCAGATTAGGGGATTTAGCGATAATAAATTGCGTATCAGGAATTACCTTATTAATCAGCTGTGCGGTTTTAAGCATTAAAGGTAAGATTAATTTGACCTCTTGTTTACGGGAGCCGGGAAGCAGGGCGATAATTTTTTTAGCAGGATCTATTCCAAAACTATTCCTGAAATCTTGTTTCTCTGCCGAGGGATTTACTAAATCTATTAAAGGGTGCCCTACGCAAGTTACTGGTATTTGGCGCTGCCGGTAAAACTTCTCCTCAAATTTAAAGAGTACAACGAGCATCGAGATAAATTTTTTTATACAATTAATCCTGCCTCCTCTGGAGGCCCAGATCTGCGGGCTGACATAATAGATGACCGGAAGGCGTTTATTGATGGCGCAAGCTAAGCGCAGGTTAAAACCGGAAAAATCCACCAGGATTATGGCATCCGGTTTATCGGTATCAATTTTCCTTAAAATCAATTTTTTTAATTTCAAGAATTTTGGCAGTTTTTTTAAAACATCGAAGAACCCCATGACCGAGAGCCCCTTGATATCGCAGAAAATTTCGCATCCGGCTCTGGCCAGGTGTGTTCCTCCGAGCCCGGATATTTTTATATCCGGGTTGAGCTTTTTAATTGCGCCAACCAGGTTGGCGGCCAAAAGGTCACCGGAAGGCTCACCGCAAACAATCAATATTTTATTTATCTGGGCCATATTTGTTTTTGGATTTTTAGTGCCACGGCTAAGGCTTGTCGGGCTACCGGCCCGGAAACCAGGGGAATAGTCTTATTGGTAACGCAGGCAATAAAGGATTCCAATTCTTTTTGCAGGGGTTGCTCTTTTTCTATGGGCAGGTTTTCTTTGGTTATCTGTAAACCGATTTTCCGGTAAACCGATGCCTGCGCGTTTTTATAATCAAGGGAGATATAAGTATCTTCCTGAAAAATACGTATTTTACGCATAGAGTCGTCAGATACGCGGGAGGCAGTGAGGTTAGCTACGCAGCCATTTTTAAAAGTCAGGCGGGCATTGGCGATATCTTCGAATTTAGTCAGGACATTTACTCCTACGGAATCAATTCTTTTTAAGGGAGAGTTGACTAACCCTAAGACAATATCAATATCATGGATCATAATGTCCAGCACCGCTCCTACGTCTAAAGAGCGGTTGGGGAAACTGGAGAGCCGGTGGCATTCGATAAATTTAGGTGTTTTAATAATTTTTAAGGTAGCGGCGAATGCGGAATTAAATCTTTCGATGTGGCCGACCTGGAGAATAAGCTTATTCCTATTAGCGTTCTTAATCAGATCGTCAGCTTCTTTTAAGGTGAGGGTAAAAGGTTTCTCCACCAGGGTGTGTATGCCTGCTTTAAGGAAGGCTGTGGCAACTTTATGGTGCAAAGAGGTGGGTACGGCAATGCTTACCGCGTCAACTTTATTAAAAAGTTCATGATAATCAGTATATCCGGCTACTTTTAAATTAGAACAAACTTGGTTTAAAGATTCCTGATTGGTGTCGCATACTCCCACCAGCTGGCAATTTTGGCTTTCCTTATATATCTTAGCGTGAATACTGCCTAAATGCCCTACCCCGATTACCGCTACTTTTAGTTTACCCATGTTTAAAATCATAGCAGAGCCAGGGCTTGCATGCAACTGATTTTTTAAATAATCCTTGATTCTCAACTTAAGGTATGGTAAAAATATAAACAGGAGGTGGCATATGTTTAAGCCAAAGAAGCTTTTATTACTCTCTCTCTCTCTCTCTCTCTCTCAGTTTTCTTCTCTTAAGTTTACCTGCCTTTCTTTTTGCCGAAGAATCCATCACCATTACCACCTATTATCCTTCGCCGTATGGTGTGTATAATGAACTGCAGCTCTTTCCCCACAATCCTGCAGTAACCGCCTGTGACGACGCTCATAAAGGAACCCTGTTTTATAAATCTACTGATGACCAGGTTTATGTCTGCAAAGGCACCACTTTAGGCTGGAAGCCGGTGAGCGCGGGCGCGCCTTCAGGTTTCTGTGTGTTCTCCGATACACAAACTTCATGTCCTACTGGATGGACGAGAAGAACACAATTTGACGGAAGAACGATAAGAGGTTTTGCAACACCGGGCGGGACTGGGGGGGCGGATACCCATAATCATGGATCATTCACTGACGGGGATTCAGTAGGTACTAGCCCCGCGAGTGTCGGTGCAACCGACGCTGCAAGTAGTTGGCCGCCCTATATGAATGTCATAATTTGCTGTAAGGATTAACAGCAATTCCCAATTCCGGGCAATTCCGGGGACATAATACTTAATTGCCTTTGGAAATAAAGGGGACGGTTCTGTTTTTTTACTCATGTCAGAAAAACAGAACCGTCCCCTTGTTTTTAAAATAAAAAGGTTTGCCAGGGCTAAGCGGATATGTTAAAATATCTTTTCTTAAAGGAAAGGAAATGATGAAGGATTATCTTAAGTTATTGCAATTCGTTAAACCTTATAAATGGCTTTTTCTTGCCGCTGTCGTCTGCATGGGGTTTTCTGCGGTGTTTGATGGGGTTTCTTTGGCGATGATGGTGCCTCTGGCGGATAAGGTCTTGACGAATAAAAAGATCATTCTTCCTGCAAAATTACCGGCTTTCCTGGCGGATTTTGTGGATAAAATAAATAATACTCCTCCGGAGATCCTGCTTAACTATATGGTGGCAGCCGTCCTGCTGCTTTTTTTATTAAAAGGGGTTTTTGGGTTTTTTCAAAGTTATTTTATGTCGGATATTGGCCAAAGGGTGGTGCGGGATATTAAAAGCCGGCTTTACGCTAAAATTCAATCCTTATCCCTTAGTTATTTTACGCATAAGCGCGGCGGTGAGCTGATGTCGCGGATTACCAACGACGTTAAGATCGTGGAGAATGCCGTATCCTACGGTTCAACGGATCTGATTTACCAGAGCCTGCAGGTAGTCATTTTTGCGGTAGTTATTTTCTTTATCTATTTTAAGATGGCGTTGGTCGCCTTTGTATTTTTACCTTTGATCAGTTTACCGATTATCAAAGTGGGTAAGGCCTTAAGAAAACTTTCCAAGCGTTCCCAGGAGAAGATCGCCGATACTAATTCCCTTCTCTATGAGACGATTATGGGCGCCAGGATTGTTAAGGCTTTTAATATGGAGGAGTATGAGGTTAATAAGTTTAATCAGGTAAATGCGGATTATTATAAAATCTCCATGAAGTCCATCAAACGTACGCTCTTGCTTAACCCCTCCACGGAGTTTTTGGGGGTAATTGCCGGAGTTTTGGTTTTTTTCTGGGGTGGCCGTGAGGTTATCGCCGGCAGGTTATCTTTTGGTGTTTTCGGGCTTTTCTTGGGTTCTTTATTATCTTTGATCCGGCCATTTAAAAAAATAAGCCAGGTTAATGCTTTGAATCAGCAGGCCATGGCCGCTAGTGAGCGTATCCATGAGGTATTGGATACAGAAGCAAGCGTAAAAGAGCCTCAGCCGGCAAAGATTTTGAGCGGTTTTAAGAAGGATATCAGGTTTAATGATATTTGGTTTAGTTATGCCGATACGCAAATTCTAAAAGGTATTAATTTAGATATAGAATATGGCCAAATGCTGGCGATTGTCGGCCCGAGTGGTTCGGGCAAAAGTACCCTGGTAGATTTAATTCCGCGTTTTTATGATCCGCAAAATGGAGCGGTATTGATTGATGGGGTTAATATCCGGGAGCTTAGTTTAAAGTCATTACGTAGCCAGGTAGGCATAGTTAATCAGGAAACCATGCTCTTTAATGATACGATTCGTGCTAATATCGCTTATGGCAAGCCTAATGCTTCTTTGGCAGAGATAGAGGAGGCAGCGAGGAAAGCGCATGCGCATGATTTTATACTTAATTGTCCGCAAGGTTATGAGACGGTTATTGGTGATCGGGGGGTAATGATTTCCGGGGGAGAGCGCCAGCGGATTGCGATTGCCCGTGCCCTCTTAAAGGATGCTCCGATATTAATCTTAGATGAGGCTACTTCGCAATTAGATTCTACATCTGAACGTATTGTACAGGAAGCTTTGGACCGCCTGGTTAGCGGTAGAACGGTATTTATGATTGCGCACCGGCTTTCTACGGTAAGAAAGGCCAATAGAATTGTAGTTTTAGATAAAGGCTCGATTGTTGAGCAGGGAACGCATATTGAATTGCTGGAAAAGAACGGTTTATATAAGCGGCTGTATATGGCTCAAGAGTTACAATAATAGTTGCAAATAAGTAAAATTTTGCTATAATTACCCGATTAACTTTCTACCGTACCACTCTGCCATATAAGGATGTCAGGTGTGTTGTTTTGGCAATAGCACTGCCGCATATTAGGAATGCCGGTGCTTGCTTAAGCAGTGAAAGGGTCAGAAAAGAATATTAACCAATTGGTTAGGAAACCATGCCTGCCTGCCGGCAGGCAGGGTTTGGTTATTTAAATAATCAAACCCAAAAGAAGGGGGATTAAAGACGTGCCATCAGACTTAATCAAGCAACTTTTAGAAGCAGGTGTACATTTTGGCCACCAGACTAAACGCTGGAATCCCAAAATGAAGAAGTTTATTTTTGGCTCAAGAAGCGGTATTTACATTATCGACTTGGAAAAGACCGAGGAGTGTATTAATGCTGCCCGGGATTTTTTAATGGAGATAACCTCAAAAGGAGAATTCGTCCTTTTTGTGGGGACTAAAAAGCAGGCCCAGGATGTAATCAAGCAAGAGGCTATCCGCAGCGGAATGTATTACGTTACTGACCGTTGGCCGGGAGGTATGCTTACTAATTTCGCTACCATCAAAAAAAGTATCAACCGCTTAAAGGATATCGAAAAGATGCGCACTGATGGGACGTTTGAGAAGTTGACGAAGAAGGAAATTGCGCGCCTGGAAAAAGAGCTGGCTAAGCTTAATAAGAATTTTTCCGGGATTGTCCTCATGGAACGCATGCCCAAAGCCGTGTTTATCGTGGATACTAAAAAAGAAGAGACGGCAGTACGCGAAGCGCGCAGGCTGGGGATTCCGATCATTGGGTTAATTGATACCAACTCCAATCCGGATTTAGTAGATTATCCTATTCCCGGTAATGATGATGCCACCAAATCTATTCGTACGGTAGTTTCGATTATCGCCGATACGATTATCGAAGGAAGGAAGAAATTCCTCTCCTATCTTGCTCAGGAAGGGGTTAAAATAGAAGAGGCCAAGGCCGATATTGTTACAGAGGTTCTTCCGGAAGAAGAGATCAAAATTAAAGAAATCGAAGAGATTGTTGAGGATAGCCAGCCGACTGATGAGGCGACAGCGGTAAAGAGGGCGCACTTGAAGGCAGCCGCGGAAATCAACCCAAAACTAAGGAAAAAAGGTAGCTTTATTAATCAAGAAGGGGTAATTTTAAAATGAAAAATTCAGTTAATACGATTAAAGAATTAAGAGATATAACTTGTTCAAGTATCGCGCATTGTAAAAAAGCTTTAGAGGAGACCGGGGGCGATATCCAGCAGGCAGTGGTATTATTACGTAAGCAAGGCTTGGAGATTGCCGCTAAAAAGCAGAGCCGCGCTGCCAAAGAGGGCAGGATTGATTGTTATATCCATCACGGCAATAAAATCGGAGTTTTGTTGGAGGTTAACTGTGAATCAGATTTTGTGGCCAGAAATGAGGAGTTTATTAATTTCACCAAGGATCTGGCGATGCAGATTGCCGCGACTAGCCCGGAGTATATTAAAAAGGAAGAGGTTCCGGAGGAAGTTCTAAAACATGAAAAAAATAAAGAAGACTATTATAAGCATAATTGTTTGTTAGAGCAGGTTTTTGTGAAAGACCCAAGTTTAATGATTAGAGATTGTTTAGGCAGTATTGTAGCAAAAATGGGTGAAAATATTGTTATCCGCAGGTTTATCCGCTACAAGATTGGCGAATAAATGGTTAAACCGGTTTACAAGAGAATTGTCCTTAAACTTAGCGGTGAGGCACTTCAGGGCAAGAAAACGCATGGTATAGACCCGGGAGTGCTTTTGACTATCTCACGCCAGATTAAAGAAGTTAGAGACCTGGCGGTGGATGTGGCAGTGGTTTTAGGCGCGGGTAATATCCTGCGCGGCCAGGAGAATACTGCTTGCCGGGGCTTGGACCTGGACCGGAGTGTCGCAGATTATATGGGGATGCTGGCTACGGTAATTAACGGACTTTCTCTGCAGGATGCGTTGGAGAAAACAGGGGTGCCGACCCGGGTGATGACTGCTATTGAAATGCAAAAAATAGCCGAACCTTATATCAAAAGAAGAGCGATCCGGCATTTGGAAAAAGGCAGAGTGGTTATTTTTGTCGCCGGGACCGGCAATCCTTATTTTACTACGGATACCGCGGCAGCCTTGCGGGCGATGGAGATTAATGCCGATGCTATTTTGAAAGCCACTAAAGTTGACGGAGTTTATTCTGCTGATCCGCTGAAAGTAAAAGATGCCAAAAAATTTACGCAATTAAAATACATTGATGTGCTTAAAAAGGGCTTAAAGGTAATGGATGCAACCGCAATCAGTTTGTGCATGGATAATAAATTACCGATTGTGGTTTTTGATCTTAATCGCGTAGGCAATATTAAGCGGGTAATTTTAGGCGAAAAGATCGGTACGGTCGTACGTTAAAAGGGGGGAAAGCTAACATGTCTATTAAGGAAACAATACATAATACTGAAGAAAAAATGAAAAAGGCTTTTGAATCGATGAATCGCCAGTTTCATGAAGTAAGGACCGGTAGGGCATCCCCGAGTTTAGTGGAAGGCCTGCACATTGATTATTACGGAACTCCGACTATGTTAAAACAGTTAGCGGCAATATCCGCGCCGGATGCGCATTTGATCGTTATCCAGCCCTGGGACCTTACTGCGATTGCTGAGATTGAGAAGGCAATCTTAAAATCTAATCTGGGGGTCAGCCCCTCTAATGACGGCAAGATAATTAGAATTACTGTTCCGCAGCTATCTAAGGAGAGGCGCCAGGAGATGGCTAAGTTGCTGCATAAAATGTCTGAGGACGGCAGGGTATCTCTGCGTACGATTAGAAGAGAAGCTAAAGAATCTGTCGAGAAACTGGAAAAGGATAAAATTGTTTCTGAAGATGAGAAATTTCGCGGTATTGATGAGTTGCAGAAAGTAGTGGATAAGTATATCGCTAAGATTGATGAGCTTTTAAAGATCAAAGAGAAGGAAGTATTAGAGTTTTAAACTTTTTAAGAGTTTGTTAGATTTGGGCCTCTAGCTCATCAGGTAGAGCACCACACTTTTAATGTGGTTGTGCCGCGTTCGAGTCGCGGGAGGCTCATAAAATTTATTTGTTGGTGGAGAGAGGAAAATATCCGGGCGGATGGCGAAATTGGCAGACGCGATAGCCTTAGGAGCTATTGGGGCAACTTAGGGAAAGGTTCTCCCGCTCCTAATTTAACGATGCAAGCGGGATCCCGCCTGCAGAATAGGTAAATTTGATTTACGCGGACGTGGCGAAATTGGCAGACGCGATAGCCTTAGGAGCTATTGGGGCAACCCTTGAAGGTTCAAATCCCTCCGTCCGCATTATTAGATGTGGTGAAGGGCAGGTGATTGGCGGGAAAATCCTCTTCCGCCCATGAATTTTTACGGAGTAAAAATTCACTCCGAGCGCTACCTTAAGTAACTATTTAGGTTTAAGCGGAAAGAAGAGATGTTCTGAAGTTAACTTGCGGGAGTAGCTCAGCTGGCTAGAGCGCAACCTTGCCAAGGTTGATGTCGCGGGTTCGAATCCCGTCTCCCGCTTAAGATGTATTTATTATTTGAAAGGAGCAGCAAATGCAGATAATGGATTTTCTCTCAAAGAAGGCTATTCTCCCGGATATAAAATCCACCAGCAAGGAAGAGGTGATTAAAGAAATGGTGGATTATTTGATTGAAGCCGGTGATGTTGAAAAACGTAATCGGAATAAACTCATTGACGCGCTGATGTCCAGAGAAGCCTTGGGATCAACGGCCATCGGTCAAGGTATCGCCATCCCGCATGCAAAATGCGATTGTGTAGATAAACTAGTGGCTGCTTTCGGCCTTTCCAAAAAGGGCGTGGATTTTGATTCTCTCGACGGCGAATTAGCTTATATTTTCTTCTTATTGGTTGCCCCGCAGGATTCCGCCGGCCCGCATCTTAAAGCCTTAGCCAGAATATCCCGTCTTTTAAAAGATAAATATTTTCGTGATACCTTGCGTACTTGTATGGATGAAAAATCTGTAATCAAGATTATCACGCAGGAAGATGAAAAAAAGATTTGATCTTGTATTAAGAATCTGGGGGACGGTTCTGTTTTTCCGTCGCCTGATTTGATTGAAAAATAGAACCGTCCCCTTTGTTTTTTAAGCACATATTTAAAACAGATAATTCTACTAAATATGAAAACTAATGCCACCGATATTCTAAAATGGTTTTATCCGGGGATAGGGATTAAACGCTGGGTGGGCTTAAGTGCTTTTGGGGTCGTACTTTTAATTTTAGGTACGGCTAATTTACGCAGCGAAGAATTCTGGTTGATTCAAATTTTGGATGCCTTGATTGTAATTTCCGGAATTATAATTTTGATTCTGGGTATCAAGCGCCTGATGCGCTCTTTTATTGCTATATTTGTTCCCTCATCATCCAGGGGCACAGAGCTAATCGATATTTTGTATCAAAAGAAGCATTTAAGCCGTGGCCCGCGTATCGTTACCGTAGGCGGCGGCACAGGATTGTCTGTTCTTTTGAGCGGGTTAAAAAATTTTACCTCTAATATTTCTGCCGTAGTTACGGTGGCAGATAACGGGGGCTCCAGCGGCAGGCTTAGGCAGCAGTTTGATGTTTTACCTCCCGGTGATATCCGTAACTGTTTGGTGGCTTTGGCGGATGCCCCGGCATTAATGCGGGATCTTTTTCAATTTCGATTTGATGAGCATTCAGAGTTTTCCGGGCACTCCTTCGGCAATCTTTTTCTTACGGTAATGACGCGCCTGACCGGTGATTTTGAAAAGGCGATTAAGGAGACCAGTAAGGTTTTAGCTTTACGGGGCCAGGTTATTCCTTCGACCTTAGGGGATGTAACCTTGGTGGCACATTATTCTGATGGCTCAATGGTTATCGGAGAAGAGCAGATTCCCCGGGCCAGAAAATCAATTAGCAGAGTTAGCCTTACTCCCGAACAGCCATTGGCTACGCCGGATGCCTTAAAGGCAATTAAAGAAGCGCAGATCATTGTTTTGGGGCCGGGTTCTTTGTACACGAGTATAATTCCGAACTTATTAATTAAAGAGATTACTCAAGAGATTGCAGAGTCGGAAGCCATAAAAGTTTATGTTTGCAATGTGATGACTCAACCGGGAGAAACCGACGGCTATAGCGTTTCGGATCATATTAAAGCTCTCCTTAAGCACAGCCATGAACAGATTCTGGATTATTGCGTGGTGAATAATGGGGAGGTACCGAGTGAGGTTTTAAAGCGTTACTCTAAGGATAATTCGCTTTTGGTGGTTAATGACCGCAAGAAGGTGGAGAACCTGGGGGTACGGGTGGTCGAGGAAGATTTTAGCATGATTGCCGACGGAGTAATCCGTCATGACGCGGAAAAGTTAGCCAAAATTATTTTAAGTTTTATTGATGAGATCTAAGTATGCCTTTAGTTAGAAAAGAAATAATCGTAAAAAATAAACTAGGGTTACATGCCCGGCCGGCGGCTGTATTTGTGCAGATAGCGAATAAATTTGAAGCGCAGATTACCGTGCGTCATGATGACGAAGAGGTTAATGGCAAATCGATTATGGGTATTCTTATGCTGGGAGCAGAAAAGGATAGTTTGATTGTCGTGGAGGCAGACGGTGCGGATGCCGAGGCGGCGTTGGTGGAGCTGGAAAGGCTGATTAGCAGCGAGGAAGAGCTATGATTCAATTAAAAGGAATTGCCGCTGCAGGCGGTATCAGTATCGGGCCGGCTTACATGCTGGGGAAAGAGGAGTTTGTCGTCTTACGCGAAGCGATCAACTGGACGGACATCCCCACCCAGATTCAGCTCTTTGAAGAAGCGTTGATTAAGACCCGCCGTGAGATTATTGAATTGCAAAAAAGGATTAGTCTGGATATGGGGCAGCAGGAGGCGCAGATTTTCGATGCGCACCTGTTGGTTCTAGAAGACCGGATGCTCATTGAAGAGGTAATCAGCCGGCTGAAAAAAGAACAGCTTAATGTTGCCTATATTTTTTCCGAGGTTTTAAAGAAATATATCGGTGTGTTTTTGAAAATCGAGGATGAATATCTTAAGGAACGCGCTGCGGATATTAATGATGTCGGTAAAAGGATATTAAGGAATCTTCTGGGGAATGAGAAGAAGAGTTTAGCCGATGCCGGCAGCAGGGCGATTATTGTGGCGCATGATATCTCTCCTTCAGATACCGCGGCCATGTATACCAAGAATGTCGCGGCTTTTGTTACGGATATCGGCGGAAAAACTTCGCATACCGCGATTATGGCTAAATCCCTGGAGATACCTGCGGTGGTGGGTTTAGAAACTGTCACCGCCAAGGTTAACGCCGGGGATATCCTTATTGTTGATGGCAGCATGGGGATTGTGATTATTAATCCCGATGAGGAAGCGCTTAGGAATTACCAGCAGAAACTTGAAAAATTAAAAGGTATCGCGGATAAATTTCTGTTGGTTAAAGATTTATCGGCAGTTACTACCGATGGCCGGACTATTTTGATTAATGCGAATATTGAACTTCCGGATGAGGTGCCCAGCGTTAAGCTGCACGGAGGCCAGGGAATCGGGCTTTACCGCACGGAGTTTTTTTATATGAATCGTAAAGATTCTCCCAGTGAAGAGGAGCATTACCAGGCTTATAGGTATGTGGCGGAAGAGATGAATCCGCATTCGGTGGTTATCCGCACTCTGGATATAGGAGGAGATAAATTTCTATCGCAATTTAAAATTCCGCATGAAATGCAGCCGTTTTTAGGGTGGAGGGCGATTAGATTTTGTTTGGCGCGCCCGGACATATTTAAGCTGCAGCTACGGGCAATCCTGCGGGCCTCGGTGCATGGGAACCTTAAGCTGATGTATCCGATGATCTCTGGGGTTGAGGAGTTACGGCAGGCAAATCATCTTCTGGATGAAGCCAAGCAAGAGCTTAGACAGAATGGTTTGAAGTTTAATGATAAAATTGAGGTGGGGGTAATGGTGGAGGTCCCTTCAGCGGCAATGACCGCGGATATATTGGCTAAAGAAGCGGATTTTTTCAGTATCGGGACAAATGATTTAATTCAATACTCCTTGGCCGTTGATCGCAGTAATGAGAAAGTTGCCTATCTTTATGATCCGGCGCATCCGGCAGTTTTAAGATTGGTTAAGCGCATTATTGACGCGGCGCATCAGGCTAAAATCAAGGTAGCGATGTGCGGAGAGATGGCCGGGGAACCGTCTTTGGCGCTTATTCTTTTGGGCTTAGGTTTAGATGAGTTTAGTTTACCGCCGCAGGTGATTCCGGAATTAAAGTACGTAATTCGCGCCATAGGTTTTAAGGCTGCCCAAGAGATTGCGTATCAAGCGTTGCAACTTTCCACAGGTAAAGAGGTTGAAGAATTTTCGGAAAATAGATTAGCGGAAATTCTAAAATAAAAGGAGTATTTGTTCAATGGATGGGGATTGCTTTTTGCCTTTTTAGGCCAGCAATTACCTTAACTAAAAAGGGGGAAAGACATGGCGGTAAAGAAACATTATTTTTCTTCAGAGTCGGTAACCGAAGGGCATCCGGATAAGTTATGTGATCAGATTTCAGACGGAGTTTTAGATGCCTGCCTAAAAAACGATCCTTATTCCCGGGTAGCCTGCGAAACTTATGTTACCATGGGGCTTTTAATTGTCGGCGGCGAGATCACCACGCGCGGTTTTATCGATGTGCATGAAATAAGCAGGAAAATAATCGAAGAGATCGGTTACGATCATCCTAAATACGGTTTTGATTTTCATACTTGCGCTATTCTTAATGCCATTCATGCCCAGTCTCCGGATATATCCCAAGGGGTGGATACCGGCGGAGCAGGGGATCAGGGAATAATGTTTGGTTATGCTTGTAAGGAGACCAAAGAATTAATGCCGCTGGCTTTAATGTTAGCGCAAAAATTAGCGATGCGTTTAACCATCGTGCGCAAAGAGAAAATTTTAAAATACCTTGGCCCTGACGGAAAGACCCAAGTGACAGTGGAATACGATAACGGCAAGCCCGTGCGCGTGGATTCGGTGGTTTTGGCTTCGCAGCATACCGAGGATATTTTGGATAAAAGCGGCAGGCATATTACCGAAAAATCGCGCCAGGAAATTATTCGCCAGGTTGCCGGACCGATCCTTAAAGGCTGGGTGGATAAGCATACTAAATATTATGTTAATCAGACGGGTAAATTTGTAGTCGGCGGGCCGCAATCCGATACGGGTATGACCGGAAGGAAAATAATTGTGGATACCTACGGCGGAGCAGTTGCGCATGGCGGCGGGGCATTTTCGGGCAAAGATCCGACTAAGGTTGATCGCTCCGCGGCGTATATGTGCCGTTATATCGCTAAGAATATTGTGAGCGCGGGATTAGCGGAAAAATGCCTTATTCAACTGGCTTATGTTATCGGCCGGGCGGATCCTTTATCGGTGATGGTCAAGACTGAGGGGACGGCTGTAATTCCGGAGGAGGCTTTGGTGAAGCTGATTCGGCAGAATTTCGAACTTACCCCTAAAGGAATTATCGAATCCTTGAACTTACGCCGGCCTATCTACAGGAAAACTGCCAGCTACGGGCATTTTGGCAGGCCGGAGCCGGAATTCCACTGGGAGAAGCTGGATAAAGTACCGGATCTAAAAAAGCAAGCAGCGAAATTGTAGATTAGCGGATAACTCGTAATGACAGAATTTAAGATAAGGAGTTTTTATGCGATATGACATTAAGGATATAAAGTTAGCAAAAAAAGGTGCTTTCAGAATTGAATGGGCAGCCAAAAATATGCCTGTTTTGGATTTAATTAAGCAGAGATTTATTAAAGAAAAACCTTTAAAAGGTTTAAAGATCGCCTGTTGTTTACATGTCACTACTGAAACTGCCGTGCTTGGTGATGTTTTAAAATCCGGAGGCGCAGATGTATATATTTGCGCGTCTAATCCTCTTTCGACTCAGGATGATGTGGCGGCGGCTTTGGTAAAAGATTTAAAAGTAGGTGTTTTTGCGATTAAGGGAGAGGATACTAAAACTTATTACGCGCATATGAAATCCGCCTTAGCCATAAAGCCTGATATTACCATGGATGATGGCGCGGATTTGGTGAGTACTATTCACCAGCGCCCGGCAAGCGAGCATGCTAATATTATTGGCGGCACGGAAGAAACTACTACCGGAGTAATCCGTTTACGGGCTTTGGCGCAAGAAGGTAAATTGCGCTATCCGATAATTGCGGTTAATGATGCGCAAACCAAGCATCTTTTTGATAATCGTTACGGCACAGGCCAGTCTACGCTTGACGGGATTATCCGCTCGACGAATAAATTAATCGCCGGGTCTAATTTTGTAGTCTGCGGTTATGGTTGGTGCGGTAAAGGCACGGCCATGCGCGCCAAAGGTATGGGTGCCAAAGTCGTGGTGACTGAAGTTGACCCTTTGCGGGCTTTAGAGGCAACCATGGATGGTTTTGAGGTTATGCCCATTAAAGAGGCAGCTAAAGTCGGAGATATTTTTGTTACGGTTACCGGCGATATTAATGTCATTCGAAAAGAGCACTTTAGTTTAATGAAGGATGGCGCAATCATCGCTAACTCCGGGCATTTTAATGTTGAGATTGATATCCCGGGTTTAGAAGCAATTGCGAAATCTAAACGGGCAACCCGCGATTTTGTTGATGAGTATACCTTAAAAAATAATCGCAAGATTTATCTTTTAGGTGAAGGCCGTTTGATTAATTTAGCCGCCGCTGAAGGCCATCCGGCCAGCGTAATGGACATGTCTTTTGCTAACCAGGCTTTTTCCGCGGAATATATGGCTAAAAATTACCGTAAATTGCAAAAACAGGTTTATACTGTTCCGGAAGATATTGATAAAAATATTGCCAGGCTTAAACTTGAGTCTATGGGGATAAAGATAGATGTTTTGACGGCAGAACAGAAAAAATACCTGGCTAGCTGGGAGATGGGCACTTAATGAAAAAAATCGCAGTTATGACTACCGGAGGAGACGCTCCGGGAATGAATCCGGCAATTCGTTCTGTTGTGCGTTATGGAATTAGCCAGAAACTAGAAGTAATGGGGGTTTTCCGCGGCTGGTGGGGTTTGATTAATGAAGAATTGAAACCATTAAATCGACGTTCTGTATCGGGAATCATCGGAGAAGGGGGAACTATTCTTAAGACTGCTCGCTGCCCTGAGTTTAGGGCGCAGGAAGGGCAACAGCGGGCTTACGAGACAATTAAAAAGAATAATATTGACGGTTTAGTGGTTATCGGCGGCAACGGTTCTTTTGCCGCTGCCCATGAGTTTTATAAAAAATTTAATATCCCTTGCATCGGAGTTGCGGCTTCCATTGATAATGATGTTAACGGCATAGATTATACTATCGGCACCGATACGGCAATTAATACTGCTTTGGATGCGATTGATAAAATCCGGGATACGGCTACGAGTATGGAGCGGATTTTTGTAGTGGAAGTTATGGGTAGAGAATCGGGTTTTATTGCTTTGACGGTGGCTCTTGCCGGAGGGTGTGAAGATGTAATTATTCCGGAAAAAGCGATGGAGATGAATGTAATTTGTCATGATATCGTCCATGGTAATTTAGTCGGGAAAATGAGCTGGATTATTGTGATTGCCGAAGGGGCGGGTAAAGCTGATGATATTGCCAGGCAGATAACGGAGATGACCGGCCTGGAGACGCGCACAGTGGTTTTAGGCCATGTGCAAAGAGGCGGCCGGCCGACAGCGGCGAGCCGGGATTTAGCTTTAAATCTTGGTAAAGCGGCAGTGGATTGTTTAATCGCCGGCAAGGCAGATATGGCTTTAGGATTAACCGCAGGTAAGATTGTCGAGGTTGATTTTAAGACGGCGATTAGAAAAAAAGAATTAAAAATTGATAATTTTTATAAACTAATTAAAATTTTAACCTAAGACACCCCGCGCTAATTGGAATTGCGCGGGTGTTATCTAGTAGATAAGGAGAGAATTAAAAATGGGAAGAAAGCCTTTAGAAATTGATAAAATTGTAATGAGCCTGATTATGACCGAGGATACACTTTTAAAAAAGAAATTAGGCAAGAAGATTCTGGATATCGCCTATAAAAAAGGAATTTATCCTTCCAGTATTCATGAGCTGTATCTGGCTCGCGGTAAGGGTGAATTCAGCGGGTTTACCGTTCCGGCGATGAACCTGCGGAGTATGACCTATGATTTAGCCCGGGCAATATTCAGAACGGCTAAAAAGAATAACTCCGGGGCATTTATTTTTGAAATTGCTAAATCTGAGATGGGTTATACCGCTCAGCCTCCGGTTGAATATACTTCGGTTGTTCTGGCTGCGGCAATAAAGGAAAATTATAGCGGGCCGGTATTTATCCAGGCGGATCATTGCCAGGTAAATGCTAAGAAATTCCAGGAGAATCCGGATAAGGAATTAGAGGCGTTGCAGAAGATGATCGCCGATAGCATTGCGGAAGGTTTCTATAATATCGATATTGATTCCTCGACGCTGGTGGATTTATCTAAAAAGGATATCAAAAAACAGCAGAAAGATAACTATGAGGTATGCGCGAAATTAACGCAGTTTATCCGCCGTATTGAGCCAAAAGGTATAACCGTTTCCGTGGGCGGGGAGATTGGCGAGGTAGGGCATCAGAATTCCAACGTCGAAGATCTTGGCGCGTTTATGGAGGGTTATCAAGAAAGATTACGTAAAGGGTTAACCGGTATAAGCAAGATTTCGGTTCAGACCGGGACAAGCCACGGCGGAGTAGTTAAGGCGGATGGATCTATGGCTGAGGTTAAACTTGATTTTGGTACATTGAATATTCTTTCGGGTATCGCCCAGAAAGAATATGGTATTGGCGGGGCAGTGCAGCATGGCGCTTCCACCTTGCCGGAAGAAATGTTCCATAAATTCCCGGAGAATAATACCTTAGAAGTGCATTTAGCCACCGGATTTCAGAATATGATGTTTGATAGTAAATATTTTCCGGTGGATTTAAAGAATAGAATTTATGATTGGCTGAAAGTCAACGCGGTTAGTGAAAAAAAAGAAGGCGAAACAGAGGAGCAGTTTTTTTATAAAGCGCGCAAAAAGGCATTGGGGCCGTTTAAGAAAGAGATTATGTCTTTAGCCCAGGATTTACGCGATAAAATCGCCGCGGAGATTGAAGCCAAGTTTGATTTTCTCTTTAAGCAGTTGAGCGCGATAAACAACCGCGCGCTGGTAGATAAATATGTTACTTTAAAGCGGGTAATTACGCGTAAACGTCAGGATGCCTCAGCGGTAGTGCACGATGGGGAAGGCGCTGACTAAAGTGAGGAGAGAATATGCGTTCAGATCAGATTAAAAAAGGTTTGGATCGAGTGCCGCATCGGGCGCTTTTGCATGCTACCGGTTTATCTAAAAAAGATTTAGGCCGTCCGTTTATTGGCGTGGCCACATCATTTACTGATCTTATTCCCGGGCATATCGGGATGCGCGATTTGGAAAGATTTATTGAGCGCGGGGTTTGTTATGGCGGGGGGGTGCCGTTTTTATTCGGCGTGCCGGGTATTTGTGACGGGATTGCCATGGGCCATTTGGGAATGTGTTATCCTCTGGCTTTACGCGAGATCGTTGCCGATACTATTGAAACCGTTTGTAACGCGCATCAATTAGACGGAATTATCTGCCTGACTAATTGCGATAAAATAACTCCGGGTATGCTCATGGGGGTAGCGCGTTTAAATATTCCGGCGATCATTGTTACCGCCGGGCCAATGCTCTCGGGGCGTTTTAATAAAAGGAAATTAGCTTTTGTGCATGATACATTTGAAGGCATGGCCAGGGCAAAAAAAGGCGATATTTCTTTGCAGGAATTATCCTGTTTAGAGATGGAGGCTTGTCCGGGGCAAGGATCATGCCAGGGGTTATATACGGCCAATACCATGGCCTGTCTTACCGAAACTATGGGCATGTCGATTCCGGGTTGCGGTACGGCGCTGGCAGGGTCGGCCAAAAAACGCCGGATCGCCCAGGCAAGCGGAGAGCGGATTGTGGAGTTGGTCAAGCAGAATATTAAACCGCGCGATATTATTACCAGGAAATCTTTGGAGAATGCGATTGTAGTAGATATGGCTTTAGGCGGCTCCAGCAATACGGTTCTGCATTTAATGAGCATTGCTCATGAGGCAGGGATTGATCTAGACCTGAAGACATTTGATAAAATTAGTAAGAGTGTACCGCATATTACCAATATTGAGCCGGCGGGTGAGCATTTTATGGAAGATATTGAATATGCCGGTGGAATTCCCGCGGTATTAAAAAGATTAAAATCAAAATTGAATAATGTTTTAAATGTCAGCGGCCAGAAAACTTTTCAGATTGCCGATGGTGCCGTTATTTTTGATTCCGAGGTAATCCGTCCGTTAAACCAGGCGTATCATCAGCAGGGCGGGATCGCGGTTCTCTATGGCAACCTTGCGCCCAATGGGGCAGTGGTTAAGCAGTCCGGGGTCAGCGCCAAGATGATGCAGTTTGTCGGCCGGGCCAGGGTATTTAACCGTGAAGAGCAAGCGATGCAAGCGATTATGAACAATAAAATAAAAAAAGGTGATTGTATTGTTATCCGTTATGAGGGCCCCTCAGGAGGGCCGGGAATGCGCGAGATGCTGGCGCCGACCGCAGCCATCGTGGGTTTGGGTTTAGAGGATTTTGTGGCGCTAATTACTGATGGGCGTTTTTCAGGGGGAACTAAAGGGCCTTGTATCGGCCATATTTCTCCGGAGGCTTCCGCGCGCGGGCCGATTGCAATTATTAAGGATGGTGATACAATTATCATTGATATTCCCAAGCGCAAGTTGGAAATTAAATTAAGCAAGGGTGAAATAGAAAAAAGATTTAGGAATTGGAAGAGCGTGGAGCCTAAAATTAAAACCGGGTATTTATCTCGTTATTGTCGGTTAGTGAGTTCAGCAGATAAGGGAGCAATATTGGAATGATCGGTGCCAGGATATTACTGGAGTCTTTAAAAAAAGAAGGTGTTAAGATAATCTTTGGTTATCCCGGCGGCCAGGTCCTGCCTATTTTTGATCAACTTTATGATTTTGATATTAAATTTATTTTAACGCGCCATGAGCAGGGAGCCGCGCACGCCGCAGATGGCTATGCCCGCTCAACCGGTAAAGTAGGGGTTTGCCTGGCAACCAGCGGCCCGGGCGCAACGAATCTGGTCACCGGAATCGCTACTGCTTATATGGATTCAATTCCGATGGTCGCCATCACCGGCCAGGTGGGCACCCATTTAATCGGCAATGATGCTTTTCAGGAAGCAGATGTGACCGGAATTACCCGTCCCATAACTAAACATAATTTTTTAGTTAAAGATGTTAAGGATTTAGCGCGGATCATTGCTGAAGCCTTTTATATTGCCTCCAGCGGCCGCCCAGGCCCGGTGCTTATTGATATTCCCGTGGATGTGCAGCGGGCGGATACAGAATTTATCTGGCCGGAGAATGTAAATATTCGCAGTTATCAACCTACTTATTCCGGACATCCCGGGCAAATTAAAAAAGCGGCAAAATTAATCTCGCAAGCTAAGAAACCGATTATCTATGCCGGCGGCGGAGTGATTACTTCCGGAGCGGATTTGGAATTAAAAGCATTAGCGGAAAAAATCCAGGTTCCGGTAACGACTACTTTTATGGGGTTGGGCGGTTTTTGCGGTACGCATAAGTTATTTTTAGGTATGCTGGGTATGCATGGCACCGCCTACGCTAACCACGCGGTCATGGAATCAGATTTAATTATTGCCGTGGGAGCGCGTTTTGATGACCGGGTAACCGGAAGGCTGGATGATTTTGCCCCCGGAGCAAAAGTTATCCATATTGATATTGATCCTTCCTCAATTAGTAAGAATATCCGGGTAGATGTGCCGATCGTGGGGGACGCTAAAAATATTCTTAAACAACTTATTACTGAAATTAAGAAACTTCCGGATACCGGGGAATGGCTTAAGACGGTAGAGGGCTGGAAGAATAAATATCCGTTAACTTATAAAGATGACAGCGCGATGCTTAAGCCTCAGTATATCCTCCAGCAGCTTTGGGATTTAACTAAAGGAGACGCGATAATTTGTACTGAGGTAGGCCAGAGCCAGATGTGGGCATGCCAATGGTATCAGTATTTAACCCCGCGCACATTCATCTCCAGCGGCGGGTTAGGCACCATGGGGTTTGGATTTCCGGCGGCCATGGGAGCAAAATTGGCCTTTCCGGAAAAAGAAGTTTTTAATATTGCCGGAGATGGTTCAATCCAGATGAATATTCAGGAGCTGGGTACTTGTGTGGCTAATAAAATAAATGTGAAAGTATTAATATTTAATAATGGGTTTCTGGGTATGGTTAGGCAATGGCAGGAATTATTTTATAAGAAACGTTATTCTTTTACCCCGATAACCAGCCCGGATTATGTAATGCTCGCGCAAAGTTATGGAGCAGTAGGAATCCGGGTAACCGAAAAAACCCAAGTACGCGCGGCATTACAGAAAGCAATTCAGACGGATAATACCGTGTTTATCGATTTTCGCATCGAACCGGAAGAGAATGTTTATCCGATGGTTCCGGCGGGAAAAGCGATAAACGAAATGATTGAAGGGTTGGCCTAATGCGGCATACGATATCAGTATTAGTGGAGAATAAATTCGGAGTTTTAGCGCGGGTGGCCGGGCTATTTAGCGCGCGGGGTTATAATATTGCCTCTTTGGCAGTTTCTGAAACCCTGGATCCGCAGATATCTTATATGACGATTGTGGTGGAAGCTAAAGACGCAAAGGTCTTAGAGCAAATTAACAAGCAGTTGAATAAATTAATCGATGTGATTACAGTTACGGATTTTACCAAAAAGGAGCATCTGGACCGTGAACTGGTTTTGGTAAAAATAAATTACGCGCCCAAGGATAAGCCAAAGCTTGCGGCTATTTTTGAAAAGTTTGTGGGTAAAATCGTGCAGCATAAAGCGGATATGGCGACTGTCGAGGCAGTAGGTGATGAGCGGCAGATAAAAGCGCTTTTGGAAGAGTTGAATAAATTCGGGATTAAAGAGTTAGTGAGGACAGGAAAACTGGCAATCGAGTAATTAGAAAGAGAGGAGTATTTAGCAATGGCAAAGATTTATTATGACAAAGACGCGGATTTAAATTTATTAAAAGATAAGACGGTAGCAATTATTGGTTATGGTATCCAGGGCCGTGGCCAGTCATTATGCCTGCGTGATTCAGGAGTAAGGGTGGTAGTTTCGGAAATGGAAGGAACTCCTAATTTTCAGCAGGCAATCAAGGATGGATTTACTCCGGTGAGTGCCGCCGAAGCGGCAAAAGCCGCGGATATCATTCAGATCCTTACTCAGGATCATGTTCAGGCTAAGGTTTATCTGGAGTCGATTAAGCCGAATTTAAAAAAAGGTAAAGCCCTTTGTTTTTCCCATGGTTTTAACATCCGTTTTAAACAAATTAAGCCTCCGAAGAATGTCGACGTATTTATGGTTGCGCCCAAAGGCCCCGGGGCTTTGGTGAGAAAAATGTATGAGGAGGGCAAGGGTGTGCCTTCATTAATTGCCATTTATCAGGATGCCAGCGGCCAAGCAAAAGATTTAGCCTTAGCTTATGCCAAGGGGCTGAAAGCAACCACCGCCGGGGTAATCGAAACGACTTTTGATGAGGAGACCGAAACCGACCTCTTCGGCGAGCAGGCAGTGCTTTGCGGCGGGGTAAGCGAATTGATTAAGGCGGGTTTTGATACTTTAATTGACGCCGGTTATCAACCGGAGATTGCTTATTTTGAGGTTTTGCATGAGTTAAAATTGATTACTGATCTGATTCAGGAGCGCGGTATTTCGGGAATGCGCCGGGGAGTTTCTAATACTGCTTGTTACGGCGATTTAACCCGCGGGCCCAGAATTATCACCCAAAAAACACGCAAGGAAATGAAAAAGATTCTTAAGGAAATTAAAACCGGCAAATTCGCCAGAGAGTGGATTAAGGAGAATGAAACCGGACGCAAGAATTTTGACAGCTTAATCAAAGCCGGTGATGAACACTTAATCGAAAAAGTGGGGAAGCAGTTGCGAGAAATGATGCCTTGGATGAAGAAGTAGAGAGATTCTAAATTGTAGGTTAAATTTCGCGGGTCCTGTCTTGGGTATTTTCTTGCGCTGACGCGCTACGAAAACACCCAAGCCACCCGCGATTAGCCTGAAAGCGTAATTTATAATCTTGGAGTAGGGGATAAGAATGGAAAAGATAATAATATTTGATACAACTTTAAGGGATGGGGAGCAGGCGCCGGGGGCTTCTTTGAATCATAAAGAAAAACTGGAGGTGGCCTGGGCTCTTGAGAACTTGGGAGTGGATGTTATTGAGGCGGGATTTCCCGTTTCTTCCAAGGGTGATTTTGCCGCGGTAGAGGCAATAGCCAGAAACATTAAGCTTCCGGTTATCTGCGGCCTGGCCCGGGCAATCAAAAAAGATATTGATGCGGCGGTAGCAGCAACCAAACCTGCCAGAAGGCCGCGGATCCATGTATTTCTAGCGACATCAAAAATACATATGCAGTATAAGTTAAAAAAAGCCGAGGATGAAATTATCCGCCTGGCTGTGGAGTCAGTAAGCTATGCCAGGAAATTTTGTCCGGATATCGAATTTTCTCCGGAGGACGCCTCGCGCACGGAAAATGATTTTCTTTTTCAGGTGCTGGAAGCGGTAATTAAAGCCGGGGCAACTACCGTGAATATCCCGGATACGGTAGGTTATACCGAGCCTGAAGAATACGGCAGGTTGATTCAGGCAATTAAGAATAATGTCCCCAATATCGATAAGGCGGTTATCTCCGTGCATTGCCATAATGATTTAGGTTTAGCAGTAGCTAATTCTTTATCGGCGATCAAGAACGGCGCCCGGCAGGTAGAATGCACGATTAATGGCATCGGAGAACGCGCCGGAAACGCTTCGCTTGAAGAAATAGTGATGAGTATCGATACGCGCCAAGACATCTATTCCGGTTTAAAAACCGGTATCCATAAAAAAAATATTTATAAGGCCAGCCGCCTGGTAAGTAAGCTTACGGGTTTTGTCGTTGCTCCGAATAAAGCTATCGTCGGAGGTAATGCCTTCAGACATGAGTCCGGTATTCATCAGGATGGCGTGCTTAAGGAGCGCTCTACTTATGAAATTATCCGCGGAGAAGACGTGGGCTTTGTTGTCGAAGGAATGGTTTTGGGCAAGCATTCCGGAAGGCATGCTTTTAATGAAAGATTGCTAAAATTAGGTTTCCATTTAAACCAGGATCAGGTAGATAAAGCCTTTGGCCGCTTTAAAGATTTATCCGACAAGAAAAAAGATATTTTCGATGATGACTTAAGGGCGATTGTCGAGGATGAAATCCACCTGGCTAAGCCTGTCTGGAAGTTGAATAGTTTTGAAATTAATTCCGGCACCAAGATTAAGCCCAAGGCCCAGGTTATATTGATTAAAGGCGGTAAAGATATATCCGGAGTTTCTTCCGGTGACGGACCGGTGGATGCCTGTTTTAAGGCCATCGATAAAATTACCGGCTCTAAAGCAAAATTAGAAGATTTTCGCCTGGAGGCGGTTACCTCCGGCAAGGATGCTTTGGGCCAGGTGAGCCTTAGGCTAAAGGTAAAAGATGCTATAATCAGCGGGCGCGGCTGGAGCACGGATATTATCGAAGCGGCGGTTAAGGCATATATTGATGCCGTAAATAAATTAGAGAATAAATGACCTTAAAACCGAAACTCTATGGTTTAGTAGGTTTTCCGATCAAGCATAGCCTCTCTCCTTGTATGCATAATGCTGTATTCTCCGCGTTAAAAATAAAAGCTAAATATAAATTATTCGAGTTGCAGGCTGAGCAACTGGAAGATTTCTTAAATAATTTAGAAAAGAATAATATACGCGGCTTCAATGTTACCATCCCCTACAAAGAAAAAGTATTGCCTTATCTGGACTTTAAGTCTCGGGGAGTTCGTGGAATCGGTGCAGTTAATACTGTTGTGATTAAAGATGAAAAACTAAGAGGTTTCAATACTGATTTTCTTGGTTTTAGCAAGCATTTGAAAAAATTAAAAGTTAACCCTAAGAAAACCGCAATTATCGGCGCTGGCGGTGCAGCCAAGGCCGTATGTTTTGCCTTAGGGCAAGGTAAAGTTGAAGAGGTTTGTATTTATGATATCGATGCCTATAAAAGCTTAAACCTGGTTAGCCAGTTTAAAGATGTATTTAACCTGACTAAATTTTCGGCTGTAGCCAGGATCGATGAACTTAATCTGCGGGGCAAGGATTTGTTGGTTAATGCTTCTCCTGTGGGTATGCGTCCGGATGACCCTTGTTTAATTGAAAGTAAGGCAATGCATAGGGATCTTTTTGTTTACGATTTAATTTATAATCCGGCTGAAACC
Source organism: Candidatus Omnitrophota bacterium (assembly GCA_018897555.1). Lineage (GTDB taxonomy): Bacteria > Omnitrophota > Gorgyraeia > Gygaellales > Profunditerraquicolaceae > UBA6249. The sequence continues at coordinate 24,433 of JAHIKK010000101.1, forward strand.
AAACTTATCGCGCAGGCCAGGTTGGCCGGCGCGGGTTTCTCTAACGGTTTAGGGATGCTTTTATATCAGGGGATACTTTCTTTTAAGCATTTTACGGGTAAAAATGCGCCAGCGGAAATTATGCGGGCGGCACTAGAAAAAGGAGTGAAAAAGCTATGATTGCCAAGATAATTGTTTTTATTTTTGGTTCTATTGTGGGCAGTTTTTTAAACGTCTGTATCCATCGCATGCCTAAAGGTGAATCCGTAGTTTGGCCGCGCTCGCATTGCCCGAAATGCCAAAAAAGAATACCGGGTTATGACAATATCCCTTTTGTAAGTTTCCTGTTGCTTGGCGGTAAGTGCCGTTTTTGCCGGGAAAATATTTCTTTGTGCTATCCGTTGGTGGAACTAATCACCGCCCTCTTGATGGTGGCGCTTTTTAACCGTTTTGGCTTAAGTTATGAATTCTTTTTATATATGGTTATGCTTTGGGGATTAATTATCGCTACTTTTGTGGATATCGCGCATCGGATTATTCCCGATGAGGTATCCGTAGGAGGAATGATTATCGGTTTTATCATGGTTTCTATAACCGGTTTTACGCTGGGGCCCTTAAAATTTACTTTTCTTCCGATGGCCAAATCCGCATTAGGAATAATTGCCGGAGGGGGGATTATTTATTTTACCGGAGTGCTTTTTGACCTGGTTTATTTTAAGCTGCTTAAACGGCCGGCGATTAACGGAGAGACCGAATCTATGGGCGGCGGCGATGTAAAGCTTTTGGCGATGATCGGAGCGTTTATGGGCTGGCAGATGGCCATTTTAACTTTCTTCCTGGCACCGTTTCTAGGTATAGTCATCGGGATTATAAACTTAGCTGTTAAAAAAGATCATACGATACCCTATGGCCCGTTTCTTTCGCTGGCAGCTTTAGCCGTTTTATTTTGGGCGGATAAAATAATTTCTTTAATTTTACCTTTGAGATAATTTACCGGAGGCTTTAGTCATGCCTGAATTAAACCTTCAAGATTACCTTGCTAAGAGTATATCCCACGCTAATTGGAAGAATATTGGTTCTAAAAAGCGCGCCGGTGTATTAATTCCGTTGTTTACTGTCCATTCCAAGAATAGTTATGGGGTGGGTGATTTGAGGGATTTAAAGCTGATTATTGATTGGGCAAAATTAACCGCCAACTCTATTATTCAGCTTCTACCGATGAATGAAGTCGGCCCACTCTTTTGTCCTTATGATGCTTTGAGCTCTTTTGCCCTTGAGCCGGCTTATCTCTGTTTAAAAGATTTCCCGGGAATTTCCGGAAAAAAATTTAATTCTCTTCTGGCCGATGCTGACCATGTTGATTATGCGTTAAAAGCACAGAAGCTGCAGTTACTTTGGAATGTCTATCTAGCCACGGATTTGGCGGAAGCATTGCCTTTCGAAGAATTTCAGCGTAAGAATGCTTATTGGCTGACGGATTTTGCTCTTTTTAAGGTGTTAAAGGAATATCATCAGGGTAAGCCCTGGTATGAGTGGGAGCAGGATTTTAAATACCGTCAGACAGAGGCGTTACGGGAATTTAAGCAGGATAATATCGAGAAAATAACTTTTCAGATGTGGCTGCAATGGATGCTTTTTAAGCAGTTTAAAGAGGCCAGCGCCTATGCCGCCAGCAATAATATTTTTATCAAAGGCGATTTACCGGTTTTGGTTTCCCGGGATAGCGCGGATGTTTGGAGCCATTTAGAATTTTTCAAGCTGGATTTTGCCGCCGGAGCTCCTCCGGATATGTACGCGTCTTTAGGGCAGCGCTGGGGTATGCCTACTTATAATTGGGAGGCGATTGCCCTGGATAATTATCGCTACATAAAAGAAAAATTAAAATACGCGCAGGAGTTTTATAATATTTTACGGATTGACCATGTGGTCGGGCTTTTTCGTATCTGGAGTATCCCTTATCATGCCCCCGAGGTGAATCAGGGGTTAAACGGGGTTTTTGATCCGCTGGATGAGCATCTTTGGAATGAGCATGGCCGTAAGATTTTAAGCGTTTTGGTAGAGAATACTAAGATGCTTCTTTGCGCGGAGGATTTAGGGGTAATTCCGAAATGCTGTACTGATACTTTACTGGAATTTGGTATCCCGGGAAACGATGTTCAGCGCTGGGTAAAAGATTGGAATGTCCGTCATGATTTTCTTGGGCCCGGAGAGTACCGGCAGCTGGCAGTGGCGATACTTTCAACTCATGATACGACTAATTGGAAGGCCTGGTGGCAGTATGAAGCCGGTACAGTAGATGCGGCTTTGTTTATGCGCAAGTGTAATGAACGCAAAATAGATTTTGCTAAGGTGAGTTTAAAACTTTTTGACGAAACCCTTTCGTTGCATGGGCGCCTGCGTTGGAGTAAAGAGATTGATACTATCGATAAGCTGCTTTGGGAATTGGGTAAACATAAAGAAGAGGCAAAGGATTTTGTAAATTTTTATGAAAATACTTATGGGGAAAAAGAAAAACTTTGGAAAATTTTGGGTTGTACCGGCGCGATGACCGAGGCTGCCAGCGATGAACTATTAGCTAAAATAATCCAATTTATTTTAAACTCCCGGTCGGTATTTTGTATTAATTCCATCAGGGATTATTTAGGGTTGGCGGACATATTTAAAGGGGATCCTTACCAGTACCGGGTCAATGTCCCGGGAACGATTAGCCCGAAAAACTGGTCACTGCGGCTTCCGCTTGGCCTTGAGGAATTACTCAAACATCCGGTAAATAAACTCATCCGCAAGATGATTGTCGATTCCGATAGGATTTGATTTACGCCTTATGCTTCAACACGAAAAATTTCGCACGCGAATAATACCTTAAAAAACAGAATATCAATAACGCAAGGATGGCCATTTAATGGGAAAATTGCAGGGCACGGAATACTATATTTCTAAGGGCATGGGCAGGGCGATTATGGATTATGAGATGCTGACGGCCAAAGATAGGATCGGGGTTGCGGTTTCAGGAGGAAGAGACAGCCTGGTTTTATTGCGGCTGTTAGTTGACCGTAAGGCGTTTGTGCCGATTGAACATGATCTTGTTGCTATACACATTGACCTGGGGTATCCTCAATCCATCTCTGCTAAATTAGAAAAACATTTTAAAAAACTTAATGTAGAGTATAAGATAGTTAAAACTGATATTCTAAAGAAAACAAAGAAGAGCAAGATTAACTGTTCTTGGTGCTCCGGGAATAGAAGAAAAGAATTATTTCTGGCTGCACATAGGCTGGGTTGTACTAAGATCGCCCTGGGGCAGCATTTGGATGATATTACCGAAACCTTATTGTTAAATTTGTTTTTCCGGGGCAAAATATCGACTCTGGCGCCTAAACAGGAGTTATCTAAAGGTAAGCTTACGCTGATCCGGCCGTTGGCTTATGTAGAAGAGCGTTTGATTAAGAGTTTTGCTCAAGAGATAAAGTTAGCTCATCAGGCCTGCGTTTGCCCGCAGGCCGATACTGACCACCGTAAGCGGATGGGCCGCATTATTCAAGAGCTGGAGAAAACCTCCCCGGATATAAAAAAGAATATCTTCCGTTCCTTAAAAAGAGTAAAAAAAGATTATTTACTTTAACCGGATTCTTTAGAGTGGTATAATAATTTTATGATTATGTTCGTAGTAGTATTATTGCTGATCTTAGCCGGTTTTATCGTGGCGGTCGTGCTAAAAATTTCCTCCCAGGTTAATGAGCGCCTGAATCAGATGAATCAGTCTATTCAGGAGGCGAATAAGATTATCGGCCAGAATTTAGGCAGTGCTACCGCTGTCTTTGGAAATGTAAAAGAGCAGCTGGGAAAACTGGAGGAGACCAATAAACAGATTATCGCTATCAGCCGGGATATCTCCAGCCTTCAGGAGCTCCTGCGTGCCCCGAAGTTTCGCGGAGCAATGGGAGAGGCTTTATTGGAAAACTTACTTTCCCAGGTTTTACCCAAAGAGCATTATCAGGCGCAATACCGTTTTAAAAATGGCGATACCGTAGATGCCGTTATCCGGCTTGGCGAGCGGTTAGTTCCGGTTGACGCTAAGTTTAGCTTAGAGAATTTTCAGAAGATGATGGAGGCCGTGGATGAACCGGCAAAAGACTCTTTTCGTAAGAAATTTATCCAGGACATAAAAAACCGGATTAACGAAATTGCCGCGAAATACATATTGCCGGCGGAGAATACCTATGATTTTGCCTTAATGTATATCCCGGCGGAGAATGTTTATTACGAGGTGATTATCAAGGAAGATATTTTTGCTTATAGTATGTCCAAAAAAGTTATCCCTGTTTCCCCGAATACCTTTTACGCGTATCTCCAGGTAATTTGCTTAGGGCTGCGCGGCCTTAAAGTGGAGGAGAACGCCAAGATGATTTTAAAAAGTCTAGGCGCCCTGGCTATTGAGACGGATAAGTTTAAAGAAGATTTTAATATTCTGGGAAGCCATCTTTTAAACGCCCAGACTAAGTACCAAGACGCCCAGAAGCGTTTTGATAAGGTCTCTGAACGCCTGATAAATATCCAGGATACCAAACAGATAGATGCAGCCGTATAATCCATTAGAAAAATTCGGGTTAAATTCGGTAAGTGCGGCTTTTAGCCGGCGAGCGGACGGGAATATGTCTTTGTCCTTCGGAGATACAAAGGGTTCTTTAGAAAATCGTGAAAAGTTTCTTTCCGGACTGGGTATTGATTATCGGAATCTAATTACTGCTAAGCAGGTACATGGCAGGAATGTCGAATATGTAATTGGAAAAGACAAGGGTAGAGGGGCTTTAGATTACGGAAGTTCGATTACGGATACGGATGGTTTTATTACTGACCAACCGGGCGTTCCGCTGGCGATATTAACCGCCGATTGCCTGTCCATTTTTATTTATGATCCTAAGCGTCCGGCAATTGCCATTTTGCACGCGGGTTGGCGCAGTACCGAGCAGAATATTTCGCAAGCAGGGATTAGCCGGATGCGGGAAAAATTCGGCAGCCAGGCAGAAGATTTATTTATTGGCTTTGGCCCGTCTATCCGTTCATGCTGCTTGGAGGTAGAGAAAGATTTTAAAAGTAATTTTGATTTTGGCCTGGTTAAAAGGCAGGGGCGTGTTTTTATGGATCTGGCATTAATTAATCAGAGGCAGCTTTCAGACTGCGGAGTAAAAAAAGAAAATATTTTTGACCCTGCGCTTTGCACCTTTTCGGATGATGATTTTTTCTCATTTCGCAAGGAAGCCCAGGCTGCCGGCAGGTTGATTTCTGCGATCATGCTTAAATGATTACTAAATATGTCCTCGAGTTTGTTTTACATGCTAAGGACAGCTCTCCGAAAATTATCAAGAGCGCCTTGGCGGAATTTGGCAGTGAATTGATGGTTGCCGACTGCCCCCGGCAGGGAGAGAGTTGCAATTATGATGTGCGCATGATTACCGAAGACCCTACTTTGGTTTTTGATCTTTGCGCGCAGCTGGGCAGGATCAGGTCTGTAAAAGTGAATGAGAGTATGGTATAATAAAAAAATGTATATTATTATTTTGGTTACCGCGAAAGATAAAAAAGAAGCCCAAAAAATTTCCGCCGCATTGATTAAGGCGAAGTTAGCTGCCTGCGTTAATATCGTCAGTAAAATTGATTCCATATTTTTCTGGGAAGCTAAATTGGATCAGGCCAAAGAATCCTTGTTAATTATTAAATCCAAGAAAGAAAAATTACCCCGGATTATCAAACTAGTCAAGTCCCTGCACAGCTATAAAGTGCCGGAGATTATTGCCCTTCCGATAATTTCCGGGGATAAACCCTATTTAAGGTGGATGGATGCAGCTCTCCGGTAGCCCCCTTGATTTTATTATTGCTTTTTTCGCCGGGTTCTTAGCCAGCCTTACTCCCTGTGTTTATCCGCTTATTCCCATTAGCTCCGGATACATTATCGGCAATGCGCAAAATTCCAAAAGCCGGGCCTTAGGTTTAAGCCTATTTTATGTTACCGGCATGGCCATCACCTATTCTTTTCTAGGAGTCCTGGCAGTATTAACCGGCAGTATATTTGGGAAGTTCAGTTCCAGCCCCTTGGTTAATCTTATTTCCGGAATACTGATATTTACCTTTGGGCTGTTTATGTTGGATATATTTCATTTTAATTTTAGTTTTCATTTAAAACTTCCGGTTTACAAGAAGGCTAATTTTGGCGGGGCGTTATTATTGGGGCTGGTTTCCGGTTTAATGATTTCACCCTGCCTGACGCCAATTCTGGGCGCAATCTTGGCGTATTTATCGACTACGAAAAATATATTCTACGGCGGATTTTTATTGCTCAGTTTTTCTTATGGCCTGGGTTTGATTTTTGTGCTGATCGGTATTTCCGGAGCCGGGATGGCCGGTTTGCCTAAGAGCGGGAAGTGGATGGTGGCTATTAAGAAAGTTTGCGCTTGCGTCATTATTTTATCGGGAGTATATTTTATTTTTACGGCGATAAGGAGGTTCTAGTGCGATTTTTTAAAAAGAGCAGGATCTTGGTGCTGGTTATCTTAATTTTCCTGGTTTTAGGTTTTTCCCGGGAAGCCTCTGCCGGAGATATCATCTTGAATGATTTAAACGGTAAAGCGGTGAATTTGTCCGGTTATAGAGGAAAGCCGGTGATTTTATTTTTTTGGACTACCTGGTGCAGGTTTTGTCGTAATGAGATAAAAACCTTAAACCGGATGTATCCGCAGATGAAAAAAGAGGGGATAACTGTTTTTGCGGCTAATATTGGTGAATCGAATGATAGGGTTCAGGTATTTTTTAAGGATTACGTGCTTACCTTTAATGTGCTTTTGGATAAAGAAGGTAAGCTGGCAAATCAATATGATGTTATTGGCGTGCCTACGTATATCTTTATGGATAAAACCGGACAGGTAATTTTACAGGCCAACAGCTTACCGGAAAATTATCAGAGTTTGTTATTTAAGCAGAGATTAAATTAATGAGTGAATTTTACGATTTAGTGGAAAAGATTTGCCGCCAGGATAAACGGTATAAACCGGATGCCTATGAATTTGTGTTAGCCGGCTTAGGTTTTACCCAGAAAAAACTAAAAAAAATTGCCCATGTTAACGGGATTCAACTGGCGCACGGCCTACGGGATTACGCCATCAATCAATATGGGGCTTTGGCCGGCAGGGTTTTAGCTTATTGGGGAATAAACCAGACGCGGGATTTCGGCAATATTGTTTTTAATCTGATCGAAAAAAAACTCTTATCCAAAACCCAGGAAGATTCCCTGCTTGATTTTGATGCGGTTTATGATTTTAAGGCGGCCTTTTCCAATGTTTTAGCGCAGAGCGTAATTGCAGGATTAAAAGGGAAAGCATGATTAATAAAAATATTAAAGCGCTTATCGAGTCCCGGGAGTTTATCAGCGTAGCCTCGTGTGATTTAGAAGCCAGGCCCAATGCCGCGCCTAAATTTCTGCTAAAAGTAGAAGCCGATTATATTTACCTGGTAGATTATGTTATCGGCCAGACTTTTCGCAACCTTAAGGTTAATCCGCGCGTTTCGCTTTCATTTTTTGATATTCCTACTCTGGTGGGGTATCAGCTAAACGGTAAGGTCCAGATTGTGAATAGCGGCCCGGAGTATCTGGCCGCACTCGATGATTTACAGCGTAGAGAGATTGACCTCTCTACCACCAGGATTATTGACGGGGTGATCAAAGGGCAGTCGCATAAGGCTTATGAAGTGGCTTCTTCTAAACAGTTTATAATTTTGAAAGTCAAGGTTGAAGAAATAGTCCAGATACAGCCCAGCGGCACATTACAGCGGGAAAAAGTATAATGAATTTAAAGGGCCTGGCAACCGGTATCGGCAGCCTTCCTTTAACCGATGCCCAAGCCGCGGTAGATTTGATCTTGCGTTATGTTCCCGCGATACCCTTTTGGCCGCAGCTGCCTAAAGGTAATCCGCGCGAGGGAATGCTGGCGCAGTTTAGCGAAAACCTGCCCGGGCTTAAAGTTAATGCCGGGGATTTACGTTTTATCGCTGGCGATAAAGAAAAAGAGCTGGAATTATTTTATGATCGATTTATTGCCCAGGATCTGGAATATTTTAAAATAAGCTCGGATTTTGCCCGGGGCTTGCATGTATTTTATCAGCGCCTCTGCAAGGAGGATTTATCCGGCGTAGAGTTTATCAAGTGCCAGGTTACCGGCCCGTTTACTTTTTGTTCCGGGATAACCGATAGCGCGGGCAAAATTATTTTGCATGATCCGGTGCTGCTGCAGGCGATGGTTAAAGGTTTAGGCATGAAGGCGCTCTGGCAGTTGGAGTATTTTAAGAAATTCGGCAAAAAGATGATCATGTTTTTTGATGAACCGTATTTGACCGGCGTAGGTTCTGCTTATACAACGGTTAACCGCAATGCTGTCATCGATGTTTACTCTGAGCTTGCGGATTCCCTGAAAAAGCAAGGCAGTTTAATCGGCATACACTGTTGCGGCAATACGGATTGGTCAATGCTTACCGATACTGCCGGTATAGATATTATTAACTTTGATGCTTTTAATTTTCAGGAGCGGTTTGTGCTTTACGCGGATAACCTTAACCGTTTCCTTAAAAAAGGAGGGATTATCTGTTGGGGGATAGTTCCTACCCAAGAATTTAATGCTGATCAGAGCCCGGAGTTGTTGGCAGGAAAGATTAAATCTGGTTTGGATATACTGGCCAAGAAAGGGATTGATCGCCAGCTCCTATTGGAAAGGCTCTTGATTAGCCCGGCCTGCGGTTTAGGCACCCTGGATACTCAAAAGGCAGAAGGAATTTTGAGCCTGCTTAGTCAGACTAGCCTGTTTATCCGCAAAAACCTTTAAAATAAACTTACTTGACAAAATCAACTTAAGTTATATAATCAAGAAATCGCTTTAGGCGATTTTTGCAGTATTAGAAGGAAAGTGTTTATCTGGGAGTATGATGAAGGAAATTAGAATTCACGCCCGCGCCGGTCAGGGCGCAATCACTACCGCGACATTAATCGGGTTTAGCTATTTTAATGAGGGTAAATTCCCGTACGCCTTTCCCAATTTCGGGGCAGCCAGGATGGGTGCGCCGATGAATGCTTTTGTGCGGGTAGACAGCGATCCGGTGCGTTTACGCAGCCAGATTTATGAGCCGAATTACGTAATTATCGTTGATCCTACGCTGATGCGCGGGTTTAACTGTTTTTCCGGGTTAAAAGAGGACGGAATAGCGATTATTAACGGTAAAGAGGATATGGAACTGCCGAAGTTAAAGGCTAAGCAGAAGGCTTTCCTCGTCCCGGCCAATGAAATTGCTTTAAAAAATATCGGCCGCCCATTAGGAAACACCGCGCTTATTGGCGCTTTTGCCGCGGCTACCGGAGAATTTAAATTAGATAATCTTATCGCGGTGGTTAAGAAGCGTTTTAGCGGTAAGGCTCAGGAAGGTAATATCCAGGCAGTTAAAGAAGGTTTTGAATTCGTGAAAAATAAATTAAAGGGGTAAAATGTTCGGACCGTTAAACGTAAAACCAGCAGAGAGTAAGGGTGATAAAACCGGCAGTTGGAGAACGCAGGTAAGGCCGCATTATTTACATAAAGACTGTATTGCCTGCCGGATGTGTTTGCTAATTTGCCCGGAAGGCTGCGTGCACGGAAAAGAGAAGAACGCTTTTTGGGCGGATTACAATTTCTGCAAGGGTTGTGGGGTATGCGCGGATATTTGCCCTAAAAAAGATATTGCCATGGTTGCTGAAGAATCTAAGGGTGAAGATAAATGAGAGAATTTATAGAGGGATCTCACGCGATAGCGCAAATTATTAAGGCCTGCCAGCCGGGTGTAATTTCCGCCTATCCCATTACACCGCAGACACATATTGTCGAAGACTTAGCTCAGCTTGTAGCTAATGGCGAGCTTAAGGCGCAGTTTGTGAATGTCGAAAGTGAGCATTCCGCGGCTTCCGTAGTTTTAGGTGGTTCAGCTACCGGTGTGCGGGTTTATACCGCCACCAGTTCCCAGGGGTTATTCTATATGCAGGAGGTAGTTTTTAATATCGCCGGAATGCGCCTGCCGGTAGTGATGACCTGCGCCAACCGCGCGATAAGCGCTCCCATAAATATCTGGAATGACCAGCAGGATTCTATCTCTTTGCGGGATGCCGGGTGGGTTCAAATTTATGCCGAGGATAACCAGGAGGCAGTGGATTTTCACCTGATTGCTTACCGCTTAGCCGAAGATAAAAGGGTGATGCTTCCGGTAATGGTCTGTATGGATGGTTTCATTCTCACTCACGGCATGGAAACAGTGGATATGCCGGAACAGGAGAAAGTGAATAAATTTTTACCTAATTATAAGCCTTTGTATAAATTAGACCCGGCTGAGCCTATTTCCATGGGGCTGTTAGCGGATCCGGATTATTATATGGAAACTAGATTTGCCATTCAGGAAACCCTGAAAGCTTCTTTAGGCTATTTATCCGAGATCAGCCAGGAGTTTAACGCGGTTTTTGGCCGGGATTATAAAGATTTACTGATTGAAGAGTACCAGACTAAGGATGCCGATAAAGTGATTGTAGCCATGGGGTCAGTTTGCGGCACGATCAAGGAAGCGGTGGACCAACAGCGGGCTAAAGGAAAAAAGGTCGGGCTCCTGCGCATCATTACCTATCGTCCATTTCCCTACGCCAGGGTTTATGAAGCGTTAAAAGATGTGCCGAGGGTAGCGGTTTTGGATAAAGCCGTTTCTTTAGGAGCTTACGCGCCGATAGCCGTGGAGATGAAAGCGGCATTTTATGGCAAAAAGAAAGGCCCTAAAGTAATCAGCAGCTTTGTCGGCGGTTTAGGCGGAAGAGATATCACTTTAGAATCTATAGATGAAATATTTAGAAGATTGACGGCTAAGGAAGTTAACTCTGATTTTATAGACTTAAAGCCGGAATTGCTTAAGGAAGAATATGGAAAATAGCCCTTTATTTAAATCCGGGCATACTGCTTGCGCCGGTTGCGGCCAGGCGATTGCCGCGCGTTTAGTGGTGGAAGCGTCCGGGGCAAATACGATTATTGCCAATAATACCGGCTGCCTGGAGGTTTTTTCTACTAAGTATCCGGAAACTGCCTGGGGAGTTCCCTGGATCCATTCTTTATTTGAAAATTCTGCCGCAGTGGCATCAGGTATTGAAGCGGCACTGATATATTTAGGTAAAAAAGATACGATTAATGTTATTGCCCAGGGCGGAGACGGTTCAACCGCGGATATCGGCTTACAGGCTTTAAGCGGTATGCTGGAGCGCGGCCATGATATTTTGTATGTTTGTTACGATAATGAGGCTTATATGAATTGTTTAAGCCTCGATAGTTTGGTTATGACTAAAGATGGTTTGAAGAAGATCACTGAAATAAAAATCGGAGATGGAATATATGCCTTTGACCAGAACACTCACCAATTAGTTATCAAGGAATGCAGCGGTGTCTTGGATAATGGCTTAAAAGAAGTATTTGAGCTTAAGACACTGCATCATTCCATAAAAGCGACGGCTAATCATCCTTTTCTTATTCTGAAAAGAAACGGAAGAGGAAAACAGAATACTTTTGTTTGGAAGACGCTGGAGGAGATAAAGATTGGCGATAGGGTGGTAACTTTAAAAGGAATGAATGGCGATTGCAGGCCTTTTAAATTTCAGGAGATAAAAAAGGCCGAGAAAGGCGATTATAAAGTTAATAACATCAACGCCATAAATCTGCCCCGTGAATCCAATCCAGGCATAATGAAATATTTAGGAATATTTATTGGAGATGGATGGAGAAGGAAAGGCAGGGGAGAGATAGGTTTTGCTTTGCCGGCCGGCAAAAAAGCAAGGAATATTTTGACGGGCCTGCATGAGAAAATATTTGGCAGTAAAGTAACGAGCGATGAGCAGTATGTTTATGCTAACTCCGTTAATCTGGCTAGTTTTATAGATACATTGGAATTAGGCCAGGGAGCTAAACATAAAACTATTCCGGCTTGGGTATTTATGCTTCCGCAAGAACAGAAGGAGGCGTTTGTCGAAGGCTTGATGCTGGCTGATGGTTATGATCGCGGGACGAGCAAGAGATACGTTTCGGCAAATTTAGATCTGCTGAAGCGCCTGCGCCTTTTACTGCAGACTTTGGATTATAGAGTCGGTAAGATTCACATTCAAGTTAAGAAAAAAGGCACTATCTGCGTGCGGAGAGCGTTGTTAAAGGATTCGGAATACGGTTATATCTGTTTTAGTAAAAGGGAAAAATGGAATACAGAGAAATATCCGTCACAGTATCGTTATCAGGATTTTTTAATCGATAATAAATTTTTCCGGACCGAAGAAGTTACCAGCGTCGAGTCTAAGGGCGTAGAGCCGACTTTGGATTTACGGGTGGAAGGTGAACATAATTTTATTGCCGATGGCATTGTGGTCCATAATACCGGAGTACAGCGCAGCGGGCTCACTCCGTTTGATACCAATACTACGACCAGCCCCTCGGGCGCGCGCTCTTCGGGAAACATCCGTCCGAAAAAACCTATGCCGGAGATCTGCCTGGCGCACGGAATTCCTTATGTCGCTTGCGCTTCCGCGGGTTTTCCGCAGGATTTAACGCGTAAAGTAAAAAAGGCCATCTCGATCAAAGGGCCCAAATATATTCAGGTGCATGTGCCCTGTCCTTTAGGCTGGCGCCATGAAACAAACCAGATGTTACCGGTAGCAAAATTAGCAGTCGAAACCGGGCTTTATCCTCTATTTGAATATGAAAATGGCGTATTGACCGGCCGTAAACAAATTACTCCGAAGCCGGTCGAAGAATATTTAAAGACTCAAGGCAGGTTTAAGCATCTCCTCAATAATCCTGAAGAGATCAAAAAAATTCAGGAGATTGCGGATAATAATATCAAGAAGTACAATTTGAGGTTAGAAGTTTAACAGGGGGAGGCAGGCATGGGAAAACAAGCAAGGGCAATTGTCGATTTAAGCTTAAAAGATTTAGTTAAGGATTTAAATAAAGCGTATTGTGATGAGTGGTTAGCATTTTATCTTTACTGGTACATGGCGCAGATTGTTTCCGGCCGCGCCTATGAAGATATTCAGGAGATGCTTCAGAAATTAGCCAAGGATGAATTAGAGCATGCCGGCGAATTGGCAGATTTAATTATAAAACTTGGCGATGTTCCTCCGGCCAATCCGATGGACTTAGAAAAAGGAGCCAATTCTCCATATTTAATGCCTCCGAAGAATACCGCGGATATTAATCGGATTATCCGGATTGTAACTGAGGCAGAGGCAGGGGCAATCGAGGTTTATAATAAGATTGCCAAGAAGACGCTCGGCAAAGATAATGTTACTTATCAGCTGGTTACGCATATATTGAGCGAAGAAGTAACTCACGAAGAAATGTTTGAGAATCTTTTGGAGAGATAATATGTCAAAAGTTACGGTTGATGCTTCTACCTGCGTAGGATGTGGTTTATGCGAGCAATCATGCTCGGATGTTTTCCAAATGCAGGGTGACGGGATTGCCCATGTTAAGGCGCAAACTTGCGCAAGCTGTAATTTACAGGAAGTAGCCGATTCTTGTCCGGTCAACGCGATAAAAGTAGAATAAAGGGAACGGTCCCTTTATTTCCTATTTTTTTTCTGATTTTTAGGGTTTAGAGTTTAAAGCCGGAGAAGGGATTTTGTTTGACATCGTCTTGTATTATTGTATAATTTCAACCAGGAGGTGGCACATATGCTTAAAATAAAGAAGCTTTTATTACTCTCTCTCTCTCTCTCTCTCTTAGTTTTCTCCTCTTAAGTTTACCTGCCTTTCTTTTTGCCGAAGAGTCCATCACTATTACTACTTATTATCCCTCGCCGTACGGAGTCTATAATCAGCTGCAGACCAACCGGCTGGCAGTAGGAGATACTAATGGCAGCGGTGGTTTAGATGCCGCGGATCAGCCGAATAGGGACGGCGATATCCGGCTTAAGGCGCAAACAGGTGATCCCACAGCTTGGCCTGCTGGTACTACAGGGCAATTTTCCTATTCAAGCAGTAAAGATGAGCTTTATCATTACAATGGCTCTGCTTGGGTGGCGGCAGGAGGAGGAACAGCAGTAATGAATCTTTCCTGTGCCTGGGGGACTGATTACAGCGCAGGGGCAAATCATGGCTGGGATGGCTCTTGCACGCCGCAGGCTTGTCCTGCTGGCTGGACTTCAGCAGCGACTTATAGCGAGCCGGTTTCGGTTGCCTGCGCCGGTGCGAGCGCCTGCCAATGGGATAGCGCGGCCACCGCCTACCACCCGGTGGCGGTCGGCCGTTCGGTGCGCGTTTGCGTGAAATAACCTTTTTGATAAACACCAGGGACTCGACGAGGTTCAATTGAGGCAAGATTATGGCACGAACAGAGCACTTAATAATTTTTCAAAAGGTATATGATTTAATTAAAGAGGTATACCGGGATTGCAATAATTTTCCCAAAAGCCAGAGGTTTATCTTAGGACAGCGGATTGAGAATACGGCGGTGAATATTTTAGAAGGGATTATATCTGCTAACTCAACAGAAAAGAAGCTGTCTGATCTTTTAAAAGTTTCATTGGAGATTGAGAAATTAAGGATCTTTTTCCGTCTTTCCAAGGATCTGGCTTTTTTGGCTTTTAAGCGATACGAAGTTTTAAGTGCCAAATTGGATGAGATTGGCAGGATGTGCGGTGGATGGATTAAGTCTTTATGATAAAATAATCTCTGTAGAAAATCTTTTTTCCGCATTTTATGAATTCAGGCAGGGCAAAAGGCATAAGAGTGAGGTTCCTGAGTTTGAATATGATTTGGAGAAAAATATCTTCCAATTGAAGAGGGAACTGAAGAAGTTTACCTATGAGCCTCTTAGTCCAAAGGTTTTTAAGGTTAGCGAACCAAAGCCAAGATTTATCCAGGCCGCTTGCGTAAGAGACAGGATAGTCCACCGCGCTTTGGTGCGTGTAATAAATTCTATTTTTGAGCCAACATTTATCTATGATAGTTATGCCTGCAGAATTGGTAAAGGAACTTTAAATGCGGTAAAGAGGTTGGAAAGGTTCTGGATAAAGGAGAGTAAGAATTATACCCAAAAGATTTATTTCTTAAAGGGAGATATAAGAAAATATTTTGATAGTATTGACCATAAGATTCTAATGGCAATAATAAAAAAGAGGGTTTTCTGCCCGAAGACAATCTGGCTGATAAAGAGGATTCTCGCCAGGCAGGAGGCAAGTTGCAAAGGGATTAAGATCGAACAGGGTAAAGGGTTACCCATAGGCAATTTAACCAGCCAGCTATTTGCCAATATTTATTTGAATGAGCTCGATGAGTTCGTAAAACACAGATTAAGGGTTAAATTCTATATTCGCTATGTCGATGATTTTGTTATTGTAAGTAAGGGCAGGGAATATCTGGTTTCGTTGATTGAGCCGATAGAAGGTTTTCTGAAAGAGTGTCTAAAATTAGATTTGCATCCGGTAAAAAGGAAAATTTTTTCTTCGCGCAGCGGGGTTGATTTTTTAGGTTATTTTATCAGGCCATATTATAAGATAATCCGTTTTGGCAATATAAAGAGGTTCTTAAGAAGAATAAGCAGATATAAGAAAACAGGGAGATGGGAAGAAAAGAAAGAACAGAGTCTGGCTGCCTGGATGGGGTATGCCAGCCAGGGGAATTCGTATAATCTTTTAAGAAATATAAGATTACATCTTGCTTAATTGGAGTGAATGGATAAAGCGCTTGTTTTGAGTTTATGTTTTCTTTGTTTTACCCTTAATTGTTTTGCCTATGATATTGAGCATTATCCAGGGAAACCTGATTTATCGTCTCAGGGTATTTTAAATCTTGTTTTCTGCTCTTTGAATTATAAAGATGCGGCTGATTTTGCCAAAGACCGGGAAATACTTATTCAGAGATTGAAAAAAACCAAGCCGTTTGACGAATATAATAATCTTAAATTCTGGTATATAAATCTTTCCCGGAAAGAGGAATCCAAAGTTTTTAAACCTGCCTCGGTTTTTCCCTTTCTTACAGTGCGCAAGGATTTCCTCGCTGATATTTTGGCTAAGCTTAAAGGTGTGTATAAGTTGATTATCATTGACGCTTCAGCCGGGGTTTTTGCTGCTGAGCTCTCTTCACCAGACAGGGTGTCACTGATTATCTTAAGCAGTGCAAGATATAGAGGTAAAGATAGCTTTGCCAGAAGTTTTTTACACGAGTTAGGCCATTCTTTGGGTTTACGCGATGAAGGCCTGAATAGCGAAGCAGCGCTTTGTCTGCCGGGGCCGCCAAATTGCGCCCCGACTAAAAAAGAGGCAGAAGAATGGTGGGGTGATTTGGCAGGTAAAGAGCCAAGGGTAAACTATATTAGCGGTTGTTCTGGAAACAAGAATTACATTCGGCCGACTATCGCCTCTTTGATGAATAATCCGGAAAAGGCGAATGATTTCGGCCCGGTGAATGAGCGGTATTTGAGAAAAGAATTAGGGAGATTGTGAGAAAAACAAGACCCTGTTTCCCGATTGGTTAGGAAACAGGGTCTTGTTTTTATTTGATTCATTGAGCTTTTTTAATTAACTCTTCAGTAAACTTACCAAAAACTTCGCTTTTCTTTTCAGAGGTTAATTTTTGGCCGAATTCCTGTTTTTCTTTAGCGAATTTAGCTTCGTCGGTAGGTTTAATCGCTCCCAGCTTAATAATATAATACCCTTTTTCGTTAGAAAATATACTGCTTAGTTCTTGATCTTTTAGTTTTTTGGCGGTATTCCAGAAGATTTCCGCAGCGCCTAAGTTTTCAATCTGGCCGCTGGATTTGAAGAAGGCGGTTTGTCCGGTTTTGAGGCCGTTTGCTTTAGCCGCCTGCTCAAATTCCTCCTTTTTTAGAATCTCCGCGCATTCCTTTATTTTATTCTCCGCCATTTTTTTAGCTTCTTCTTTGATCAAGGAATCTTTAACCTTGTCTTTAATTTCGGCTAACTCCGGAATACGTGCCGGCTTATCTTTAGCCGGAGGTTCTTTAAACATAGCTTTATTTTTGTCAAAGAAAGAAGCGATTTCTTGATCAGCGGGTTTAATTTTTGCGGCAAAGTCGGAAAATAAGCTGGCGATATAGTGGATATTTAGCTCTTGAGTAGTTTTTAGGTATTCCTGACGGATTAGGTCATCGCTAAGTTTTACGTTTTTGGTAATTTGTTTATAAAGTTTAGCTAGAATTAAGCTCTGGCGAGTCTGTTCTTCAAAGATACGCGGCTGCAGGCGCAGGGCGTAGCGCAGGATTTCCTGATAAATTTTATTGCTAAAGCCAAATTTATCCTGAAAATACGGCGCGTTCTGAATTTCTTGGACAACTTCTTTATCCTTCACGTTGATCCGGCGCGTTTTTGCTTCCGCTAAAAGAATTAATCTTCCCCAGGCCTGGCTTTCGAAATTTAAATATTTTTCGATCTCCGGAAGCTTGTCGCCGAATTGCATAATCGCTTTGGTTCTTACGGCGGTGAGGGAATTCCTAAATTCTAAATTTGAAACATTCCTGCCAAAAATCTTTCCGGCGCTAGAAGTATCTTGCCGGTCGTTTTTTGATTCTCCAAAACCCCAGAGAGTAAATGCCGGTATAATAATTATGGCTAGCCCAATCCATATTTTCTTCGCGGTTTTTTTGTTGCGTAATATTCTTAGCATTTTTTGTTCCTCCTCTTATGCATTGATTATAAGATAAAATATCCGGATTGCAATATAGTTTTTTCCCTTGATAAAATACGGCATTACTACTATAATTACTCTAATGGATACTAAAAGAAATTCACCTAAGTGCTTGGCGGCGGTGATGGTAATTAGTTTTCTGTGGTTAGGTAGTGATGTTTTTGTCGGCGGGCTAAAACCGCCGCAGGCAAATAACCTTGTTTATGCCAGTGATGAACCGGAGAGAACTTTGCCGGCGTCCGGAAGCCAGAGGCCTAGTTGGCGGGTTATTTCGATGGAAGAGGGCCCATCCCTGGGCTCTATGCTTGCCGAAGCCGAAACAGTAATCAGCTTGCTGGAAAAAGAAAAATCCTCCTTAAAAAATCAACTTTTACAAACAGAAAATAATTTAAAAGAGCTCGAGGCAAAATTAAATGATCAGCTGGCAGCTTTAACTAAAGCTAAGCAAGAGGACGAAATTAAGCTCGCCAGCCAGAAAGCTGAGCTCGGCATTCAAGATAAGGAAGTATCCTCTTTAAATAAGCAGCTAAACGCTTTTGGAAAATCTAAACTTAACGAGGAGAAATTAAAAACTAGCCTGGCGGCCCTGGAAGAGGAAAAATCCTCCTTAAAAAAGCAGCTTGCACAAATAGAAAATAGCTTAAAAGAGGCTGAGGCAAAATTAAATGATCAACTGGCAGCTTTAGCTAAAGCTAAGAAGGAGATGGAAGCCAAGTTTACGCTTTTAGGAAACGAAAGGACTTCTTTAAAAGAACAAATCAGCGCTTTAGAGAAGAGTAAACTTGATTCTGAAAATGAATTAAAGGCCTGTTTGAGTAAGCTCAGGGAGGAATCAATTTTATCCAAGCAAGCCGCAGCAGAGAAAGACAACCTGATCGTTTTCTTCAATAAAGAAACCAGCGCTTCAGAGAAGGCCAAGGCTGATTTCGAAAATAAATTAAGGACGGAATTAGTTGCTTTAAGCCAGAGGAATAAAGAAAACGAAGAAAAATTATGGTCAAAAATCTCGGCTTTAACTATTCAGGAGGCTAACTTTAGATCCGAAATCGACCTTTTAAATAAGGAAAAAAATAAGGAGAAAAAGGAAGCAGAGGATAAAATAAAAGCCTTAAAAGATGAAGAGTCTTCATTGCAGTTGAGTTTTGAAGGCCAACTTGCTTCTTTGAATGCCAGGATTAGCGAACTTAATGATAAAAATAAGTCTTTGCAGAATGAATTGCAATCTAAGGATGAGGCCCTTAATTCTTCCGCCAGCGCCGCGGAGGGAGCCAGAGTTACGGCAGAAATTCAGTTAAGGAGCGAGATAGCTTCGAATAACGAAAAAGAATCTAAGATCAAAGAGCTCCAGGAGAAGATCGCTACTTTAGAAAGAGAAGCGCCGGATTATCGAGAGCAAGTGGATTTATTAAATAAGGCCAGAAAAGAAGCAGAATCAAGAGTAACTTATTTAATTAAAACTAAGGAAGATCTGGCAGCGGAATACGATAAAAATTTAGCTGCCCTTAAGGATGAAGCAAGGGATGTGGAGCTGAAAAAAGAAGCAGAGATTAAAAACAAGGATGCGGAAGCGCCAAAGAACATTTCTGCGGTCATTGAAGAAAATCCTGGGTTTGAGGATAAGCCGGAGCCGGAGCTAGAGCCAGCCAAGCCGCTAAAAGCAGAGGTTAAAAAACCTAAAATAGCAGCTCAGCGGACACAAGAAGAGAAGGCTCAGCAGAAGCTGATATCCGGATCAGTAATTGAAAAAAATTCAGTGAATAAAGAAATTTTGGTGGATTTAGTAAAAGCCGATGGGGTAGCCGAAGGCCAGAGTATGGCGGTGATGCGCGAAAATGAAAAAATCGCTGAATTAAAAGTAGTTAAGGTTCTGGATAGCTTTACGGTGACCGAAGCCCTGTCGGAGAATGATTTTAACGCCATAGAATTATTTGATAAGGTTGAACTTTCCCTCTAAAGCTTTTTAAATCCACCCGCATTTAAATTTTATCCCCTTACCTCCGGCCTTATTTTATTTGCTAAAAGCCATATTTTTTGGTATAATTAACTTCTCGATTTGAATAAAAGGAGCCTGGCGATGATTGCACGGTATAGTTTGGCTAAAATGCAGAGTATCTGGCAGGAGGAGTTTAAATTCCAGACCATGCTGGCAATCGAGATCCTTGCCTTAGAGGCTCTTGCTACGAAAAAGATTGTCCCGCCCCAAGCAGTAAAACGGATTAAGCAGAAAGCCAGGTTTAACCTTTCCCAAATTCAGAAAATTGAAGAAAAGACACAACATGATGTTGTGGCCTTTGTTTCTAATGTCGCCCAATATATAGGCAAAGACGCCCAGTATTTGCATTTAGGACTAACCTCCTCTGATATTTTAGATACTACACTAGGGGTGCAATTAAAGAGTGCGTCCGGAATATTAATTGAAGATCTAGAGAAGCTGCTTAAGGTTATCGCTAAGAAAGCCTGTCTCTACAAGGATATGGTTTGTATCGGCCGCACGCATGGGGTGCATGCCGAACCGACCACCTTTGGTTTGAAGCTGGCGCTTTGGTTTGATGAAACTAAACGGAATTTAGCCCGGCTCAAACAAGCCCAGCATGAAGTTTGCCTGGGTAAGCTTTCCGGAGCCGTGGGTACATATTCCAATATCGAGCCGTTTGTGGAAGATTATGTCTGTAAAAAACTCGGGCTTAAGGCCGCTAATATCGCCACTCAGGTTATACAAAGGGATGTATATGCACAATATATGGTTACTCTGGCAGTAATTGGCGCATCTTTAGAAAAGTTTGCTACCGAAATCCGGCATTTGCAGAGGACCGAGGTTTTAGAAGTTGAGGAGCCATTTGGCAAGGGGCAGAAGGGTTCCAGTGCCATGCCGCATAAACGTAATCCGGTAATCTGCGAGCGGATCTGCGGTTTAGCGCGCCTTTTGCGGGCCAATGCCCAGGTAGCTTTAGAAAATGTGGCGCTTTGGCATGAACGGGATATTAGCCATTCTTCAGTTGAGCGGATAATTTTTCCGGACTCCACTTTGGCTTTAGATTATATGCTGAATAAATTTATCCAAGTAATCCTGGGGATGAAGGTTTATCCGGATAATATGCTGGCTAACCTTGGCAAAACCCGTGGACTGATTTTTTCACAGAGAGTTTTGATTGCTTTAATGAATAAAGGTTTAGGAAGAACCAAGGCCTATGATTTAGTGCAGCAGGCAGCGATGCAAACTTGGAAGGGGGCCGGTAATTTTAAGGATAACCTTCTATCTCTACCCGGATCAGCCAAATATTTAAGCGCCAAAGAACTGGATAAGCTGTTTGATTTGGATTTTTACTTGCGCAACGTTAATAAAATCTTTGCGAAGGTTGGATTATAATTTAACCCTGCCTTTTTAAACCTCGTAAATATGCAATACAAAATCGAAGTCGTGGATAAGCCTGGTATTTTTGACGCTGTTGGCCGGGGTGTAGCCAGGGATATTTTTGACTTGGGGATTGCCGGCGTAAAAGAGGTAAAGTTTATTCAGGTTTATACTTTAGAGGGTAATTTAGCCGACGGCCAGGCCTTAAGTATCTGCCAGGAACTTTTAACAGATAAGGTGGCCCAGGATTATAAAATTTTGTCCGGACAGTCGAGTAATTATCTTAAAGCCAATCAGCACATTGTAGAAGTAGCCTATAACCCGGGAGTAATGGATCCGGTTGAGGCATCAGTTTTAAAAGGCGTCCAGGATTTAGGGATCTGCGGGTTAAATTCAGTTAAAACCGCTAAAAAATATATCATCTCTGGTAAGCTCTCTTCCGCCCAGTTAAAAACTATCTCCGAAAAACTTCTCTATAACAAACTTATCCAGCATATTGTAATGTCTGATAAATCAAATCCCCCCATTCCCCCCTTTAAAAAAGGGGGGTTAGGGGGGATTAGTTATCAATTCAATCTAATCACCGTGGATTTATTTAGTGCTTCTAATGATAAGTTATTAGCGATAAGTAAAAGGGGCCAACTCTTTTTAAATTTAAATGAAATGCGCCAGATCCGCAGATTTTTCCGCAAGATTAAACGCAATCCGACCGACTGCGAATTAGAAACAATTGCCCAAACCTGGTCTGAGCATTGCTATCATAAAACCTTTCGCGGTAACATTGCTTATAAAGAAAGTAAAGCTGAGCCTGCGCTTGGCAACAGAGCGATTAAAAACCTGCTTAAGTCCACAATCATGAAAGTCACCAAGGAGCTAAATAAGGATTGGTGTGTTTCGGTGTTTAAAGATAACTCCGGAGTGATTAAATTCGATAAAGATAATAATATTTGTTTTAAAGTGGAAACACATAATCACCCCTCGGCATTAGAGCCTTTTGGCGGGGCAAATACCGGTATCGGCGGAGTAATCCGCGACTCCATGGGCACCGGCCTGGGCGCAAAACCGATTTTAAACACCGATATCTTTTGTTTTGCTCCGCCGGATTTAGCGTTTAATAAAGTTCCGGTTGGTTCATTGCATCCTAAGCGGGTGATGAAGGGGGTAGTTAGCGGGGTGCGTGACTATGGAAATAAAATGGGGATTCCCACGGTCAACGGCGCGATATTATTCCATGAAAATTTTGCGGGCAATCCGCTGGTCTATTGCGGCACAGTGGGGATGCTGCCCAAAGATAAATCTTTTAAAAAGACAAATAAAGGTGATTTAATTGTAGTCGTCGGCGGCTCAACCGGCCGCGACGGGATACACGGAGCAACTTTCTCCTCGGGTGAATTGACTCATGAATCTGAAACTGTCTCCAGCGGCGCAGTGCAGATTGGAAATCCGATTGAAGAGAAAAAAGTGCTGGATACGATTTTACAGGCGCGGGATCAGAATTTATACACCGCCATTACCGATTGCGGAGCAGGGGGGTTATCCAGCGCAGTCGGAGAGATGGGTGCGGAATTAGGGGCTAGGGTTTATCTGGATAAAGTTCCTTTAAAATATTCCGGCCTTTCTTATATGGAGATCTGGATCTCTGAATCACAGGAAAGGATGGTTATTTCAGTTCCGCCTAAAAATATTGATCAATTGATCGCGGTATTCGCCAATGAAAACGTTAACGCGGCGGTAATCGGCGAATTTACCGGTAGCAGGAGATTAGAGCTTTATTATCAGGATAACCTGGTTTGTGATTTAGCGATGCAGTTTTTACATGAAGGCATACCGCAGATTGCCAAGAAAGCAGTTTACATTCAAAGCAAACACAGGGAGCCAAAGATTACTGCCAAGAAAAATTTTACCGCTGATTTATTAAAGCTGCTTGCGCATTATGATATCTGTTCTAAGGAGTGGGTGGTGCGCCAGTATGACCATGAAGTTCAGGGCGGCTCGATTATTAAGCCTTTGTCCGGCCTTAAAAATGACGGGCCGTCTGATGCCAGCGTAACTAAACCGTTATTTAATTCTAATAAAGGAATTATTATTTCTAACGGAATAAACTTTCGTTTTGGCTTTATTGATCCTTACTGGATGGCGGCAAGCTGTATTGATGAAGCCTTGCGCCAGATTATCAGCGTGGGCGGTTCATTAAAAGAAGTGGCGATTCTGGATAATTTTTGCTGGGGCAATCCGGATAAACCGGACCGCTTAGGCGGTTTGGTGCGCGCGGCTTACGGCTGTTACGCTGCCGCCAAAGCATACGGAGTACCGTTTATTTCGGGAAAGGACAGTTTTTATAATGAATTCAGCGTGCACGGTAAATCTACCCCTATTCCGGGCACACTGCTGATTTCAGCCATCAGCGTAATGGATGATGTGCATAAAGCAGTATCAATGTATGCCAAAGGAGCAGGCAACTTAATCTATATCGTGGGGAATACCCGTGATGAATTAGGCGGGTCGCATTATTATGATTTATACCAAGCAGTCGGGAATAATGTTCCTAAAGTTTATTACCAGGAGGCAAAGAAAACTTTTAGCGCTTTAAGTAAGGCAGCAGAAAAAGGTTTGGTTAAGGCCACGCACGATTGCTCTGATGGCGGTTTAGCCGTGGCTTTGGCGGAGATGGCTTTTAGCGGCGGCCTGGGTATGGAGATATTTCTGGCAGAGGTTCCTTTTGTTTGTCATCCTGAGCCCTTGAGCGCAGCGAAGGGCGAAGGATCCTGTTTTAAGATTCTTCGTCCCGCCATTGGCGTGACTCAGAATGACGTGATTTTATTTTCAGAATCCAATTCCCGCTTTGTGGTGGAGGTAGAGAAAACCAGACAGAAAGAATTTGAAAGGCTTTTAAAAGGCACTACTTTTGGCCTGGTAGGTTGCTTAACCGCCAAGCCGGATTTTAAAATATTTGGTTTAGACGGACAAGTTTGCCTGGATGCCAATATTAATAAACTAAAAGAAAGCTGGAGGGAACCTTTAAAATGGTAAAAGCTAAGTCTTGCCGTAATGGATTATTGGAAAAAGAAGATTTTACGCAGGAAGATACCTGGCGGATATTCAGGATCATGTCGGAGTTTGTGGATGGTTTTGAGGTTCTTTCTAAAATCGGCAAGGCAGTCTCTATCTTTGGGTCGGCCCGGACCAAGCCGGATACTCGGCTTTATAAGTTAGCCGAAGAAGTGGCATACTATATCGCTAAGGCCGGATACGCGATTATTACCGGAAGCGGCCCCGGGCTGATGGAGGCAGCGAATAAAGGCACCCGGCGCGCACTGGGAAAATCCATCGGCTTGAATATTCATTTGCCCTGTGAGCAAAAACCGAATAAATATGTGGATACGGTTTTAGGTTTTCGCTACTTCTTTGTGCGTAAGGTAATGTTCGTAAAGTACGCCAAGGCTTTTGTAATTTTACCCGGAGGATATGGCACGCTGGATGAATTTTTTGAGGCGATTACTCTTATTCAGACCGAAAGAATTGCTAAGTTTCCGGTGATTCTTTTTGACAGCCAATACTGGAAGCCGTTATTAGAGTGGTTAAAGAAAACAGTCTATAGCCAGGGCAATATTGACCAGAAGGATATGGATTTGTTTATTTTAGTGGATGAGCCTAAAGAGGCAGCGCGAGCAATCACGAAATTTTATGCCAAGCACTAAGGTTTGCGTTTTAAGAAGCGCGGGGACAAACTGCGATCAGGAAACGGCCGCGGCGTTTTCGCTGGCCGGAGCGCATGCTGAATTATTGCATATTAATAATTTAGTTAGCGGAGCAAGAATGCTGGATGATTTTCATATCCTGGCTTTGCCCGGAGGTTTTAGTTATGGGGATGATATTGCCTCAGGAAAAATATTTGCTAATGAATTAAGATTTAAGCTCGCGGATGCATTGCGTAAATTTATCGATGACGGAAAACTAATTATAGGCATCTGCAATGGTTTTCAGATTTTGGTAAAAAGCGGATTATTACCCGGGAGTAAACAATGGGATCAGGAGGCTAGTTTAATCATTAATGATTCCGCTAAATTTGAAGCCCGTTGGGTATATTTAAAACCTGCCGGCCGGTGCGCCTGGACAGAAGGCTTAGAAAGAATAATTTATCTGCCGGTTGCCCACGGAGAAGGAAAGTTCGTAACGCGGGATAAAAATGTTTTAAATAGATTGAAAAAAAACAAACAGATTGTTTTTCAGTATTGCGACGAGCAGGGAAAATTAAGCGGATATCCGGATAATCCCAACGGTTCCTTAGAGAGTATTGCCGGGATCACGGATCCTACCGGCAGGATTTTAGGATTAATGCCGCATCCGGAGAGGCATATATTCAGCGCGCAGCATCCGCGCAATTGGAATTTAAAATCTAAATCAGGCGACGGTTTACAAATATTTAAGAATGGGGTGAAATATGTTAAAGAAAAGTTATAACGATGAGCCGAAAGAATATTGCGGGTTATTCGGAATCACCAACAACCGGCAGGCGGTCTGGCTGACTTATCTGGGGCTTTTTGCCCAGCAACACCGGGGACAAGAAGCTTGCGGTATTGTCGCCAATAACCAGGGCGCGCTTTCCATTCATAAAGATATGGGTTTGGTCAGCGATGTATTCAGTGAGCAGGTACTTAGCCGCTTAAAAGGAAATATGGCGGTAGGCCATGTGCGCTATTCGACTACCGGTTCAAGCATATTAAAAAATTCCCAGCCGCTTTTAATTGATTATGCCAATGGTTCGATTTGTATCGCCCATAACGGGAATTTAGTAAATTCATTTGAGCTGCGGCAGAAGCTGGAAAAATCCGGCTCCATTTTTCAGACGACTACGGATTCAGAGTTAATTATCCATTTGATGGCGCGCAGTAATAAGCGCAGCCTGGAGGACAGCCTGGTCTATGCTTTAAAAAGAGTTAAGGGCGCTTATTCCCTGGTGATGATGAATAGTGAATATTTGATGGGGATGCGGGATCCGCATGGCTTCCGGCCGTTAGCTTTAGGTAAACTCGGCGCTTCATATTGTTTTGCTTCAGAAACCTGCGCTTTTGATTTAATCGGCGCGAAATTCCTGCGCCAGGTTGAACCCGGTGAAATAATTTTTATCAATAATCAGGGAGTTTTAAAATCCATTAAACCCAAAGAGTTAGTCGCCAGCCACTACGCCTTCTGCGCGTTCGAACATGTTTATTTTTCGCGGCCGGATTCAAATGTTTTTGGCCAGACGGTGCATACGGTGCGCAGGAAATTCGGAGCGCAATTAGCCAAAGAGCATCCGGTAGACGCTGATTTTGTGGTGCCGGTTCCGGATTCCGGATTCTCCGCGGCATTAGGTTATTCGCAGGAATCCGGCGTAACTTTAGAGATGGGTATCATCCGCAACCATTATGTCGGCAGGACATTTATTCAGCCGGCGCAGGATGCCCGGGACATGGGGGTGCGGGTAAAATTCAATACCTTAAAGGATGTCTTAAAAGGTAAACGCATCATTGTGGTTGATGATTCCATTGTGCGCGGCACCACTTCTAAAATTCGTGTGCGTAACTTACGTAAAGCCGGAGTAAAAGAAGTGCACCTGAGGATTTCCTGCCCGGCGCACCGTTATCCGTGTTTCTACGGAATTGATTTTCATCTTTCCAGCGAGTTGATTGCTAATAAATATGAAACACTCCAGAAGATTACTAAATACCTGGAAGTAGACAGCCTGGGTTATTTAAGTTTAGGTGGAATGCTGGGTTGTTTAGAGAACGGCAGCCAAAACTACTGCACTGCCTGTTGGACAGGCAAATACGCGGTAAGAGCGGAAAAGAGGCACAGTAAATTTTCTTTGGAAAGGCGCTGTTGCGGTCAAGGAGAGTTGTAAACATGAAAATTACTTATAAAGATTCCGGAGTAGACATAAAGAGTGCCAGCGCTTTTAAGTCCAAGCTCAAACCCCTGGTACGCAGTTCCTTTCGGCGCGAGGTCTTGACGGATATCGGCGGATTTGGAAGTTTTTTTAAATTCGATAAAAATAAATATAAGGATCCGGTTTTAGTCTCATCAAGCGATGGCGTGGGGACAAAACTGATGATTGCTAAATTAGCCAACCGGCACGATACCGTGGGTATTGATGCGGTGGCGATGAATGTGAATGATATTCTTTGTACCGGAGCGGAATCTTTATTCTTTTTAGATTATATTGCTTTTACTAAGGTTAAAGAAGATGTGCTGGTGGATATAGTTAAAGGGATAAATAACGGTTGTGTTGAGGCGGGTTGTTCCTTAATCGGCGGAGAAACAGCGCAAATGCCTGGAATGTACCGGGAGGGCGAATACGATATCGCCGGTTTTTGCGTGGGTGTAGTAGAAAAAGAAAAAATTATTAACGGCTCAAAGATTAAAGCTTCTGATCTGGCCATTGGGATTGCCTCCAGCGGCCTGCATTCTAACGGCTATTCTTTGGTGAGAAAAGTTTTAGGGGCTACAGAGCTGAAAAAAATGGCACCGCAATTACTGGAGCCGACGCGGATTTATGTTAAACCTATTTTAGAGTTATTGCGTCAATCTGGGGCGGCAGTACACGGAATAGCGCATATTACCGGCGGCGCATTCTACGATAAGATCAGCCGGATATTGCCGAAAAATATTGATGTGTGTATTGAGAAAAGCTCCTGGAGAGTGCCGGAAATATTCAGGTTTATCCAGTATCAAGGCAATGTCGATGATTTAGAGATGTATCGCACCCTGAATATGGGGATTGGCTTGGTTTTAATTGTGCAAAAGGAGGCAGCCAGCGGGATAATGAAGAAATTATCCGAGCTAAAGTTAAAATCCTGGATCATCGGTAAAGCAGTTAAAGGAAATAAAGAAGTTCATATAGTTTAACTAGGGGTTGTTTCGTGTCATTGCAAAGTTTCCGTCATTCTGAGGGAGCAGAGCGACCGAAGAATCCCGTTATTACAAGGGAGGTAGAAATGAATTTGCTGGGATTAATTATTATCGGAGCCGTAGTTATTTTCTTTATGGGGATCAGGATTGTGCGCCCTACGCATCGGGGCCTAATTGAACGGTTGGGTAAATATAACCGTTTTGCTAACCAGGGGTTTAACTGGATTATGCCGATGATCGAAGTTATTTATCAGGTGAATGTAACTGAGCAGATGGTTGATGCTGAACCGCAGGAGATTATTACTAATGATAATTTGAATGCCAAAGTGGATGCCCAGGTTTATTTCAAAGTAAAGGCTGATGAAGCGGATGTTAAGAATTGCCAGTATAGCGTGAATAATTATCAATGGCAGATTGTAAACTTAGCGCGTACCACCTTAAGGAATATTATCGGCACCCTTACTTTAAAATCCGCCAACAGCGAAAGAGGCAAGATTAACGCGGAGTTGCATAAGACTCTTTGCGAGGAGACCGCCAGCTGGGGTTTAGAGATTGTAAGAACCGAATTAAAAGAGATTGATCCTCCTAAAGATGTTCAAGAGACGATGAATAAGGTGGTAAAAGCGGAGAATGAGAAAATCGCGGCAATTGATTATGCTACGGCTACGGAAACTGTTGCTGACGGACAAAAGCGAGCTGAGATTAAAAAAGCCGAAGGCATCAAGCAGGCGCGGATCCTGGAAGCAGAAGGAGAGGCCGCGGCGATAAAATTAGTTAATGAGGCAGCGGAGCATTATTTCGTGGGTAATGCGCAAGTACTGCGCAAATTAGAAGCAGTGGAAAAATCATTGCAGCACAATGCCAAGATCGTAGTCCCGGCACATACCGAATTAGTAAATGTAA